>NZ_JBEZIQ010000094.1:0-23408 GCF_040651155.1 Kitasatospora sp. NPDC048545
CCGACGGCCCGTGCACGGTAGGCACCGGGTACTTCATCAACCCCGACAACGTCCACGACCTCGTCGCGGCTGGCCGGCTCGTCAAGGACACCGCCCCGGGTCCACGACAAGGACCCGGGGCCCGGCGAGACGGCGGACCTGTTCAGGGTTCACGAGTTCCGCCTGGATTCGGCGCCACCCGACGAAGCCGCGTAGGAGCGGTCCGCCAAATCTCCACGACCGAGCACCTCGACCTGGAACTCCCGCATGTGGCGGGGGGAAGCGTTCGGGCTCAGGACCGTCTCGTCCAGGAACATCGTCTCCACGTGCTCGAGACGCTTGTCGAGTTCGGTCAGCGTGGGAGCGCTCACCAGCATCGCGGCCGCCCGCTGGTCAGTCGAGGTGAAGCTTCCGGAGGAGGTAGCTCCCAGGTACGTGAAGTACCGGACGTACTCCACGCCGTCCTGCTGAGCCAGGCGGTGGATGTTCGGAAGGTCGAGGACCACGCCGGCGGGCAGTTTGGGATGGATCGACCCCACCTCGAGAACCTGTGCCGTCGGTGCTGTCTGCGGAGCCGCCCCCAGGCAGAGGTCGACGGAGGCTTCGGCCAGTGAGACGGACCGGGCGAGCCGGATCTCCTCCTCCACCATCGCACCCCCGCGCCGCGCGGCGCATTCGCTGAAGACGAGGCCGCCGTCCGGAAGCCGGAAGAACTCCAGGTGAAAGACACCGCTGCACATGCCGAGGGCGGTCAGTGCGTCGGCCGCCAGCTTGGTGGCCCGCTCCGCGAGGCCCGGGTGCGTCGCCTCCGAGCAGCGGTACATCCGCAGGGACGTGCCGGAAGTGGCGACTTCCAGGCAGGGCCGCTCGTACCGGCCCAGCGAGCTGAATCCGATGACACCGTCGTGCACCCAGCCGTCGAGGACGAACTCCTCTCCGGCGATGAACTGCTCTACCAACAGGACCTGCCGGGCGCCCTTGGTCGAGAAGAATGCGTCGGCCGCCCGCTGGAAGGCCTTCGCGTCGTCGACCCGCGTCGTCGACTCGGTTCCTGCCCCGGCAACCGGCTTGAGCACGAGGGGGAACCCCAGTGCCTCCACGTCCGCGAGTGCCGGGGGTGTGTGGAACACCCGTGATTCCGCGACGGGGATTCCCTTCTCGGCCAGCCGCTGCTTCTGTAGGTACTTGTCGCGCATTCGCACGGCCACCTCGGTGCCGAGCCCGGGCAGGCCCAGGTTCTGGGCCAGGCCAGCCGCCATCACCACGGCGAACTCGAAGTTGGTGTAGACCGCATCGAAGTCGCCCATGGCCAGGCCGGCATGGCCAAGTCCGCTCACCACCTGCTCGAGGTCGCTCTGGTTCGGGACGGCCACCTGGCGGACTTCTTCGGGAAAGGTGAGCAGTCCGTTGCTGAATACGCTGGCGTTGCGGACGGCGACCACATCCAGGCCGCGTGCCACGCAAGCCTCCGCGAAGTTCCTATCCGAGCCTATGAGCAGTACTCGTGACATAGCGTTATCGCCTTTCGCAAGCGTTCTGAATCGTCCTCAGCAGAGCCTCGCCCGCAGACGAGAAGGCGCCGGCCATCCACGCGGTCAGCGGGTTCAGCCAGTCTCCCGCGAACTGGACCCGGCCCATACCCTGATGCAGCCGTTGGAAGACCGGAAGGTCGTAGTAGCCAGGCCAGTTCACCCAGGCACCGTGAATGTACGGTACCTGCGACCACGACACCGACTGGACGGCGACGGGCTCCGCGGCAGCCGGGATCCCTGGGTGGAGTTCCGCGATCCGGTCGACGATGAGTTCGTGGCGAGTCTCCTCGTCCATGGCATCGAGCTGACTGGCGTTGTCCTTGAGGCTGTAGGCCGTGAGGGTTCCGCCGGTCGCGTGCCACGCCGTGCTCGGGTACCACAGGCGGTCTATGAGCGAGGCCGGGTAGGACGTACCGCCGAAGATCCCCAGCTCGCGCTCCCACCACCGCTGGGCGTAGGTGAGGAACACCTTCACGGCTGGCCGCGGCTCCGGAGCCCTGAGCGCAACGCGAACGTCGTCGGGGAAGTCCTCTACCACCTCGGCGAGTTGGTGCGGCGGAAGCGTCAGCACGACATGGTCGTAGGTCTCGTGACGCTCTCCTTCCGGCGTCGCGAAGCCCAGCCGGACCCGGTCGCCCGTGGTGACGACTGAGGTGAGTCGGTGATCCAGGTGCCGCTGGGCAGGGGGAATCTGCTCTGCCAACCGCTCAACCATCAGGTCGCTGCCGCCGACGATGCGGAACAACGTGGTCGATTTGAGGGCGGACAGGTCAGCCAGCAGAGCTCGGGCTGGAGCGCTGTCCACGAGCAGTGACGACGCGAGCGGCTCGCAGCCCGGAGCTGAGGGCGCCATAGGATCTCCTACGTCGCTCAGAGCGTTCAGGGCACGGCGCGTGCGGTGCGGTGCCTGGTCTTCGGCGCTGTCCGCCAGGAGGTGCAGGTACAGCTCGGCCAGGTCCGGTCGTATGGCGAGGCGACGCACCTCCTGCCACCAGTCCCGCTGGCGCAACACCTTGGACCCGCTGCTGTCCGCGAGGTGGATCAGGGCGTCGTCGTTCCGGGTGACGATCGGAGCGACTGGCACATCGAGCATGCGCAGATACTCCATGGTGACCATGTGGGGGTGTATCCGAGTGGCTCCGGCCTCCACGAACTGATCTCCCGGCAGAGTCATCACCCGGGACGGGTCACCGGGGAGTCGGTCGCCGTTGCGCAGGGTCAGGACCCTTCCGCCGAAGCGCCCGGCAGCTTCGAAGAGGTCCACGTGAACCCCCATCCCAGCCAGGATGAAGGCGCTGGTGAGCCCGGTGAGTCCGCCACCGACCACGCCGACGCGCTTTCCCTGGAGGGACTCGGCCCCTGCGGCCCTGGCGACGTCGGCGGGCAGGATCCAGTCGGAGCGGGACGCCGGATCAATCCTTCCGATCATCTGCTGAACGGTCATTTGCCTGACGTCCTCTCGGTTTCCGACGCCGCGGAGAGGTTCGCACGCAGAAGCTGTCGGTCCACCTTGCCGGCGGTGGTCAACGGCATCGCGTCCACCTCTCGCAGCTGCTGGGGAACCGCGTAGGACGGCAGGATGCGGCGCAGGTGCCCTCGCAGTTCCCGCACCGACACGCTTCCATTCACAACGTAGGTGGCTGCCAGTTTCGGAGAGCCCTCTTCGGAGCCAGCGACGACGAACGCGGCGCATTGCCGCACGTCGGGGTGGCTCTCCACGGCCGACTCGATTTCGGTCAGCTCGAGACGGTGGCCGTTGACCTTCACCTGGTCATCGACCCGGCCGGTGATGTGCACCCTGCCGTCCGCGGCAAGGTACCCCGAATCTCCGGTGTAGTAGACCCGGCCGTGTCCGGCCAGCTCCATGAAGCGGCCCTCATCGTCGGTGGGACGCAGGTAGCCGGCCGCGAGTCCGTGCGCGGCGAGGATCAGTTCGCCTGGGCTCTGGGCGCTCGCTCCGGGGGCGAGTATCGCGGTGCCGCCGAAGGGTAGTCCGACCGAGCCGAGGGCATCCGGCGTCAGGGTGTGGAACGTGCACCAGATGGTGGCCTCGGTCGGACCGTAGAAGTTGCGTACGGTCCTGTACCGGTCGACCAGCTGCTGGGCGAGCCTGGCATCCAGCGCCTCGCCCCCGCACCACATCTCCAGGTCCTTCGAGAGCATGAGGCCGAAGGCCTCGATGAGCTTGAAGAAACTCGGCGTTCCCTGGATGTGCGTGGCCGCGTGCCTGCTGACGAAGTCGGCGAAAGCCCGGGGATCGCCTGTCAGCGGCGGTGGGCAGACGATCGTACCTCCGGCCAGGAGCGGAAGCAGCAGCTCGACCAGGGAAATGTCGAAGGAGATGGAGGTGTTGAGGACGAACCTGACGGCCTGGTGCTCAGCCAGGAGAGGGAGCAGCGCGCTGAGCCGCTCTTCGAGCACCGTCTCCGCCACCATGACTCCCTTGGGAGTTCCGGTGGAGCCGGATGTGAAGATCACGTATGCCAGTCCGGTGTGCGGTGCCACCGAGCCTGCGACGGGGACCGGGACGACCCGCACGGTGGCGTCCTCGGCGACTTCCAGGACGACGGCCGCGCCGGCCTCGGAGACCACGAGATCAACGCGATGGGTCGGCCACCTTTCGTCCATCGGCAGATAGACCCGGCCGGTAGCGAGGCAGGCCAGCAGACAGGTCAGGGTGCCGTATCCCCGCTGTCCGGAGACGGCGACCACGTGGTCGCGGGGCACCGACTCCTTGATCCGCCGGGCCATGGCGGTGACGTCGGAGAACAGATCGGCATAGGTCCGCCTTCCCTCGGTCCCGACGTAGGCGTCCAGATCCGGCTGGGCGGCCGCCAATTCGGCGATGCGGGCCCAGATGGTCATTCGGCACCTCCGTAGCTAAAACGGGCGGTGGAGATGACGTGTGCGTGCGCTCGGTCGATCTCTTCCCGGAGCGCGTCGGCGTCCGGCGCCGTGACGAGCAGTCCGCACAGCGCGTTCAGCGTTCCGCTACGGGAGTCGAACTCGTCGGTGGTCCGGCGTCGGACGGCCACGCTGACGTTCGCGTGCCGGCGCACCAGGCTCCGGTAGTCCGGTAGGGACTCGAGGGCCAGTGCGTCCTCTGGCGGGTGGACGAGGAAGTAGCTCGCATGGCCGCGGAGTTGCGGGACCCGCGGGGTGCCCCCGGAGGCTGTGTCGAGCACCGATCCGATGAGGTCGCCGTCGTCCGAGACCGCTTTCACCATCACGTGCAGATGACCGCCGAGCCGAGGGTTGACCTCGATCAGCTGGAAGCCCTGCGCGGTATGCACGAACTCGATGTGGAAGGCGGGCCACAGCCCCTTCCACAGGGCGGCGATCCCGCCGGCCCAGACCTCCAGGGCGGTGCGCTCCGCCGCGGTGACCCGAGAGGGCACGAGTGCGCCTGTCTCGCCGTAGTTGGCCGCCGGCTTCTTGCGGTCCGCGGCCAGGTACACGGGCCCGTCGACGCCGTTGAACACATCGACGGAGAGGTAGGAGGCATACCAGTCCTGGTGCTCACCGAAGGGGAGATGCTCGTGGAACTCCTCGGCGTAGAACTCGCCCGACGCCAGGTCCACTTCGCGCTCCGCCACGGACCGTCGCCAGGAAGGGAGGTCGCGGGCGACCACCACATCGCAGCTGGAGACGCCCCGCCGAGGCTTGACCACGATGGTCCCGGCGTCCCGCATCGCTGCGGCGACGTCGCCCTCCGAAGCCAGCTCCCACACCCTGGTGTGGGACAGACCCCGCTCGTTGAGCAGGATCCGCATGTCGAGCTTGTCCTTCGGACGGGGCGCGTCGGAGCCTCGCAGCTGTACGGTCGCGGCCAAGCACTCGTAGGCGAACGCCTCGTCGAAGGTGATGATCGTGTCCAGCCCGCGCTCGTGTCCGACGACCACCAGGTCCTCGCCGACCTCCTCCCATCGGATACCCATGGAGTTGACCAGAGCCGGTACCTCCGGGGTGGACGCGGCGACCGCGGCAGGCACCAGCACAGGGATTCCCCGGTCACGGGCCTGGGCGAGCAGGTCGCCGAAGGGGGCCGATGGGCTGCCGCCCACCAGAAGGCCGATGCGCTGACCGGCGCTGGCAACTATTCCGCTCACGGAGCCAGTCCTTCGTTGAGGGATTCAATGACGCCGGCGGCGACGGGGGAGTCCGCCCGGTACTTCAATCCGAGCCGGACACCTCCGTCAACGCGGTCCGCGACGACGCGTAGGTGATACGACGTGGCAGTGTCGGGCGACGACTGCGGTCCGAAGTCGAGGTCGACGGGCTGGCAGTCACTCACCGGAGCGCAGAGCGTGTTGCGAAGCGAGCCGCGGTAGTTGAGGTACAGCGCGGCGGGTGCGGTGAGCAAGGCGGCGGTGGAGTCGCCGGTCACGAAGGACTCATTGGCCTGCTCGAGCGTCTTGAGCGCCCGGCCGGCCTCGGGCACTGCCCAGGCCTTGCCCAGCGGAAGTTCGAGCCGCCTGAGCTGGGAGAACCAACCGACGGTGGAGGCCAGTGACGGCCAGCCCTGGATCGGCTCGCGACCGTGCCACGTGATGTCGATACTGCGGGCACTCACGTCGGAAAGCTCCCGCACAGCACGGCTCATGGCGGCCAGGATGGCGGGCGCGATCTCCCGGGACCCGAGGTCGCCGGTTTCCAGTCGGAGCTCCGCATGCCGCAACTCGGACATCGGGATCGTGAGTTCGCTGTCAAAGGTGGTGTCGGTCCCGGTAATCCGCCGACCCGCAGTCTGCCCGGCGAGCCAGTTCAGCCATGGCAGGTAGTTGTCCTCGCGGGGGACGGAGCCGGCCGGCTCGTGAAGCGCCGCCACGAGGTCGTGCTGGAGTACGTCCACGCTGTGGCCGTCGGCGCAGAGGTGGTGGAACAGGAGGGTGAGTGCGATCGGCCGTTCCTCGTGCTCCCAGACCAGTGCCACACACAGGTCGCCGCGGGCGATGTCGAAGCGTGCCCCCAGTTCGCGGACAGCGGCGTCGACCGGTCCGACGTCTTCGGGGCCCTTCACCGCGAGTGACACCAGGGGGATTGAGCGAAGACTGGCGGGGGCGAGTGTCTGGGTCCATCGGCCATCGTCGCACGTGAACCGAGCGCTAAGTGCTGGGTGGGCTATGGCGAGGCTCTGGACCGCACGCTTCACCCCTTCACGAGTGGCGTGTTCGCACAACCGCACGGTCAGATGATCGTTGTGCCAGTTTCGGGTGTCACCGTCGGCGATCACCGTGAAGAGTTGGGTCGGGGTGAGGGGCAGCTGCTCCAGGCCCGGGGCGGAAGGAGCAGTCGCGGCCTGCGGGCCCTGCCCGGCCGCCATGGCGTCACTGGCCGCCTGTACGAGCCACTGCAACGTCGGCGACTTGAAGAACTCGGCGATGTCAACGGAGATCCCCTCCCGCTCGAGGCGGCCGGCGAGCTGGACGGCACCAAGGCTGTCACCGCCGAAGTCGAACCACCTGTCCTCCGGCTCGGGATCGTCGTACTCCAGCGCCTTGAGCCAGATTCCGACGACGATGTCGCGGACCTGAGCGTTGATGTCATGCACCGTCATCAGTCCCCTCAGCCGGGTGCTTCGCACGATCGTCCAACAGGCGTTTCACCGATGCGCCGTCCATGCCGGGAGCCAGCCGTGGGTAGAGGTCGATGTCCGCGATGGCGAGGCCGACCCGGTCCAACAGGTAGGGGAGCGCGTCGGCGAAGGCACGTGTGACCGGCATGGGGACGTCCTGGACCCGCGCGAGCTCCAGCATGGTGAACAAGGAGGGGATGTCCTCCCGCAACGTGCGCGAGAGCCGCAGACTGTCCATGTCCATCGGCGAAAGCGAACGATAGAGGTCGTGAGTCGCAGCCATGGTGTCGTAGAAGGTCGATCGCGGCTCGTGTCCGTACTGCCGCTTGAGGATCTGTGGAAACGTTTCGCTCTTCACGCCGTACGCCGAGGCCAGTGCGACCCGCTCGACATCCATGGCGTTGAGCTGCTCGCCGAGGGTGGGGTCGATTCCACCGCTGTAGTGCAGGTACCTCTCCCCCCTCGCGGTTCGCACCACATTGCTGGCATCAAGAGCCACGGCGGTGTGGATGTAGTAGCCGAGCGGATCGAAGATGAGCTCGCTCGGTGCGCGCAAGGTGAACCTGCGCAGCCATGCCGGATCTCCCAGAGCGTGGGCCATCGCCTCGAGCGGGATTCTCGGGTCCCGACCGTAGTGGGCAGCGCCAATTTCGTCCTTGCGCTTGTACTCGACGTCGCTGCCCTTCACGCGGCAGCCGTAGAGCGAGTCCTCGACGAGGAGCACCTCCCAGGACGCTGCACGGGGATCCGCCAGACACTCCGCCAGCCATAAGGCACCGCCTTGGCCCCCACGGATCATCACAACCGAAACCGGCCGCTCACCCAACTCGCTTAGCAGCCGATGCACCACAGCGGAGCGCACCTTGGGGATGTCCGGTACCGTGACGAACACGCAGTCGGCCGAAGCCAGGGAAACCGAGATCTCGTCATCGGACTGCAAGAAGTCCGTCAGCAGGCTCGGGACCCTATCGACCTCGCCTGTCATGGTATTGCGCATGGTCAGTGGTATCCCGGCCGATCTGGGTACCCGCGACGAGACCACATTCACGTGGGCGGCCGGACGTGCCCGCCTGATGTCGGAGTACAGCGTGAGCCCGACGTGACCGCCCCCTATGATCACCGTGCGGTCACTCATCGTCGAGCCTCACCATGAGCGACTCCCATGCGGGGCGTGCTCCGATATGCGTCGCATAGGCCCGGAACACGAGCCGGTCGCTGCGGTCGGTCTCCATCTGCTCGCGCCCGTGCAGGTAATGGTCATTGGGCACGACCAGTGCCTCGCCCTTTCGGAGCGCGTGACCGTGCTGGAAGCCGAGCTCGTCGGCGAGTTCACCCAGCCGACGGCGAGCTGCGTCAAAGAACTCAAATTCGTCTGCCGGCAGGGCCGGGTCGGTACTGATCGTGTCGAAGTGGTACAGCACACGCCACCGGCCACCGGTACGGACGAGCAACGGGAAGGAGAACCGGCGTGGTTCGCGCCAGGCGAGCTTCGTACCGACGACGGCGGTGTACCGAGGCTGCTGAAGGCGCGCCAAGGTCTCGGGGCCAAGCCGTTCAACGAGGGCGTCGGCTGGGGCGAGAAGCGTGCGGGGAACCTCACCGACTGCCTTGTGTGCGACCAGGACAATGAACGCGGGCCGGGAACGATCAGCGATGAACGGGAAGTCGTTATGCATGCCGAGTCGCTCCGGCTGGGCGTTCTGCTCACGGGACTGAGGATTCGGCCGGATATCGGTGAGTACCGAGGCATTGAAGTCTGCGTAGGCGGTCAGCCTTCCCACGCAGTCCGCCAGAAGCAGAGTGAGGATCTTCGTCTGTGCAACCCCGCTGAATCTGGGCAGACCGCGCAGTACGATGGCCTCCGAAGGGGAGTTCTCCACCGCTTCGGCGAGGGCCGGGATGACCGCCCTCCCCCGCTCGATCACTTGCTCGGCGAAGCGAATGTCGGATTGCGACGGCGTGTTGTCAAGGACCGATTCTACGAAGTTTTCAATGTCGGTCGAAGAATTGATATCTAGTTCAAGCAAGCGCACGTGATCCTCCTTTTTGGCGATCAAGGGAGCAAGCGGCACGCAATGCCGTGACGGTAGTTTGGCACTGCGGAATCCTTAGCGGCCTATTTGGTGAGGCATGGGAGTATCTTGCCACCGAAACCTCAGACTCAGGGGATCACTATTGAGTAGCCCCTAATTAGGAGGTGATGTCAGCTTTGCTGGAAAGGCTCAAAGGATGGTTCACTCGAACCAAGGAATGGGCTTCACGCTGGCCCTAGGTGCCAAGCTGCGTGTTTGGATAGCCATGTGCGGCGTGCGCAATCCCCAAGGCCAACGAACCAATGGTGGTTCTTGTGCCCGAGCCCGTTCCAGTCGCCGCCTCGGGCGAAGGAGTTCAGCGTCCAGATGGACTGGCTCAACCCACCGGTGCCGGCGGAGGAGCGTTCAAACGATGCGACTGATGAGTTGACGGCCCAAACCGGCAGGCGGCAGCTACTGCCCGCCTGCAGGTGCTGTTGTCGAGCAGCGCGGTGACGGGCACATCTTGCTTCAGATTTTGTTCGATACGCGTCAGCAGCATCATTAAAAGACCCCCCCGGGTGATTCGCCAATCACTATATATCTGAGCGACCACAAAGCAATGTAACTCACATCACATAGCGTCGCCTTGCCTTCCTGGGGGGGTGAATGTGGAGCTTCTGTGCCCATTCATGCCGCACGGCTTGCCTTGAAGCGCAGGAGCTGCAGGTTGGGTCGCGTCGGGAATGAAATAGTTTCCACGCTAGTTCGAGTCCCTCTCGATTGGCTTCTGGTGATCGTAAAGTTTCGCCCATATCTTCCCGAGGGTGTCCGGGTGGCTATTGTCTAATTCTCAAGGGTCCAGGCGCATGTGTGATGTTCTGTCCATGTTTGCTACTGAACTTGAAGCGTGATGTCGGGGTAGACGAAGGCACCCTGGCTGCCTTGTCCGGGTCGTGATCCCCTCGTCCGTCGTCGCCAAATTCGTTTGCTGCTGGCGCATGGTCAGCGCTGATACTGCGGCGTGAGTGGCTGTTGTCTTTCCGGGCTTGAGGGCTGTGTTTCTGCTGGTCGGGCATGGGGTCGGCGGTCTCGGGGAGGGGTGACGTGTCGTGTCGTCGCTCTGATGGAGGTCGGGGATGCCATCGGTCGTGGGGCTGCTGGAAGAGCGTGAGCTGACCGCTCGCCGTCGTGTGGACGCGCTGCGGGAGGAGGCGGACCGTATCCAGGCCGAGTTGGTCGTGGCCGAGCGGGAGTGGAGCGAGTGGGTCATCGCCCGTTCGCGTGTCGGCGAGGTGCTGTCCCCGGGCGAAGGCGACGTCGCCGGCCCGGACGCCGCCGAGGAGCCGTCGGATCGCGGTGAACCGCCCGCGCCGCCTGCGTCTTCGGAGGCGGCGAAGCCGAAGTCGGTGGTGCCGATGTGGCGTTCGGGTCTGGCCTGGTCGGCACTGTCGGCGGACTACCAGCGCATCCTGCAGGCTCTCGCGGACCGGAACCGGCTCGGTCAAGGGCCGCTGACGTGCCAGGAGATGGTCGGCTGCTTCGGCCTGGACCCGGTGCCCGCGAAGATCGAGGCGTTGCGGTCGAAGGCGAAGCGGCTGACGGCGCGCGGGTGGCTGGCCGAGCCGGCGCCGGGCCGGTTCACGCTTGCGAAGGCCGTGGCCGGGCGAGGCGGCGGGTCATGAGCATCGTCGCCGACCAGTAGATCATCGCCTCCGCGCTGCCGGTTGACCGCTCGAAGTCCCGCACGAGGCGGCGGCTTCGCATCAGATGGGCGAAGAACCGCTCCACGATCCACCGCTTGGGCAGCACGACGAAGCCGCGCATGTCGTCACTGCGCTTCACGATGGCCAGGACCAGGGTGAGGACGGCCAGGCAGTGCTCGACGAGGCTGCCGGTGTAGCCGCCGTCGGCCCAGACCAGCGCCAGCCGGTGGTGGGCGGCGGCGACCCGGGCGAGCAGAACCTGCCCGGCGGTGCGGTCGCCGGTGTCCGCGGCGGTGACCATCACGCCCAGGAGCAGGCCGAGGGTGTCGACCAGGGCGTGCCGTTTGCGGCCGTTGATGAGTTTGCCGCCGTCGAAGCCGCGGCTGTCGGCCCCGACGACGGCGTCCGCCTTGACGGACTGGGAGTCGATCACCCCTGCGCTCGGCTCCGGGTCCCGCCCGGCCTTCTCGCGGATCCCGCGGCGGAGCCGGTCGTGGAACTCCCGGACCAGACCGTGGTCGCGCCAGCGGCGGAAGAAGGCGTAGACCCGGTCCCACGGCGGGAAGTCGGCCGGCATGGCCCGCCACTTCGTTCCGTGGTCGACGAGGTAGCGGACCGCGTCCAGTATCGCGCGGTGGCAGTACGCCTCCGGCTGCCCGCCCCGCCCGCGCAGCCAGCCCGGCACCGGAAGCAGCGGCCGCACCACCGCCCACTCCGCATCGGACATGTCCGTCGGGTAGCGGCGCGCACGGACCCCGTGATCGGCGGCGTTCCCGAACCGGTGTGCCAGGCAGTCACACGCGAGAGTGACCGAAGTGGATTCCGCTCCCGTGATGCCGTAGAACTGCGACAACAGGGCCTCCTGGACCGCTCTTTGGCGTAGACACCCTTCGAGCTACCAAGAGGCCCTGCTTTCATGCACGGCGGCCGCCGCACTCACCCGATCGAGGCTCCCGTTCGACCCGCACCCCTCAAGATCGGAACGACAACAGCCACTAACCCGGTCGTCGCCGAGTCCCTCCTGGACCGGCTGATCAACGCCAGCCACCAAGTCATCATGAACGGCCCCAGCTACCGCCCCAACAAGCGGCCGAAGAACCCCACCCAACCCCCGACCAAATAGCCCCTGCCAGCCCCAGGGGCTGGGGAATTACGTGACCACAGCCCCTGGGGAATTACGCCGTCGTCGACACCTGGAAGCGGTTCCGCCACTTCTACGGGCCGGGTGAGGAGATCCCCGGCCTGCTCGCCACGCTCGCGTCCGGCAACGCCGAAGCCGCCGACGAGGCCTTGGGCCGGCTCTGGACGACTCTCCACCACCAGGGCGGCACGATCGCGGTGGGAGCACTCGCGGTACCGTTCCTGCTGCGGATCGCGGCGACCGGGCGCCCCGAACTGCGTGCCCGGACCCTTCGCCTGGTCGCCGAGATCGGCCGGTGCCAGCACATCGGGGACGGATCACGCGAAGGCCTGCTCCGGGTCGCCGAAGACCCGGCGGTGGTCGAGGGCAGCACGGTGTGCCCGGTGGACTGGACGATCCAGGCCGCCCGTCAGGCCGTCACCGACGACCTGCACCTCCTGCTCCCGCTCCTCTGCGACCCCGACCCCGAAGTCCGCACCACAATCGCCTACGCCCTCGCGGCGGCAACCGGCGAACAACCACACCTCTCCACGGCCCTGCACGCCAGACTGGCGACCGAAGACGACGCGGTGGCCCGGATGAGCCTGATCCTGGCGATCGCCCAACGCGCCCGCGAACAGCACGACAGCCACGCCCCCGGATGGGCCCGGGACCTCTGGTCGGACCCCGGCCAACCGCCCGAGATCCGCATCGGCGCAGGCCTCGCCTGGCTGTGCCTGGTCACCGACCCCGCCCCCGACGAACTACGCACCCTCCTCACCGACCCCGCCATCCGCCGATACGACCAGCTGCTCCACCCGGTGCCATGGCTCACCTGGATCGACACCACCGGATTCGGCCTGCGCAGCTGCATCGACGACATGCTCACCACGCACGGCGCCCGGACAGCGCCCGAGGACCCCTGGGCGGCCTCGCTGTCAGGCTGAGGCCTGCCGGGGCCAACCGGATCCGCCCCTCAGCCCCCGGCGCGTCCTCCGGCCCAGCCCTCGCCGCCTGGGTCTACTGCGGTCGGAATGTCTGCGCCGGCTGGCATGATCGGCCGGATATTCGGATCCTTTCCGGGCCCGGCGTTGTGGTGCCGGCGGCCCGGAGGTGCTGTCGTCGTGGGGGTTGTCGGTGCAGGCGTGGGAGTACAGTCCGGCCGAGCTGGCGGTGGTACGGGCGTTCGTCGACGGGGACCCGCTCGACCAGGCCGGCGGGCCCCTGGACGTACGGACGGTGGTCGCGGCCATCCGCCCGGAGGCCAAGGACGGATTCCTGATCGACGAGGTGCCTTGGGAGCGGTTCCCATCCGGCACCGACGTGCGGAAAGACCTGGAACAGGCACGGTCAGGGGACGACGCCGCTCGCCACGCCGTCGACATGGTCATCGGGCTATGTGCCAACGACATGAGGGCCGCGGCCGCACCGGCCGTACCGTTCCTGCTCCGGATCGCGACCGACCCCGCAGCCGGCCCGCACCGCGCCCGGGCGCTGACCGTCGCGGGCGAGGTGGCACGCATGGCGCACCACGGCATCTGCACACGTGAGGACATGCTGCGCTTCCGCGGCGACGACGAATGGCGCTTCGAGATCACCGGCTACCTGCAGAACTGGTCGGTGCAGGCCGCCCGGGAGGCGATCACCGCTGACACCGGCCTCCTCCTGTCCCTGCTCGACGACCCCGACCCCGCCGTCCGCCTCGCCGCCGCCTACGTCATGGCGGCCGCCGTCGGCCGTGCCCGGGACATCCTCACCGCCCTCCACACCCGCCTGCCCGTGGAACACGGCCCCGCGGTCCGCGCCGGTCTGGTCCTCGCGATCGCCCAACTGGCCCGCGCACACCACGATGCGCAGACCACCGCCTGGATGCACGCCTGCTGGTCCGACCCCACCCGGCCCCCCGAGGTCCGTGTCAGCACCGCACTGGGCTGGCTGTGCCTCACCGAAGACCCGGTCCCCGACGAGATGCGCACCCTGCTGAACGAGCATGCCACCCCCGACCTCGCCCGCCTCCTCGAACCCCTGCCCTGGATGCACGCAGCCTCCACAGGCCGCCGCACCGGCCTCCAACGCTGCCTGCACGCCATGCTCCACCCGGACGTCCCCGACCCCACCGACTGCGACAACCCATGGGCATGACCCCACCGGATGAGGCACACCGCCCGAACCGCGGGCCCGCACGTTGAGCGCACCCTCCGACCCGCGACAACGCCCAAGCCCACACCCAAACGACACGGGCCACACCCGCACACCCGTGTCGGCCGGACGACTAGAACGGCGGGTCGTCGACATGCCCTCCACCGACGAACCACCCTGAACCGACGGACGGGCTGCGGTCGTCGTCGCCGGGCCGGGCAACACCGACGGTGTCGTGGCCCCACGCCGTCAGGGCATCCAGGGCCTGCCGGCGGCGCCGCCGGGTGTCGCAGACGCGAAGGAGGCGGCGGGCGTGGCAGGCCAGAGCGTCACGATGCCCGGCCAGAGCGGGGTGTTCGGCAATAGCCAGGCCCGCGCACAGCGCCTCCTGAGCGACCGTGGCGTCGGGGTCGTCGAGGAACGGCTCGACGGCCCGGTACAGCAATGGCCGCGGGGCCCGCACGGCCACCATCGCCGGGTAGTCCTCCAGAAGTCCTCTTCGAAGTGCCGCTGGCCGCCCGCCACACATTTGTCGTCACTGTCGTGCGCAACGTCGGCCAGCCAGCCCAGCAACAGCGCGCACACCTGGTCCGCCGGCCCTGATCGCTGGCTTGCGCGGCGGGCCAGGGTCGCAGCCACACACAGGGCGACCGGCGCGGTCGCCTCGTAGATCGTGTTCTGGTGCCGCACCGGCTCGTCCAGATCGTTGAGAGCCTGCCGGGCCTCCCGCAGTCAGGTCCGGGTCCAGCAGGCGGACCAGTGCCCGCGGCGGTCGATCGTCACGGTGACCCGCTCCGACACTGCGGCAGCTACCGCCGCCCGCAACCACGAGGTGGCCCAGGCCGCCATCCGGGACCTCGCCTGGGCCGGTCCGGAGCGGCTCCGCGACGCCCTGGCCACGATCGAGGAACTGCTCACCCAGGATCAGAGCGTGGAAGACCGCCGGAACCTGGGCGAGGCCTTGGCCGCCGGCCGGCGGCGGCTCACCCTGCAGACCCGCCGCCGCACCGAGGTGATGATCCGGCTGCGCCGGACCGAGCCGGGCACGCTTTCCCGGCAGCTCCTGGAGGAGGCCCAGCAGCTGACCTCGGATCCTGGTGCCTCGGAAGAGGGCCGCGCGCTGGTGGCCGAACTGAGCGATCAGTACCGCGCCGAAGCCGAGCAGCGCCTCGCGGCCGCGCGCCAGCAGCGGATCCTGGCCGAGCACCAGCAGCGGGAGGCGCTCCAGCAGCAGCGGGCCGAGCTCCGCCAGCGCCAGGAGCAGGCCCGGGCCGAGCTGGAGGCCGCCCAGCAGAGGACTACGGGCGCCGCCCCGGCCGTGCCCCGGCGGCGCGAGACACCGAAGGCGGCCGCCGAGTACGCCGAACTCGCCAAACCCCTGCTCGGGGCGCTGAAGAAGGCAGCCCGGGAAGGGGAGACCCGCACCTGGGAGTCCATCGCCGACCGGACCGGCACCAAGCGCCTGCGGCAGCTCGAACATCCGGCGAAGGTCGAGGTCCTCGTGATCGCCGAGAGCGGGACCCCCGCCGACCGGCCGCTGTGGTCGGTCGTCCTGGCCGCCATCGGCGGCCAGGAGGCACTCGCGATCCACCGCACCGTCTGCGAACGGCTGCAACGCCCCCTGCCCGACGCCGACGAAGCCCTCCGCACGCGCCTCGACGAGGAGCGAACCATCCTCCAGCACAGCTGGTAGGGCTCACGCTGTCCGGGTTCCCCAGTCCTCAAGCAAGGGACCCCGGTGTCGACGACGGCGTAATTCCCCAGGGGCTGTGGTCACGTAATTCCCCAGCCCCTGGGGCTGGCAGGGGCTATTTGGTCGGGGGTTCGGTGGGGTTCTTCGGCCGCTTGTTGGGGCGGTAGCTGGGGCCGTTCATGATGACTTGGTGGCTGGCGTTGATCAGCCGGTCCAGGAGGGACTCGGCGACGACCGGGTTAGGGAAGAGCGGATACCAGTCGCTGGGCGCCCGGTTGCTGGTGATGATCACGGACCGGCCTTGCCGCTCGGAGATGAGTTCGTAGAGGTCGTCGGCCTGCGAGGCGGTCATCTGGCGCATGGCGAAGTCGTCGAGGATCAACAGGTCGGGACGGACGAGCTCGCGCATGCGCCGGTCCCAGGTACGGTCCGCGTGGCCGCCAGCGAGCTCAGCCAGGACGCGGCTGGTCTTGGAGAAGCGCACGTTGGCGCCCTGGCGGAGGGCGAGGTGTCCGAGGGCCTGGGCGACGTGTGTCTTTCCGACCCCCACCGGTCCGAACAGAACTACGGACTCGCCGGCATGGAGCCAGCGCAGGGCAGCCAGGTCGCGGATCTGGGCGGCGGGCAGCTTCGGAGAGGCGTTGAAATCGAAGCCCTCCAGGGTGACCTGCTGCTCGAACTTCGCCTTGCGCAGGCGGCGCTCGAACGCGACGGTCTCGCGGCGGGAGATCTCGTCCTGGCAGAGGACCTGGAGGAAGTCGAGGTGGCCAAGTTCGCCACCGTGGGCCTGGCCAGGCGGGCGTCCAGGGTCTCCAACATCCCCGACAGCCGCAGGGTCTTGAGGGATTCGCGCAGGGCCGCATCCAGCACGCTCATCGCACGGCCTCCTCAGCGTCGGCGTGTCCCTGGTCGCCGCGGCGTTCGTCCGGCGTCTACATGGGGATCGTGGCCCGGCGGATAGTCGTTCTTGTCGGTGCGTTTGCCCTGCTCAAGGGCCGCATGGGTCTTGACCAGCTCGCCCTCGTGGAAGACCTGGACCATGGTGACGGTGGAGCGGACATCGACCCGGCGGCCGATCAGCTTCCAGGGCACCGAGTAGAGGGTGCGGCCGACCTTGATGTGGATGTCGGGGCCGACGGTGGCGGTCGACCACTTCGCCAGCACGAACGGCGTCTGCGGCAGCGGGAGGAGGGCCTCGGCCTCCGCCGCCTCGAACACCGCCAGCGGAGCCGCCCCCTGAAGCGGCCGGCACTGGCGGCGGCCGGCGGTCTCCCTCGCCCAGATGAGGGCCTCAGCCTGCATGTGGTCGAGGGAGGTGAACTGGCGCCCGCTCCAGAACGAGTCCCGGATGTAGGGCATGGGCCGCTCCACCCTGGGCTTGTCCTTCGGATGCAAAGCCCTGGCCGGGTCCACCAACGCCCCGTAGTGCGAGGCGAGTTCGGCATACGACTTGTTGATTCGCGGGTCGTAGAGGTCGGGCTTGTCCACCCCGGTCTTCAGGTTGTCCGGCACCAGACGGCGCGGGACACCGCCGAAGAACCGGAACGCGTCCACGTGGGCCAGGGTCCACGCATGCTGGTCCATGTGGGTCACGGGACGCCCGAACATGTGCCGTGAGCAGGGCAGCACCATCACGAAGGCCCAGATCCGGTGCCGCTTGCCGGTCCTCGGGTTGATCCACTGCCCCAGGAAGCCGTAGTCGATCTGGGCTTCCGAGCCGGGCTCGACATCGTCCCGCAGCACCGTCACCTTCGACCGGGCCGCCTCGTCGGGGAGATTCTCGTGCACCCACCGCCGCAGCGATGTGAGTGATGCCTTCAACTTCCGCTCGTCTCTGAGCCGTTGGTGGATCGTGGTGACCGTGGTGGTCTCCAGCAACTGCTTGATGTAGTCGCGGTGCTCCTCGATCTCCGGCCAAGTCAGCTGGTTCAGTCGCCGGCTGGCCAGCTCCGGGAACCAGCTCTTGATCAACTTGGCCCAGTCGGCCTCGCCCATGGGCGGCCCGCCCGGGGTCATCCCGGCCGCCTCCGCCGGCGCCAGGTACTTCCTGATCGTCTTGCGGTCCACCCCCAGCGAGGTGGCCAGTTGGCTCTTCGACCGGCCCGCGTACCAGTGGACGTAGATCTCGACGATGTCGACCACGGTGAATGTTCTCCTTGCCATCCGGTGTGTCCGTTGACCTCTCGGCCCGCAGGTCGAGGAACACCTGCGGCTCCGAGACGGACAGGACCCTCAACCCGGCACCGGCATGCCCATGGGGAACCAGACCGATTCGCAAGGAATGGCGAACTGGTGCGCAAACCACCCAAACAGGGAAGGGCTGTGCGAGTTCGATCACGCACGCCCCCTGCCAGACACGGTCACCGGGCCTCTCGGTGAGATGGTGATCGCTTCTCGGAGCTCTTGACGGTGCTGAGGCCCGAGGACACCTTGAGACACATGAGCAACCAGACCTTTGAAGCCGAGGGCTACCGTTCGGGCGACGTGTTGAGGATCGGATGCCCGTTTACCGAGGTCACGGTCACTGGGGTCTCCCGGTCCCACGTCTCGGTGCGGTGGCCGTGGGGGGAGATCGACACTGCGGCGGATGGGATCGAGTGGAACGGCGACGTGGCTCTTCCGACGCCGGCGGACGACGGCTGGGAGAGCGGGTACTTCCGGACGAGGCCGGCGGAGGACACGCTGAAGGCGGGCGACAGGTGCCTGGTGGGGATCCCTGCGACCGTGGTGCATGTCCTGGCGGTCCACCATTTCGATCCGCCCTTGGAGACAGGCTGGCTGCCACGACCTGCGACCTACCTCGACGTCCTGCGGCAGGGCGAGTCCTATGACGCCAGGCTCGAGGAGCAGGGTTACGAGATCGATCCGGTCGGCGGTGTGCCGTTCCAGCTCGAACTGCTCTTCCGCCCTTTCGCGTTCCTGGAAACCGGCGACGAGGTCGTCGACCGCGACGGGCGCGCGTGGAAGTTCGACGCTCCCTGGTGCTGGAACGCGTTCGATGGCGGGCAGCCGAGCACGCCGTCCTGGCCGCTTGCCCTGCTCTTCCGCAATGGTGAGCCAACGCCCGAGGCCGGTGCGGCTGTCGCGAAGGCAACAGCCTCAGGCAGCCACGCCGACGAGGTGAGCCGGTGGATGGAACTCACCCGTGCGGAGCCAATCACGCTCGCCTGATCTGCCCCGGATGTCGGCACCGCGTGTGCCTGGTGCCGGGCACCGTCCCCATGGGGACTCGTGACCACGAGGGTGGGGAATTACGCCGACACGAACCCGCAACTTCTGGGGAATTGCGCGACCGCCGACATGCGGGGAAGTCCGCGGGCACCGCCCTCCAGGCGATGCCGCCCGCGACCAGGTAGCGCACGGCGTCGACCAGCTGCCGGTGGCAGTAGCCCTCCGGCTGCCCGCCGCGGCCCTCCAGCCAGGCGGGCACGGGCATCGCGTCACGCACGACCGCCCATTTCGCGTCGCTCATGTCCGAGGGGTACCTCGGGTGCCTGTGCGGGCGATCCCCGGCGTTCCCGAACCGGTGAGCGAGACAATCACACGACAGGGGCACGGAGTTGGACGCCAGGGGCACGGACACGGAAGACTGCGGCACCAGGGGCCTCCTGTTGCTCGGCTGGATTCGACACCCACGAGCTGCACGGGAGGCCCCACCTTCATGCCCAGCCGACCAGAAGATCACCCGACCGAGTCGGCAACCTCGAACTCACGCCCACGAAGTTCGATAGAGCAACGGCTAGTACTCCAGTGCGACTTCGTGATCTATCCGGTTGAGGGGCTGGCGAGTCGCCGCCGGTAATGGCTGCGGCGGGCTGTTGCCTGGTGCTGTCTGCGCCAGTTTGACCAGTGCAGCAGCCTGCGCGGAGGGGTTCGCCGGGTTCAGCAGGGCGCCGAGCAGGTGGCGGACCTCCGGAACGGTCAGGTCGATCGGGCCGGTGCTGCGGATGGTTCGGTTGGGCTGTGCGGTCCTGGCCGGCGTCGCATCGGTGGCGAGTGCGGCGAGAACGGCTAGTGCGAGCATGGCCAGGGTGATGTGCCGGTGCCATGCGGTCCAGTGGCGGACCTGGTAGTGGTCCAGGCCGACCTGGCCTTTCGCGGCTTGGAAGCATTCCTCGATGCACCACCTGGTCCCGGCCACTCGGACCAGCTCGGACAGCGGCACTCGCCTGGGGGTCCAGCACAGGTAGAAGGCGAGTTCGCCGCTGCTCGGGTTGCGGCGGATCAGCAGATGCCGGTGGCAGTCGGCCCCGATCTCGATCCAGGCCCAGTCGTAGTAGCGCGGCCCCTTCGCTCCGGCTCCGGCGCTCTGCCGGTGCCAGGCCGAGGCGGGCAGGCGGTCGGCCACGGCATCCGCGCGGGCGGTGGTCCGCCCCTGATTGATCAGCACCCGTGTGCTGCAGGCGACGGCCAGGACGTAACCAACCCGGCGGGATTCCAGCAGGGCACGCAGGCCGGGGTCTTGACCGTAGGCCTCGTCCCCGGTCACCCAAGAGGTGCCTATCCCCGCGTCCAGCGCCGCCGCGATCATCTGCCCGGCCAGCGTGGGCTTGGTCGCAAACTCGACCTGGTCGGGAACCCCTGCCCGGGCGCGGCGCTCGGCGTCCTGAGACCACGAGGCGTCGGGCAAGTAGAGCCGACGGTCAATCAACGCCCGTCCTTTGTTGGAGGCGTAGGCGAGGAAAACGCCGACCTGAGTGTTCTCGATCCGGCCCGCGGTGCCGGTGTACTGCCGTTGCACGCCCGCCGAGGCGGTGCCCTTCTTCAGGAAGCCGGTCTCGTCCACGATCAGGACGCCGTCGTCGGCGCCGAGTTGATCGACGACGTAGGCGCGGATGTCGTCGCGGACCGCGTCGGCGTCCCAGCGGGTGGTTCGCAGCAGCCGCTGCATCGGCCCGGGGCGGGCATGGCCAGCATGCTCGGCCAGACGCCAGCAGTTCTTCCGCTCGACGCCGGACAGCAGGGCGAGCACGAAGTCGCGGGCCGTCGCTCGCGGCTCCACCCGCTTGAACCGGCCCGCAATCCGGGACATGGCCAGGTCGAACATGGCACGCCAACGGGCGGCATCTATGCTGTGGTCCGCGGCCGCAGCATGATCTTCAGGAGTCCACACCACCCTTGATGATCACGCGGTGGCCGCTCCAGATCTACCGGGTGTGACCTGCTGGTTCAGTCAGTAGGATCCGCGCCGGACGAGGCTCGGGATCGACCGCCGATTGCGACATGCGTCAGCGGCCCGACGCCCCGATATTCAGCCCGCGGCTCCGGCCCAGGGACGGTGTCACGGACTCGGCCGACGATTTCTCTCCCGGCCTGCGGCTGCGTGGCGATCGAGTGCAACAGGGGGTTGGGGATGGGCGAGGATCCACTCGTCACGGCGGTGCGGAACGGGGACGAGAACGCGGTCAGAATACTGCTCGAGGACGGGGCGGATCCCGACGTCGTCGACGAGCAGGGCACCCCCGCACTCTGCCTGGCCATCTCAACGTTCAACTCGACGATCGCCAGCTATCTGGTGGAAGGCGGCGCGGATCCGGACCGTCGGCTGCCCGACGGGAGCACCCCACGATTGCGGGCCGTCGACAGCGGTTCCATCGGCCTCGTCTTCGGCCTGCTCGGTGGATCGGCCCTCATCGGCGAGGCCACCCGCGCGGAACTGCTGGCACGCGCCCGGCAGTGGCACGAGACGGGCCCGGCCACCATGCTCCGGGAGCTGACCGGCACCTCGGACGCGGTCGAGCGGGTTCGCATCCGGGACAAGGAGTGGTCCACCGATTACCATGAGCTCCGGCTCGGCGGAAGGACCGTCCGCGACGGCCACACAGGGATCCTCACCGTCCTCGAGAAGCACTTCGGACTGCACCTGGGCTTTGACGACTTGGCGGCACGCGCGTGCGCACTCGAGTACCCGGACTATGAACACGCCGTCTGGTCGGAGATCGTCCACACCCTTGCCCGGAGACAGGACGACGAGACCTGGGAGGCTGCGGCGGCACTGCGGGGCCATCCCGATCCCCTACACCGCCGCCTCGGCGCGGAGGTCCTGGTCTGCCTCCACATCGAGGCTGACCTGACGAACGTCCCGAGCCCGTTCGAGCAGCGCATGCTCGAGCTCTTCCTCGACTGGGCGAAGCAGGAGCAACACTCGGACGTCCTGGCCGAGATCCTGGCCGGCCTGAGCCACCATGAGGACCCGAGGATCGAGCCACTGGGGCTCTCCTGCCTCACCCACCCTGCCCCGCAGGTACGCGCCCGGGTGCTCTCGGCCCTAAGAATCGTGGACTCGGAGAGGTCGGGGCGGCAGACGTTCACCCCCGAGGGGCTGAACGCCCTGCTCGCACTGGCCAGGGACACCGACGCCTCCGTCCGCCACGTCGCCGGCTACCGGCTTGCGCACAGCCTGAATCCGGAACCTGCCATCGGGGACACCCTGGCCGGCCTGCTCGACGACGCGGACCAGCAGACCCGGATCTGGGCCGTCTACGGACTGGCCGAGCGGGACGATCCGCGCTGTATCGAGGGCGCCGACCGGGTGGGACCCGTCGACGAGTACGAGTCATGGTCCTGGATACTCGACGCGCCCTCACGGTATGAGCAGCGCCAGAGGGAGCGGGAAGCGCCAGCCACGACCGAGTAGCGAATGCTCGCCTCTGTATCCCATCGTGTGCCGGCTGTGGTCATCCGGGCCGGCTCTGCCCTGCCCATCCGGTACACGATGTGGCTGGGCGCCTGGCCCCGACGCTCACGAACCTCAATCCCGGAACCCACCAACAAAGCCCTCGGCCGCATGCGACCAACACAAGATCGCGAAGTCGCACTGGAGTACTAGTCCGAACGGCATAGTTCTCGCCGGGCGCGGCCTTCCCCGTGACCGGGTTCACCGAACCCGGGGCGGGCGCATCGGGCCGGCGCTGCCGCGGCGGCTTCTTCGTGGTCTTCAGCCACAGCGCGAAGTCGCGGGCCTCGACCCGGCTCGCCAGATCCCAGGGAACGTCCACGGCGTGTAAGAACCGGACCCACGCCAACAGCTCATAGGCGTAGGACCGCAGCGACGTCGGCCTCGCGTCGTCGGCGAGCATGTGGTGCAGGAACTCACTGACCGCCGCCACCTCGGTGCCATCGGCGTCTACGATCCGGAACGGCCGCAGCGGGTCATCGCTCTTCTCGACGCGGCCGACCCGCGCCACCTTCAGTGCCGCCACGTCCCGGACCGTCGTGCTGTGCTCTGGCATCCGTACCTCCACGGGCCGACCTACTCGACGACACGGGATGAAACCAGATCCACCACCACACGCGCAGTTACCGCGACCCGCCAGCGGCAGCCCTAACCCCCTTGTCGTCACTATGAGTTGACCTGGAGGGGAGCGCGATCATGGGCGGAGCCAGATGACCAGGGCCGCGACTGTGACGGTGCCGAGAAAGATGTACACGCGCTTGTCGTACCTGGTCGCGACGGCGCGGAAGTTCTTCAACTTGTTGATCGCGCGCTCGACGACGTTGCGCTTCTTGTAGCGCTCCTTGTCGAATCCGGGTGGCCGGCCGCCGGCGCCTCCGCGCTTGCGGCGGTTCGCCGCCTGGTCCGCCTTCTCGGGGATGACGTGTCGGATCGCCCGCCGTCGCAGGTAGCGGCGGGTCCGGCGATTGCTGTACGC
>NZ_JBEZIQ010000095.1:0-23076 GCF_040651155.1 Kitasatospora sp. NPDC048545
AGGACGAAGCCGGGTTCACCCGCAGACCGCCCACGGCACGAACGTGGGGACGCCGCGGCATCACCCCGGTCGTGAAGGTCTGCGGCCGGGGCTCCGGACGGGTCTCGGTCGCCGGGCTGATCGCGATGCGGCCGGGCTCGCGGACCCGGCTGTGTCACCGGCTGCGGCGCCATACCGGCCGCAAGGGCGAGCGCCGCAGCCTGTCCGAGCGCGACTACATCGGGCTGATAGACGGGGTCCACCAGCTGGTCAAGGCGCCGATCGTGCTGGTCTGGGACCGGTTGAACACCCACGTCTCCCATGCCATGCGCGACCTGATCAACGCACGGGACTGGCTGACGGTGTTCATCCTGCCCGCATACGCGCCCGAGCTGAACGCGGTCGAGTACCTGTGGGCCCACGTCAAACGCAGTCTGGCGAACCTCGCCAGCGTCGCTCTGGACCGACTCGCCGCGCTCGTCCGCAACCGCCTCAAACGGCTCCAGTACCGCTCCGACGTCCTCGACGGCTTCCTCGCCGGGACCGGACTCTCCCTCGACCTCCCACCGCCATCACCTTGAAGCGCCGAAGTCAGTAACGAGCGGCGTTGCATCAGATGCGACATGGACAGGGTGTTGGATCTGCCCATCGGCCATCTGGTCTGGCCTCCGAGGTTGTCTATCTCGCCCCGGAGCCAGCCGCCTTCGAGGCCAACTGGAAGGCTGGGCGCTGCAGCAGCGGGCCCGCTTCGTGATGTTGAGCAGACGATCGCATTGAGGCTATGGCTGGTTCAGTAGTTCGCGGATCTCACCGACGAATGCCCCGCCGAGCCGTTGCTGATGCCGAGCGGGGTCAGTCGAACGTGAAGTACGCAACCTCGGGGCCGTAGCCGACCAGGAAGCCGTTGCTTGCGGCTCTGACCGTATCTGAGGGGTGTCGTAGAAAGCAGCTGTGCAGCCTTCGTCCAGAACCGAGGTCCCAGACGATCGCGGTCTCGTCACGGCTGGTGGTGATGGCGAGGGGGGTGCCGTCTGGGGCGGTGACCGTGGCGACAGCCGAGACCGCGCCGGTGTGGCCGGTGAGGGTGTGGAGGTGCTCGCCGCTGAGGGTGTTCCAGACGATCGCGGTCTCGTCACGGCTGGTGGTGATGGCGAGGGGGGTGCCGTCTGGGGCGGTGACCGTGGCGACAGCCGAGACCGCGCCGGTGTGGCCGGTGAGGGTGTGGAGGTGCTCGCCGCTGAGGGTGTTCCAGACGATCGCGGTGTGGTCGTCGCTGGTGGTGATGGCGAGGGGGGCGCCCTCGGAGTCAGTGGCCGTGGCCACCGCGTTGATCCAGTTCGTGTGGCCGGTAAGGGTGTCTAGATGTTCGCCGGTGAGAGTGTTCCAGACGATTACGGCACGGTCGTCGGTGGTGATGGCGAGGGGGGTGCCGTCCGGGGCATTGGTCGTGGCCACAGCGGTGACCACACTGGTGTGCCCAGCGAAGGTGTGCAATCGCTTGCCGGTGAGAGTGTTCCAGACGATTGCGGTCTTGTCGCGGCTGGTGGTGATGGCGAGGGGGGTGCCGTCTGGAGCGATGGCGGTGGCGATGGCGGTGATCGCGCGGATGTGCTCGGTGAGGGTGTGGAGGTGCTCGCCGGTGGTGGTGTTCCAGACGATTGCGGTCTCGTCTTCGCTGGTGGTGATGGCGAGGGGGGTGCCGTCCGGAGCGATGGCGGTGGCGATGGCGGTGATCGCGCGGGCGTGGCCGGTGAGGGTGTGGAGGTGCTCGCCGGTGGTGGTGTTCCAGACGATTGCGGTGTCGTCTTGGCTGGTGGTGATGGCGAGGGGGGTGCCGTCCGGGGCGGTGGTCGTGGCGATGGCGGTGATCTCGCCATCGTGGCCGGTGAGGGTGTGCAGGCGTTCGCCGGTGGGGGCGTTCCAGACGATCGCGCTCTGGTAGTTGTCGGTGGTGATGGCGAGGGGGGGTGCCGTCCGGGGCGGTGGTCGTGGCGATGGCGGTGATTGTGTCGGTGTGGCCGGTGAGGGTGTGCAGGCGTTCGCCGGTGAGGGCGTTCCACACGATCGCGGTCTCGTCGTCGATGGTGATGGCGAAGGGGGTGCCGTCCGAGGCGGTGACCGTGCTCACGGCGATGACCGCACGGCCCTGGCCTGTGAGGGTGCGCAATGGCTTGCCGGTGGTGGTGTTCCAGACGATTGCGGTCTTGTCGCGGCTGGTGGTGATGGCGAGGGGGGTGCCGTGCGGGGCGGTGGTCGTGGCGATGGCGGTGATTGTGTCGGTGTGGCCGGTGAGGGTGTGCAGGCGTTCGCCGGTGAGGGCGTTCCACACGGCCGCGGTTTGGTCGCGGCTGGTGGTGATGGCGAGGGGGGTGCCGTGCGGGGCGGTGGTCGTGGCGATGGCGGTGATTGTGTCGGTGTGGCCGGTGAGGGTGTGCAGGCGTTCGCCGGTGAGGGCGTTCCACACGATCGCGGTGTCGTCTTGGCTGGTGGTGATGGCGAGGGGGGTGCCGTGCGGGGCGGTGGTCGTGGCGATGGCGGTGATTATGTCGGTGTGGCCGGTGAGGGTGTGCAGCCGTTCGCCGGTGAGGGCGTTCCAGACGATTGCGGTCTCGTCGTCGGTGGTGATGGCGAGGGGGGTGCCGTCCGGGGCGGCGGTCGTGGCCACGGCGGTGATTGCGTCGGTGATCGCGTCGGTGTGGCCGGTGAGGGTGTGCAGGCGTTCGCCGGTGAGGGCGTTCCACACGATCGCGGTCTTGTCGTAGCTGTTGGTGATGGCGAGGGGGGTGCCGTCCGGGGCGGCGATCGTGGCCACGGCGGTGACCGCGCGGGCATGGCCGGTGAGAGTGTGCAGGCGTGCGGGGTGGGCGGTGATGCGGGTCGCCCACTGGGGGAAGACGACGGTCGCGCGCGCACTGTCGCCAGATGCTCGGGCGAAGGCTGCGGCTACCTGTGGCTGGCGCCAACTGGCGGCGTCGAGGCTCAGAATCCCGCGGCGTGTCTCAGCGTCGTGGCGTCCGGGGTGGTGGGTGGTGTTGGTGCGGTAGATGTGGGCATGCAGGCGGGCCCGGTCAGTGGCGGCGTGATGGATGTAGGGGGCGAGAGTGTCGGGGTGGGCGTAGACGAGGAAGGCCGGGTCTTCGAGCAGTTGGTCCAGGGTGTTCCCGCCGGCAGCCGTCGCGTGCGCTGCGGCGTGGCGCAGGAGGTAGGGGTCGGCCAGTTTCCAGTTGGCGGCGCCGTCCGGGCCGGTGGGGACGGTGGCGAGTAGGGCGTGGTGGACGGCGTCGGGGGTGGTGCGGGGGCGGGTGTGGTCGGTGAGGGCTTGGTGGAAGTACCGATAGAGCAGGCGCTGGTCGGGTCCCGGCGTGGTGCGTAGGTAGAAGGCGACTTTGCGCAGGGCGCGGCGGGTGTCGGCGAGTTGAGGCGTGACGGCGCCGACGGTGGTGGGCTGGTGGGTGAAGGCGAGGTGGTGGAGGAGTTCGAGGGGCAGCCCGTCACCGTGGCCCTGGCCGACAGCCGCGAGGACCGCGGCGATCCAGGGGTCACCAGCGGCGAGGGTGCGGGTGTGCAGGTCGAACACCTGGGTGATGGTGGTGGGTGGCTCCTGCAGAACTGTTGTGCCGTTGCCATGGGTGTGGGCGCTGTGGAGGTGGTCGGCGTAGAGGTTGGCAATGAGGAAAGCGCCGCTGTCGGCGTGACGGGCGAGGTGGTCGGCGATGGATCGGCAGTCGTGGCGGCGGGGGTGGCGGCGTAGGAGCCGGCTTAGGTACTGGTGGAGGTCGTTCGCAAGGGCATGGCGGTCCTCCTCCGTGGTTGGGTCGAGGTTGAGTTCCTCGGCAGGGTGATCGTCGAGGTGGGTGCGCAGGGGGTTCAAGAGGTCCCACCAAGGGCGCGTTCCCAGCAGGACACGGCAACTGGATCCGTCTTCCGCGGCGGTGGCGAGGGGCAGGAGGAGCTTGGTCAGGACTGTGTGCGGGTCGATGGCCTCGTCAAGCGCGTCGAGGATCACGAGCGTGTCATCGGCTGCTGTGAGCTCATCGAGAAGCGTGCGGAGGTCGGCTTCGTCCGGGCTCGCAGCATGAGACGGAGCCGAAGCGCTGTAGTTGTCGTGTGGCTGGTGCAGTTGCTGGTGGAGGGAGTGGGTGATCTGTTGGAGGGTGAGTTGGCGAGCGTGGACGGCGAGGACGGTACGGGGCTGGCGCGGTTCGAAGTGCTCTACCGCGCCGGCGACGAGGTCGCCGATCGCTCGGTCCAACACGGGGTGGGTGAGGCAGGCGGTGACCCCTAGGAGGGCGGACTTTCCGCTGCCGGGACCGCCAGTAATCACCAACAGATTCGGCTCGTCGGCCGAGCCGTTGAGCCAGTGCTGGATGCGGGCGAGTTGGGAGCGGCGGCCGGAGAAGAGGACGGTCCGTGCGGTGGGGTTGCCGGCCGCACGGGTCGCGAAATGCAAGGGGTCCAGACCCGGGGCACAACCCAGGGCGAGGTCGCGCAGCCACGGGTCCATGGCTGCCAGGCACGCGGCATAGGGGTCGGGGTTGTGGGCGGGATTGCCGAAGAACGCGGGTGGGTGATCGTCGTTGGCCAGGATCTGAGGAGTACGAACGACGTGCTGGCGCCGTCGGCCTGCGGGCCCGGTGCGGGCGAGGTGCCGGTCGATTGCCGCAGCCAGCGTTGCGACGGGCACGTGGGCCAGTGCCGGGCTGATGTCCAGGTCACCGTCGGCGAGTTGGTGCAGGATCTGGGCGGTGGCCGTGGTGAACCTGGCGCCGTACGTGATCTCGTCATCGGTGCACGCGGCGACGACCCAAACGTTGTGTGAAACGCTCTGCAGTGGACGGTTGCCGAGGTCGGCGAGTTGCTGCAGGGCGATGGCCTGTCCGGCACCGCACACGTCTAGGAGCAGCAGCACTGGATTGCCGCGGGCGGCCTCTTCGAGGATCCGGCCGACGCTGACGGCAGTCCAGCGGAGCTGGTCACGGTCCGGGCCGGTTCCCGCAGCTGCGAGATACAGAACGCCTGCGTCCTGAACCCCATGGCCGGCGAAGTGGACGACCAGCGGCTCACCAGGTCCACTCGTCCGATGCAGGTTCCTCCAGGCGTCGGTGAAGTCGTCCAGGTCACCGTCAAGGAGTACCGGCCCGGGACGGGCGCCAACGCGCTCCAGTGCCGACGCCAGTTCCCTGAGTGCCGGCCCTACCGATGACAGCGGGGTCAGGACCACTCTGTCGTCGGCCACCGCTTCCTCACTCACCACCGGAGTGGGGAAGTCCCCAGCCCCCGCCACCAGGCTCCTGACCACGAGCACCCTTTCCGTCCCGGCCCCCGGACACGCCGCCGCCCGAATACGGGCGGCGGCGACCGGTTCACCCCATCCGTTGGTCGGAAATCTACGGGCTCCGTCGGCCAGAGCGTTGCCATTCCGCACATCCGGCGCGCACCCACACCGGCCGGTCCAGAGTGATCGCCGTCATCACCTGAGATACGGGGCCGATGCTGCGGCGGCGAGCCCCTGGGACAGGTAGGATCCCAGGCCGTGGACGCCCCACCCGACATCGCAGGTCTCCTCGTGGTCCACGTCGAACACATCGGAAAGCTTGGGCGGGACCGCGATCACATCGCCGACATCCGCGATGTTCACCCACCGCTTCACCCCAGATGGCTTCGCCCCCCGACCGCTGCGCAAGGACGGGTCCAGCCGCCGGACCAGGGACGGCACCCTGAGCGGCGAACCCACCGTGATCAACAGCTCGACCTCCAGATCCGGATACGTGTGCAGCGTCTCGTACGTGACAAGGGAACCGAGCGAGTGCGCGACCACCACACGCGGACGCTCACGACGGATCACCTGCCTGATACGCTCACGCACCAGCAGACGCCGATCGGGCCAGGTCGTGTACGCCTCGATCTCCCGCAGGCTCGTCACCACTGCGCGCTCCACCCGGCGCACGGTCTGCTCGCGCATGGCCCCGACCAACCGGGGCCCTCGCTCGTCCACCAACCAGCCCAGCAACTGCCGCAACGGCTTTAGCACCGCGTTCTGCGCATCCGCCGGCACCGGCGCTCCCGCAGCAGCCAGCCATTCGACCGCCGCCGCCTGCAGGGCGGGCGAAAGACTCCCGAATGTGTCCTCGCCCCCCGAGTCCTGCGCCTGCTCGGGCAACTGCACGCGCAGCAGGTCCGCGTAGTACGCGACCGCTACCTCGGGAACCGGTCCGGCGAATCTCGCCTTCGCCAATCCTTCGGCCAGCTTCGGGCGAAACTCGTTCACCTTCGCTTCCGCCGCTACGTCGGGCACCGCCCCCCGGACGTGATTGAAGATCCCGTGCACCAGCACCACCGACACCATCGAGCACCTCCTCCCCGGGCCGACTCCCCGCCGACCCCGACCATCTCTGTTTAGCACCTGACCCCCGCTGTTGTGGCATTGTGCCCAGAACATGCACTCCCCGCGGGGCACCTCCGGACTTGTCTTCGCCTTGGATGGGAGTGTCATGAATCAGGCTCTGTTCCGTAGTCGGTGGTGACGCTGCGTCCTCAGGTGGGGAGGAGGATGCGGTGGCGGAGGAGGTCGAATCCGGCGCGGCCGTGCATTTGGCGCATGATCCTCTTGGTGCGGGTGTTGACGCCCTCGGTGCGGCCATTGTGATGGGGCAGGGTGAGGCCGGCGTTCACGGCGGCGCGGTCGAGTTCGAGGCCGTTGCAGAAGCTCTGCAGGTGGGGCAGGTCGGCGCCGCGGACCCGGGTGATCCAGTCGATGAGCTTGGCGTCGTTGCCCGGGGCCGGGGTCAGCAGTTCGGCGAAGCCGCGGACGAAGCCTGCGAGCTCGGTCATTTCGGGGCAGGCCGTGGTGACGGCGTCCAGGAGCGTGGTCTCCTTGGTTCGCAGGCGGTCGGGGTGGGTGAGCAGGAGCCGGGCGGCTCGGCGTGGGGTGGTGACGGGGCGGTCGCCCTCGGCGCGGCCCTGGTTGAGGTAGCGGTGGAGCAGGTTGAGGCTGCCGTTGTAGCCCTGTTCCTTGATCTCGTGGAAGAGGTGGAGGACCGGTACGCCGGGTTCGGCGGCGCGGCGGGTGTGTAGGTGGTCGCGGTAGGGGTCGACCAGGGTGGGCCGGTACTGCGGTGCGATGCGCTCGGCGGTCGGTTCGGGGATACGCGCGTAGCGCTTGACGGTGTTCAACGCCAGGCCGAGGCGGCGGGAGCAGTCGAGCAGGCCGACGCCCTGGCCGAGGAGGGTGTGGATCTTGTGCCATCGTTCGCGGGTGGTCTGCTCGCGAACCCCGCCGGGACGCGGCGGGTTGACGGTCGCCCAGCAGGCGACGTGGGCGCGGACGGTGGACAGGACCTTGTCGCACAGGTTGCGGAACAGGTGCCAGCGGTCGCTGACCTGCACCGCGTCCGGCAGTGCGCGGCGGATCGCCTCGGCGTAGGTGGCCGAGCCGTCCCGGCACACCACCTCGGCGCCGGGATGCTCGCGCAGCCAGACCTCCAGGGTGGCGGCCTCCCGGTCGGGCAGCACATCGATGCGTTCGCCGGTCTCGGCGTTGATGATGACCGTGGCATACCGGTGGCGCCGGCGCAGCGCGAAGTCGTCGATCCCGATCACCCGCGGGACCTGCACCACCGGGGCGGGGATGCGCCGCAGCACCCGCAGGGCGGTCGCGTAGGAAAGGGGCACGGCCAGGGCGGGGGCGAGGCGGGCGGCCGCCCGGCCGCATAACTCCTTGACCACCTTCGCAACCTGGGCGGTCAGACGCGCGGTGCGGCGCTGGAGGCGCTCCAGCAGCCCGGGGACCTGCTCGCGGAAGGTCTGCCGCCAGCAGCCGCTGACCGGGCAGACCAGCCGCCGCACCCGGACCCGGACCACCACACGGCGGCCGTCGACCGGCACGTCCGCCACCGTCCGCCAGTGGTACCCGTGCACCTTCTCCGTCGGCACCGCGCACACCGGGCACGGCACCGGCGCATCCCGGGTCCGGGCCGTCACCCGGACCACCTCACCGCCATCGACCACATCCTCGACGACCAACACCGACAACCCGGAAAACACCACATCCACAAGAGAGTTGGCCTCATCCACGCCTCATGATGACAGCCGGGTGCACAGCGTCACCACCGACTACGGAACAGAGCCATGAATCAGGTGGACACCCTGATCAAGGGAGACACTGATGAGCTCGCTGACGGATCACCAGATCGGGTCGGTTCCTGATGGAACGGTTTCGTCGGAGTCCGCAGACGCCGATGCCTTGGACATGGGTCCGAGGAAGAACACCGGCGGGTCGGATGTGGTGGCGTCGGTCGCCGAGCTGGCGGCCGAGCAGGCCAGAGCCGGCGGGATGCAGCTGCTCGGTGAGGGCGGGCTGCTGCAGCAACTGACCCGGCACCTGCTCCAGGAAGCCCTGGAAGCCGAGATGGACGAGCACCTGGCCTCGACCGCGGAGCCGGGCCGCTCGGCCCGCAAGGGTGGCAACGCGCGCAACGGCTACCGGATGAAGACCGTGATGACCGAGGCCGGGCCGGTCACACTCGAAGTGCCCAGGGACCGGGCCGGCACGTTCGAACCGAAGGTCATGCCCCGGCACGCGCGCCGCACCGAGGGTCTGGACAACCTCGTGATCTCGTTGACCGCGAAGGGCCTGACCAGCGGGGAGATCGTCGCGCACCTGGCCGCGGTCTACGGCATGACGACCAGCAAGGAGACCGTCTCCACCATCACCGACCGGGTCCTGGAGGGCATGGCCGAGTGGCGCACGCGCCCCCTCGACGCGGTCTACCCGGTCCTGTTCGTGGACGCCGTTAACATCAAGGTCCGCGACGGCCAGGTCGCCAACCGGCCCGTCTACGTGGTCCTGGGCGTCACCGCCGACGGCTACCGCGACATCCTGGGCCTGTGGACCTCCGGCGGCGGCGAGGGCGCGAAGTACTGGCAGTCGGTCCTGACCGAGATCAAGAACCGCGGCGTGAAGGACTGCCTGATCCTCATCTGCGACGGCCTGGCGGGCCTGCCCGACGCGGTCGCCCAGGTCTGGCCCCAGACCGTGGTCCAGACGTGCATCGTCCACCAGAGCCGTCACGAAACAACGCGTTGCCTCCCGGACGCTGCATCGTTGATGTGGTATGCGCATATCGGACGAGGATCGCGCGCAACTCGCTCAGCGCTTCGAGGTTCTGTTGCCGCACTTGAACGAGCGTCAACGGCGGCTGGCCATGGCGACCGAGGCACGTCTGCTCGGACACGGCGGTGTGCGCGTGGTAGCGCGGACGGTCTGGTCGTCGGCCGTGCGCGTGTCCTAATCCTCGGTGTTCCGGTGATGAGCGTACGCGCCGCCGGTCGGGCCGGTGTACGGCGAGGCCGCCCCGGCTGGTCGGCGCGGGGCAGCCTTGTGCGGTGGTGTTCAGGGGTCGGCGAGGTGGTTGGCGAGTTCGAGGGCGGCGGTGGCGACGGCAAGGGCGGAGCACAAGCCGGTGACCTCGCGGAGGGTGGGGCGCACCAGGCAGGGCCAGTCGTCGGGGGCAGCGGGCCAGGTGGCGAGGTGGACGTCGGTGATGGCGAGGCCGAGGCGGGCGGTGACGTCCCAGCCGGCCTCGGGAGCCTTCTCCCACCGCAGCAGAATGCGGCCGAAGGGGAGCCTGGGTGCGGTGTTCGGGAGCCACAGGATCTGGATCGGCTGGCCGGGGACGGCGGGGGCACGGTGGACGAGCGCTCCGCTGGCCCACGACGGCATGGGGTGCAGCGCGAAGCGCTCCAGCGGCTGCGGGTGGGCGAGGCGGCGGGTGGTGGGGATGCGGGTCTCCTTCGGGCGGGCGATGGTTCAGGCCCAGGCGAGCTCTTCGCGGACGGCGGTGGGCAGGTAGCCCTCCTGGCCGTCCTCGGCCAGGTAGACGAGGCCGTCGTGGACCAGGACGTTCGAGGCCAGCAGGTGGGAGAAGGGCCAGTCCGGGTTCACAGCGAGGCGGACGCGCAGGTTGGGGTCGACGTCCTGGAGCTGGGCGATCAGGTGGGCGACGGTCAGGTACTGGGGCACAGCGGTCTCCGGGTGGTGAAAGGGGCGGCGGTGGGGGTGTGGGCGGTGGTCACGGGAGGTCGAGACGGAGCCTCTCGCGCAGCACGGCGGGGCCTTCGGACGGGGCCGGGGGGTGGGTGCCGAGGTGGCGCTTGCGGGACTCGTTGACGTAGCCCTTGCCGGGGCCCTTGAACTCCCAGATGCCGCAGGCGCAGACGGCGCTGGAGTAGGCGCGGCTGGGGCAGTCGGGATGCAGGGGGCTTGCCGGAGCTGGTGTGCTTGTGGTCCGGCGGGCAGAGGGAGTCGTCGGAGTGGTGGTTGGTCAGCAGGGGGCGGTGGACGGTCACTCAGGTCCTCTCGGCGGACGGGATCGTCGGGGCGGGAAGGCGGCCTCGGGGACGGACGAGGACGGGTTCGTCGGCGGGCCACGGGTCGCAGCACTCCCAGGGGAAGTCCCGGGTGAGGACCACGGTGCCGTGCGGACCCTCGACCTCGGGCAGGCCGCAGACGCCGCATCCGCAGGCCGGGTCGTACGGGCCGGGGACGGCCGGGTAGGGGCCGCCGGCGAAGTAGTCGGTGCGGCGCAGGCGCGGTGTCGGTGGTGAAAGCGGAGACGATCAGGTCGCCGGGGCGGACCTCGTCGGCGCGGACGATCCGAAGGGCGGGGCTGGCGAGGAGGAGGCGGGCTGCGCGGTGGGTGGCGGCGGTGACGATGAGCGGGTGGAAGGCGACGTGGTGGGTGGTCATGGCACTGCCCCTCGTGGTGGGCGGCTGGCCCGGCGGGGACCGGGCCAGCCGGTGGTGTGGCGGATTCAGTTGGCGAGGCGGCAGGAGCGCTGGGGCAGCGGCTCGTCCTCGGGACCGAGGAGGACCAGACCGTCGTCGGCCAGGCGGCCGAGGGACCTGGAGACGGTGCGGTCGCGCAGGCCGAGGGCGGTGCCGATCCGGCGGACCCGGGTGCCGCCCGGTGTCCTGGCGAGTTGGGCGAGGACACCGGGCGTCCCGGCGCAGGTAGCTCTCGTGGACGTCGTCGGGGGTGAGCAGCAGGCCGCTCACGGCGAAGCCGAGGCTGAGGGCGAACGTGGTGGAGGCGGGCGGGACGAAGAAGGCGTTGGTCAGGCCGAGCGCGGAGATGACCGGGCCGGGGGCGCGGGTGAGGATGGTGGTGATCGTCAGGGCTGCTTCCTTTGCTGGAGTCGGTGGCGGCGCTGGCCCGGTCAGGCCCGCTGACGCGGTATGGGCAGGGCTTCGCCCCCGTGGGCCTCGATCAGGTCCCGCACCAAGGCGACGGGGACGGGCAGGTACACGGATTCGGTGGGGTCGTCCTCGTCCTCGTCCACGCTGGGGTCGAGGTGCTCGCGCCAGCGCTCCCACGGTTCGGGGCGCCGGGTGGGGAAGCCGACCTCCAGCGTGACAGCGGGCAGCAGGAACGGGGCGGCGGGGTCGAGGGCGAGCACCGAGAGGCGGAAGCCGTCCGCGCACGCGATGTGCGGGTCGGCCAGGGCGCGGCCGAGCGCGTCGCGCGCGGTGCCGTGGGCGATGCGATGGTCGAGGCGGGGTTTAAGCAACAAGTCCTCCGAGAGCGGTAGTTGGCCGGTGTCAGTGGGCGGGAGTGGTGATGAGTGCGGCGAGGAAGCCTGCGACGGCCTCGGAGGGGGTGTGGACGCCGAACTCCTGGGTCCACGGGTCGGCGCCGGTGGGCTGGACCTGGATGCGCCAGAGGATGCCGCGCTTCCAGGCGCCGGGGTCCTCGGGCAGCCAGCCGATGTAGACGCGCCCGTCCGGGCTGGTGCAGTGCACGTTGGCCTCGGGGGTGTCGACCATCGGCCAGCCGAGGCCGGAGAGCAGGGCGAGGACCGGCTCCGCGCTGTGATCGGACGCGAGCCAGGAGCGCTCTTCGGCGGACGGGCGGACGGGAGCGGGCAGGAAGCTGCTGGGGGTGTTCACGGGGACCGGTCCCTTCGTTGACCTGCGGTTTCAGCGACATGAGTACGTTCACATGCAGCGTCCCGAAGTTCGTAGTCGTTTACCGGGAACCGCCCTCTGCCGTGGGCGAACCGAGTGGGAATGGATCGGGGCGCCCGGGTGCTGAAGCAGGGTTACGGCGCGGCGCCGTACGGGATTACGAGGGGGATGAAGGCGATGGCGGCGGGCAGAGGCCGGGACATGGCGGCGCTGGAGCGCAAGATCCGCAGCACGGGGCGGGTGTGGACGCTGGGCGACGTCACGGCGATCGGCGAGGGCCAGTGGGCCGTCGCCACGACGAGCCGCGCCGAGCGGCGGCAGGACGAGGCGGTGCAGGCGCGGCTGGCGGATGGTCGGCGGGTGGAGCTGACCGTGGAGGAGCTGGCCCGCGTGGTGGGCGCCACTGACCTGAGTGCCCACCACGAACCGGAGGCGAACTGACCTGCGGTTAGCGCCGGTTCGCGACCGTCTGGGCCACAGCGGCTGTCGAACGCAGGGCGGGCTGGTCGGCGGGCAGCCCCAGGGGGCGGGGCGTCTGCGAGGTGCGGGCGGTGGCGGCCCGCACGCGCTCGGCGTCCGGGCCGCCCTCGGAGGTGAGCGCGAGTTCGCGGGCGTCGATGATGTGGCGGATCATCTGGACGGCCGTGTTGCTCTCCGCGTAGGCCGTGCGCAGGGCGCTCGCCGAGACGGTGATCCGGTCGAGGTCGTAGAAGGCGGGGACGTGACCGGGCCGGGTGAGGGCGTGTAGCCGGTCCTGGTGTGCGGCAATGGAGTTGGACACGATGACGAGGTGGGAGCGGCGGTGCATGGCCGCGCGCAGCATCGCATCTTCGACGGGCAGGCGGGGCGCGGCCTCCTCGAGTTCGGCGATCGGCCGTTTCCAGGCTTGCTCGATCATGGCGTCCGCGTGGTCGAGGGCGGTGGCGTCGGACACGGTGTTCTCCGAGACGTTGGCGGGGTGGTCAGCGGGAGGGGCCGGCGAGGGCGACCCGAGACGGTGCCGGCGGCGGGGTCGAGGTGGTGTAGGCGAGCGCGGCGGCCGGGGCGCGCGTCGCGGTGACGGAGCGGGAGGTGGCGGCCCGCACGCGCGCCACCTCCAGCGGGCTCGGCACTGTGGGCGTCGCGACGGCGTCCGCGGGCAGGCGCGCGACCTGGTTGCGCCGCAGGTACCGGTGCACTGGGGCCGGGTCGAAGGCGGCGGTGAGCGTCTCCAGCAGGGGTGCGGGCACGTGCGAGGAGGCGGTGTCGTACCAGCGGCGCTCGGGTGGTCCCGACTCGAAGAGCCACCGTTCGCTGGTGTCGTCCACCTCCTCGGCGTGCGGCAGGAAGCCGGGGCGCGTCGACCGTGCGACGAGCTGGTCGGGGCTCTGGACGACGATGGGCTCCGCCCACCGCCCGGCCACCCGGCGCGGGGCGGGCAGGCCGGCGCCGAGGTAAGCGTCGGGGCCTTGGATGTAGGCGTCGGCGAGGGGGGTGGTGAACTCCTGGACGATCTCGTGGGGCACCCGGTCGTCGAAGTGACCAGCCACCTGGGCATCGCGGTCGCCTCCGGACCCGCGCTGATCTTCCAGAGCGTCGAGTCCGGGCCCTCGGGCAGGAGCGCCAGGCGGGCCGTCAGGTCCGGTGCGGTGACGTAGGCGTTGCCCAGCTCGTCATTGCTGGCCGCCCACCCGGCTCGGATCAGCGGGGTGACGGCATCGGTGGCGTCGGCCTCCGACCCAGCGAGGTAGCACGGCTGGACACGGTACTCGCGGGGCTTCTCGGGGGTGTACGGCATGAGGGTTCCTTCACGGGATCAGCGCCGACGCGCCCCGCCGGACGTCGGCACCGCAGCGGCGGCGGGGCCCGGCGGAGAGCAGGCGTACGGACGGCGGGCCGGTTGCGCGGTGGGGGCGCGGCGGACCGTGACATGGGACAGATGGCGGGCCGGGACACCGCCGAGGGGCCGCTCGACGGTCTCGGGCGAGCTGAAGGCGAGGGCCGCGCGCAGGAGCGGTTAGAACGGCACGCCGATGGTGAAGTCCGCACGCCACGACGGGTGTTGCTGGTTGCCCGCGAGCATGCTCCACGACGGCGGGACCAGGCCGGCGACCTCCGCGTCGGCCACCTGGTGGCCGACGCGGTGCCGGTAGCGGGCGCTGGCGTCCGGCGCGACCTGGTCATGGAAGCCCTTCGGCCCCGGGCGGGCTGCCAGCCGCGGTCGGCGAGGACGGAGGCGGGCGTGCCGGGCAGGTGGTGCGGCCCGCCGTGCAGGTAGTCGTGGTGCCCGCTGCGCAGGCCGTCGACGAGGACGGCGGTGAAGGCGGCGGTGATCTCGGCGGGCGTGCCGGGGCCGAACGCCGCCCACAGCGGCCTTGAGTCGGGCGCTGGGTAGCCGTGGACGGTCCAGGCGCATGAGTGGTCGGGCGGGCCGGAGCCGGTGACGGCGGCGGTGCGGCAGGGGCTGGTGAAGGAGATGCCGCCGTCCGGCGCGCGGGCGCGGCTCCAACCAGGGGCAGAGCCGAGCAGGCCGGAGACGAGGCGGTGGTCACCGGGGCCGGCGAGACGCAGCGGACGAAGGAGCAGAGGGGCGGCGGACGACAACGGGGGGCCCGACCCGCAGGTTGCCCGCCACCCGGGCCGTACGGCGGGCGAGCTCGCCGTAGTCCACCGCGCCCTTGGCATCGGCGAAGGCGGTCCTGCCCCCGCGATCCGCTGCGTGACGGAGGATCAGCTCATGCACCTTGCACCCCTGCGGTCGATGGCTGAAGTCAAGCACACGGCCAGGAGAGGAGGGCAATCCACCGGGGTGTGCCCCCGGCCGGGCTACCGGCTGAGGACCTCCATCCCCCTGAACTCGAGCTCCACCCGGTAGTCGGGCGAGTCGATCTGGGCTTGGAAGGCCAACTCCACGAAGAGGCCGACGGACACGGAGGCCATGTGGTCGTTCCAGTCGTGATCCAGCACGGCCACACCGTCCTCGCGATCGGCCAGGTGGACGTCCCCGTGGTACAGATACCCCTCCAGGGTGAGCTCGGCGTTCACCCGGACCTCTCCGAGGCTGAGCCCGTGCTCGTAGGCCTCCACCGGCTGCCAGTCGATCGAACCGAGCATCGGGTCGACATTTTCCACCGTTGCGCCCGTCATGGCCGCCAGCACACGGTGGCCTCGGCCGTCGTACGTCAGCCCGTCCTCCGGATCGACCTCGCTGTGGACCAGGTCGTCGCAGGCGGAAGCAACGGCCTCGCGCAGCGCGTCGTCGAGGTTCCGTGGCGGAGGCCACGGGTCCGACTCCCGGACGAACGCTCGGAGGAGAACGAGACAGGTTCCCCGGACCATGCGCACGCCGATACTGGGAGAGATGTTGAACAGGGTGTCATTCTCGGTTGTGTGGGGCGAGTCGAACATGACGACGACGCTGAGCGGATCCGGCCGGTCCACGGCTGCCGAGTCCAGAAGAGTCCGATCCGAACGGAACGCCGACTGGAGGTCGATCGGGATCCGGAGGCCGCTCTCGGGCGCCTGGCAGTAAAGATCCCGTTCACCCTTTCCCCCTCTGGTGACAGTGAATCGGGGCTCCAGTGCTATGCCGAGGCTGAGTTCGAAGTCCCGCATCAGGTACAACGCCCCTTCATCCCAAGCCGGTACCCGTGCTTCGTATGCGTCGACAAAGGTGAGGAGCTTCAGCAGGATGCGATCGATCTCCACGTGGATCCCCTCGTACCGGCCTCCGAGATGCCTCCGGACTGCCGTGCGCATGAGGTCGTACGCCTCGTGGATGGAAGGCGCCACATAGCCGGGTGCCGCACGATTGCGCAGGAGCGCCAGCGGCGGCCGAGAGTAGACCGCGTGGTGGTTCACCACAGGAGGTGACGTCAACTGCCTCATCGCACGGGCGATGTGCCCCGGCTCCAGCAGCTCTGGTCCCTCCGGAACGCCCTCCACCATCACGTGGCGCAGCAGCCGGGGAAAGGAGTCGGGGCCCGGCCCGTTGCACAGGAGGTAGACGTCCGCGTCCACCTCCAGCTCCATGGGGAACTCCGAGCTACCGGGGAAGCTCTCGAAAATGATCACGATTCGGCGGAAGTCACCCTCCAGGAGGATGTCCGCCAGGTGTTCGAGACTGAGGACTTCGTGCCCCAACACCAGGAAGCGGGACCCGATGCCCGACCCCACCCGGACGAGTCCGGCGAAGTACAGGAGGAAGGTCTCGTCGCCTCGCCGAAGACTGTGGCGGAGCGCGTTCACGAACCCCTGCCGCCCATTCACATCCTGCACGATCTGGCAGCGATCGGCCGGCAGGTCCCAGCTGTCGGGGGACATCAGCACGGAGTACATCTCCACGAGCGCCTCGTCGACATGACCGGTACTCGGATCACGCGAGTGGTCGGACACCCCGATGAGCAGCGCCCCGGTCCGGCTCGGGTCCGGGAGCCTCGGAGCGGCGGACTCCTCGGTCTGCGGCCGCGTACCGGCCCCCCGCACCGCCCGCCGCCTGCGCCCGCCGTCCAGCACGGCGAGGAGTTCCTCCGAGGCCAGGGCGAACGGCCGTAGCTCGGCGGGAAGTTCCTGGGGGCCGTCCGCCGCGACCGCAGCCACCGCCGTGCCCGTTCCGGGCGTGCGGGCGGCGACGTAGCGCGTCAACGCGGCCTGGACCGTCCAGGCGTCATGGCGGCTGAGCAGTGGTGCCAGCCGAGCCCGGGCGGCCTCGGAGAAGCTGAGCACCGTGGACCCGCCGTCCACGGTGGCGATGTCCACGATGCCGCTGGTCATCAGCTCGGCGAGATCGCTCACCGAGGCCTCCGGGACCGTCTCCTGCCTGATCAGCCGGAGCAGCGGCAGGCTCAGCCGGCTGAACGGGCTGCACAGCGCCGCCAGCCGTTTGGCCGCCGGGGAGCCCGCGTGGAGGAAGGCGGCTGCCCGCCGTTCGGCGTCCGGGACGGGCGGGGCGTACTCGGCGAACGGTGAGGTGAGGACGCCGGTTTCCGGCAGCAGCACGGCGTCGTGGCCCGCGCGGGCGCCCCGCATCACGCCGGCCGCCCAGCGGCGCAGCGCGTGCGGGGTCAGGGACGGGGTCGGCAGGGCGACCCACCCGAGGTCGGGTCCGAACAGGGTCTTCAGCGTCAGCGGGACGGTGAAGGTGAGCTCCGTGTTGTGGGTGGACGGCGTCCGCTGTCGGACCCGTACGGCGGGCAGGTCCAGTCCGGTGCTGGGCCAGAGCCGTGCGGGCAGCGGGTTGAGCAGGACGACCGAGGTGGCGGCTCCCCAGTCCCTCAGCAGTCGCCGGACGTCGGCCTTGCGCCAGCCCGGCGCGGCGCAGTCGGACACGACCAGGACCAGCTGCCGACCGCCCGGCGCGGGAACCCCGGCACTGGTGCGCGCGCGGCCCCGGAGGTCGGTGACGCGCGGTTCGGGCCCGACGGTGAGCCGCAGGGACCGGACCAGGCGGAACGCGCCGAGGCCGGCCAGCAGGGCGGTGAACTCGTCGACGGTCTCCCGCCACACCTCCATGGTCGGGTGGGTGTCGACCACCACGACGACCTCGAACCACGGCTCGGGGGCGGGTGTGAACACCGGGACCAGCTCGCCGCTGTCCGCGTAGGCGCGCACGGTGGCGTCGAGGTCCAGGGTGCGCCGGGTGCCGCGTCCGTAGCGGCGTTTGAACGGGCGCAGGGCACGGCCCAGTTCGAGGGCGTGCGGGAGCGCCCGCCCGGTCGCCACGTCGACCGGGCGGCCGTCCGGTGCGGGCAGGCCGGGCAGGGGCAGGCGCTCGTACAGCGGCACCTCCCGGCTCACCGGCCGAGCCTCCCGTACGGGTTCCGGCCGGGTTTCCTCGTCGTCGTGGTGCCCGTCCGGCCGATCGGGACAGGAGGCCGCCGACGGCGGCGGGGGCGTCGCCGGTTCCGCCGGGCCCGGGTTCCCGGCCGGTGCCGCGGCGAGCCAGAGCGCGTCGGCCACCGTGGCGGCGTCCGTGCCGGGGGGCATCGCCTCGCTGAGCGCCTCGACCAGGGCCGCGAGGCTGTCACGCACCGGAGAGGTCCCGCAGCATCAGCCGGAGCAGCCGCTCCCGCTCGGCGCCGGTGGGCGCCCGCCCATCCGTCACCAGCCGCACCGCGTTGAGTAGTTGGTCGACAGCCAGGCTGTCGCCCCGGGCGATGCGCTCGGCGAACCCGGCGATGACCTCGGCGGCGGGGCCCCGGTCGTCCACCGCGCACCCCAGGTGGGCCTCGACGGCGCGGCGCAGCGTGTCCGGGGTCGGTGCCGGCATCTCGTAGCGGATGCAACGGCGGAGGAAGGGTGCGGGGAAGTCGCGTTCCCCGTTGCTGGTCATCACGATGAACGGGAAGGTCGTGCACTGGACCTTGCCGTCCGTCACCGGGTGGGTGGCCGTGTCGTCCCATTCCCGGACCCTCACCTGCCTGCGCGGGTGGCGGACCAGTTCGGGGATCTCGAAGCGTCCGCTCTCCAGGACGTCCAGCAGGTCGGCGGGAAGGTCCAGGTCGCTCTTGTCGATCTCGTCGATCAGCAGCGCCCGGGGCCGGTCGCCGGGCAGCAGGGCGGTGCCCAGCGGGCCCAGTTGGAGGAACGGGGCGATGTCGGCGCTGCCGTGTCCCCGGCCCGGGTAGCGGCCCGCCCGGCCCATCCGGTTCGGGCGGGCCGGGCGGGGCGCCGCCGGGGCCGACCGGAGCCGGAGCGCGTGGATGTGCCCGAGCGCGTCGTACCGGCAGAGGGCGTCCGCCAGGCCGCTACGGGACGTGATGTGCCACCGCAGGGGCCTGCCGAGCTTCAGCTCGGCCGCGACCTGCTCGATCACCGAGGACTTGCCGGTGCCAGTGCTCCCGGTGATCAGCAGCGGCCGGTGCAGGTACAGGGCGGCGTTGACGGCGTCGGTCAGGCCTTCCGGCGGCAGGAACGCCGTGGCGGAGTCACCGCCGGAGAAGCTGCGCCACGGCGGCGCGGGCGGGAGGTCGACATCGCGTGGCCGACCGTCGCCTCGGTAGTACGTGTTCCAGGTCATCGGGTGCTCCTCGGGGCGAACGGCGCGTGCTGCTCGTAGGTGTCGCAGAAGTCGAACCAGTCGGTGTCGTGCCAGGCGGCGCGGAGGCAGGCCAGCGGACCGAGGTGATCGGGTGTCCCGGCGCACCCTTCGTCCTCCTCGTCCCAACTCCTGCGCTGTGCCTCGTTCAGGACCTCGGGCAGTCGCTCCCAGACCTGGCCGAGGCGGGTGCGGGCCGCTTGGTCCACGTCGTCCTCCGTGTCCGGCCAGAACAGGATCGGGGTGTACGGCAGGAGCGCCGTGACCAGTTCCTGAAGGTGCGAGGGGCGGTGGCCGACGCCGATGGCTCGTCCGTACTTCCCCCTGGCCAGGCCCGGCAGGAGTCGCGCCACCACCGTACGCTCCTGGTCAAGCCAGTCGACGGGGGCGCTCTCCAGGGGGTCCTGGCGGAGCGTCTCCAGCTGGGCCCGGGCCCGCTCGTTCAGTCCACGCATCCCGGCCGGTACCACGAGGCGCCCGGACCACCGCAGCGTGACCGTGCGGTGGGTACCCAGAAGGTACTGGCCGACCAGGGCCTGCTCCGGGCGCCAGTTCAGCAGCACCGGCGCGGTGGCGACGATGTCGATGTGCCCCACCTCGGCGCGGCCCGGGGACGCCTCGTACGCCCAGGCGATCACGTCGGGCAGGACGGCCTCCACGCCGCTCCGGTCGGGCCGACAGGGGAAGTGCCGGTGGCTCAGGCAGCCGGGCCCGTCGCGCAGGCACGCGGACAGCGAGTCGGGCCAGTCCACCTGTGCCGCGTGCAGGCTGATGACCAGCCGAAGCGCCCGCTCCCGGCGGTTCTGTTCGTACCTCTCGCGGGCGTCGTTGAGGCTGATGGGATCAGCCGTGGTCCGGGCCCAGCTCCGCACCCGGGTGTCCGACAGGTCGCTTCTTCCGCACGTGTCGGCCACGGCGACCACGTACCAGGCCAGGGCGAGGTCAGGGGACACGGTTCCGGCCACGCTCGGCGTTCGCAGTGCCGCGTGCTCCAGGAGGTGCTGGAGCAGCGCACGGCCGGTCAGCCGACCAGGCGGCCGGACCGGCTGGATCCCGTCGGCGGCCCACTGGCGGTTGAAGTCGGCCGCGAGCCGGCGCAGCAGCGGGGTGGTCAGGGCGGACCCGGCCAGGTCGACCAGGAGGCTGCCGGTGTCGATCGCGGCGACCAGGCCCTGGGCGACCTCGGCCGCCCACCGGGCGGCGGGCGGCCCGAACGGGTCGAGGGCCCGTTCGGAGAGCTTGATCAGCGCCTCCCGGTTCCAGGGGTCCGGGGCTGCGGGGCCGCCGGGCCAGTTCCGCAGCGCCTCGGCCAGGTCCTCGGCGCCGATCGCGCCGATGCCCTGGTTCTGCGTCCACGGTCGGCGCAGCTGGTTCAGGGCGAGCCACAGTGGTTCCTCGGCGTCGGCCTCGCCGTCGAAGTCGACGCTCTGGACGTCCTGGTCCTTCAGCCTGGGCCCGACCCGCAGCTTGAGGGCGCTCGTCCTGAGCATCTCGCCCTCGTCCGGGATCCCCTCGGTGAGCGCCTCGGCCAGTTCGTGGCTGAAGTCCAGCCGGTAGGCCTCCTGCTGGGAGCCGCAGGCCATCAGCACGGAGAGCCGCTTGCTCCCGTTCCTGAAGCCACCGGCCAGGGCCGCGGTGCTCGGCGCGCTGGCCCCGGCGTGACAGGTGTCGACGAGCGCGATCACGCCCGTGACTCCGGTGGCGTCGCTCGCCAGCTCCAGCAGCGCCGGGACGTCGAGGCAGCGGTCGGCGTCGTCGGGGAGGCTGTCCGCGGCCATGTACCAGAGCTTCCCTCCGGCCAGCGAGGTCTGGCCGTGTCCGAGGACGGCGAGGACCAGGGTGGCGCCGGCTTGCGCCGCCACGCGGACGGCCGCACGGATCGCCTCGTCCGCCTCCCGCCAGGTGACCGATCCCGACCGCAGGCGTGCGGCGTCCACCGCGGGGGCCGGACTGGGCTCGCACCTGCCGGTCCGCGGATCGGTCAGCACGTCGAAGAGCCGATCGGCCCTGGCCGTCAGGTCCGTGAGCTCCGGCATCGCCGCGCACTGGGTGGCGATCAGCACCAGGTGACGGGCCGGCGGCCGCCACACCTCGCTCATGACCGTGGGGCCGTGGCTGCCCGGGCCTCCAGCACCGGACCCGCGACCTCCTCACGCCGGAGGTACGTCGTGGCGTCATGGGACCAGAACCTGGCCGACGTCAACCGGTGGGGAGTCGGCCGGACGCCCGCCGAATTCGGCTCGACGGCCTTCACCAGCCGGCGTTTGGGCACCACGAGGTCGTCGTTGTCCCGGAAGTCGGCCCAGGCCGCGACGGTCTCCGGGGTCGCGGGCGGGCGCGGCCTGATCAGCGGCCGGACCACCCCGGGGGTGGCGATCGGCGAGCCGACCGTGACCAGGAGAGCCACCGACCCCCGGTACTCCGCCAGGGCCTCCAGGGCGACCACCGTGCCGAGCGAGTGCGCCACGACGATCGCGGGCCGGGACGGGTCGAGGCATCGCAGGACCCGGTCACGCACCCGCTGGTCGAGCGTCCGCCCGGCGGCGTCCGGCTCGGCCCGCCGCAGGTAGCGGCCCGGCTGGGAGAGGATCCCGAGCAGTTCGACCCTGCTGAGCCGACGGGCGCCCCAGCTCAGCCCGGGCAGCGCGGCGATGGAGGCCAGCATCAGACTCAGGTGCCGCGCCGGGTTGAGCACGCCCTGCGCCTCGCCCTGCGGGCTCAGCTGGGCGCGCACCCGGGCGAGGCCCCGGTGGTTCTGGTGCCCGGGCAACGAGGCGAGCTCGTCGAGGAATTCGGCCAGCAGGTCCAGGGTGAGTGCCGCCTGCTCCTCGTCCGCCCCCGCGCCTGCTCCCTGGGCTCCGCTCGCGGTGAAGAGGTCGCCGTAGTGGGCGAACGCCGAGTCGGCGGCCAGGGCGGCGGCCAGGTCGGCCCTCTCCGCGGCGCCTCCGGCCGGGACCGCGCCCTCGGCCAACGCCCCCGACCATGCGGCGAGTTCCTTCGTCACGTCCCGGGGGCCACCGATGCCGTGGACGAAGACTAGCCGCGGCCTTGCCTTCTCGGTCACCATGGTGTCGGTCGTCATGGCCGGTCCCCCACATCCGTCAACGCGCTTCCCCTCCCCCCTCCAGGCAGGGGCCGCTCGGGCGCGCCCGTGGCGACGGTCGGGCCCACGGCCGCGCACCGATCGGAGCAGGGGGAACGAACGGTACCAACATCCGCCGCCCGACCGTGAACCCGGCCGGTAGGGCCACTGCGGCTACGGTGAGGGCGGCGGAGGGCCGTCGGGGTGGGCCCAGGAGCGGTAGGCGGCGACGGCGGTGGGGAGGGTGGGGAAGATCCGGTCGGGGCCGATGGAGCTGGTCAGGCCGTAGGCGTCGAGTTCGGCGCGCAGGTCCTGCTTGACGCGGGCGAGGGCGAAGACGATGCCGCGGGCTTCGAGTTCGAGCCGCAGGGCGTCCAGGGAGTCCAGGGCGGTGATGTCCACCTCGACGTTCGCCTCGGTGTTGAGGACGAACCAGCGGACTGGCTCGGGCTGTTCGGCCAGGGCGGCGAGCGCCCGGCGCTGGAGGTTCTCGGCGTTGGCGAAGAACAGCGGGGAGTCGTAGCGGTAGACGAGCAGGCCGGGGACGGTGCGCGCCTCGGGGTAGTCGTCGACGTCGTGCATGCCGGCCACGCCCGGTACCCGGCCGAGGACGGCGTCATGGGGTCGCGCGACCCGGCTGAGCAGTTCGATCACCGACAGGCCCACCGCGACCAGGACGCCGTAGAGGATGTCCAGGGTCAGCACGCCGATCGTGCAGCCGAGCGCCAGCAGCAGTTCGCGGCGGCGGAAGGAGGCCAGCCGGCGGAAGCCGGCGAGGTCGATCATGCGCAGTGCGGCGAACACGACCAGGGCGCCGAGTACGGCGTCCGGGGTGTCGTGCAGCAGCGGGCTGAGGAACAGCAGCACGGCGACCACGCCGACGCCGGCCGTGAGGGCGTAGACCTGCCTGCGCCCGCCGGCCGACTCGGCCAGCGCGGTGCGGCTGGCGCTGCTGCTCACCGGGAAGCCCTGGAAGAAGCCGGCGCCGAGGTTGGCGGTGCCGAGGCCCAGCAGTTCCTGGTTGGCGTCCAGCCG
>NZ_JBEZIQ010000096.1:0-22301 GCF_040651155.1 Kitasatospora sp. NPDC048545
CTGGCTGCACATCGACACCGCGGAGTCGGGCACCACGGCGTACGACAAGCTGACCGTGTCGGTCAACGGCACCACGCTGAAGACCTACTCCAACGTGGACGCCGCGGCGGGCTACCAGCAGCGCACCTTCGACCTCTCGGCCTACGCGGGCCAGACGGTCACCGTGAAGTTCAACGGCGTCGAGGACTCCTCGCTGCAGACGAGCTTCGTCATCGACGACACCTCCGTCCAGACCGGCTGAACCCGGGTCGGCTCCCCCTGAGGGGCCGGTGAATCAGGACAGGTGAGGGGCCCGGCGGCTACGGCTGCCGGGCCCTTGCCGTGTCCGGCGGCGGGTCGGGCCCGCCACCGGTGGGCGGTGGTGTGGTGGTGGGGTGGAGGTCGGTGTGGCGGGTGGCGGGCCGCGGCGGACGGCGATGCAGAAACGTATCTTCCCAGGGCCTTGACGGTGTCTCCCGGCGACCCTAGGTTCAGCGCTGCAAGTTTCCGGCAAGTTACAGAAACTTCCTGCAGGCTTCACCTCCGGCTGCCCACCCCCAGCCACCCCCAGGAGACGACGTGGTCACCACCCCCACCCGCCGGCCCGCCCGCGCGGCCGGCGCACTCGCCGCCTCGGCGGCGCTCGCGCTCTCGCTCGGCACCGCCGTCGGCGCCGCCCCCGCAGCCCAGGCCGCCCCGCCCGCGAACAACGGAAAGGACGTCACCGCGACCCTCTTCGAGTGGCGCTTCGACTCCGTCGCCCAGGCCTGCACCTCGACGCTCGGCCCGAAGGGCTACGGCTTCGTCGAGGTCTCGCCGCCCCAGGAGCACATCCAGGGACCGCAGTGGTGGACCTCCTACCAGCCGGTCAGCTACCGGATCGCCGGACGGCTCGGCGACCGCACGTCCTTCAAGAACATGGTCGACACCTGCCACGCGGCCGGGGTCAAGGTCATCGCCGACGCGGTGGTCAACCACATGTCGGCCGGCTCCGGCACCGGTACCGGCGGCACCGCGTACAGCAAGTACGACTACCCCGGCACCTACCAGGACCAGGACTTCCACTCCTGCCGCCAGCCGATCGGCAACTACCAGGACCGCTCGAACGTCCAGAACTGCGAGCTGGTGAACCTCGCCGACCTGGACACCGGCAGCTCCTACGTCCAGACCACCATCGCGCACTACCTCGACGACCTCGGCTCGCTCGGGGTGGACGGCTACCGGATCGACGCGGCCAAGCACATCGCCGCCGCCGACCTCGCCGCGATCAAGGCCAAGACGGCCGACCCCAAGGCCTACTGGGTCCAGGAGGTCATCTACGGCGCGGGCGAGCCGATCCAGCCGTCCGAGTACACCGGCAACGGCGACGTGGACGAGTTCCGGGTCGGCACCGACCTCAAGCGCATCTTCACCGCCGACAAGCTCGCGAACCTCAACGGCTGGGGCGCCTCCTGGGGCTACCTGCCGAGCAGCCAGGCGCGCAGCTTCCTCGACAACTGGGACACCGAGCGCAACGGCTCCACCCTCAACTACACCTACGGCAACACCTACACGCTGGCCAACGTCTTCCTGCTGGCCTCCACCTACGGCTCGCCGAACGTCTACTCCGGCTACTCCTTCACCAACAAGGACGACGGCCCGCCCAACGGCGGCACCGTCAACGCCTGCTACCAGGACGGCTGGAACTGCACCCACGCCTGGCGGCAGGTCGCCAACATGGTCGGCTTCCGCAACGCCGTGGCGGGCACCGGGGTGACCGACTGGTGGTCCAACGGCAACAACGCGATCGCCTTCGGCCGCGGCAACAAGGGCTACGTCGCGCTCAACCACGAGAGCGGCGCGATCACCCGGACCTTCCAGACCGGGCTGCCGGCCGGCACCTACTGCGACGTCCAGCACGGCGACCCGCAGCCGGGCGGCGGCTGCACCGGCCCGACCTACCAGGTCGGCGCCAACGGGCAGTTCACCGCGACGGTGGGCGCGGGCGACGCGGTCGCGCTGTACGTCCAGCCGGGGGCGGGCGTCTCCGGTGCCTCGTTCGACGTCAACGCGACCACCGCGTACGGGCAGGACGTCTACGTGGTCGGCGACGCCGCGGCGCTCGGCGGCTGGGACCCGGCGAAGGCACTGCCGCTGTCCTCCGCCGGCTACCCGGTCTGGTCGCTGGCGCTCTCGCTGCCGGCCGGGACCTCCGTCCAGTACAAGTACGTCCGCAAGGACGCTAGCGGCGCGGTGACCTGGGAGTCCGGTGCCAACCGGACGGCGACCGTGCCCGCCGGCGGGGTCGTCACGCTGAACGACACCTGGCGGCCGTGACCCTCCGCCGCAGCCCGGCGCCGTAGCCCCCGCACCCCGGAACCCCGTCAGCCTGGCCTGACGGGGTTCCCTCGTGCGGGTGGCCGCAGGCTCCGAAACCTCCGGCGGACGCGGGGGCGCTGGCACCATCGCGGGATGAGAACCACCCCCCTCGTCCTGGACCTCGAACTGTGCGGCGGCCGCTGGGACGGACACCGCAAGCGCGTCCACGCGGACGCCCCGCCGCCCGCCCTGCGGATGGTGCTCCGCGCCGAACTGCCCGCCGCCGAGAGCGGCGAGTACTGGCCCACCACCAGCGTCTACCGGCTGGAGGAGGACGGCGGGGTGCTGCGCTACCGGCACTCGCACGACGAGTGAGACGCGCGGGACTCGTGAAACGCGGGAGACGCGCAGGACACGCGAGACGTGCGAGACGTGCGAGACGTGTGAGACGAGCGAACGGCGCGGAGACGGATCAGCCGCGCCCGATGTACGGCATGGCCGTCGCCATCACGGTGGCGAACTGCACGTTGGCCTCCAGTGGCAGCGCGGCCATGTGCCGCACGGTCCGGGCGACGTCGGCCACGTCCATGGTCGGCTCGGGGGCGATCCGGCCGTCCGCCTGCCGGACGCCCGCGCCCATCGCCGCCGTCATGTCGGTCGCCGCATTGCCGATGTCGATCTGCCCGCAGGCGATCCGGTAGGGACGGCCGTCCAGGGACAGCGACTTGGTCAGGCCGGTGACCGCGTGCTTGGTCGCGGTGTAGGCGATCGAGTGCGGGCGCGGGACGTGCGCCGAGATCGAGCCGTTGTTGACGATCCGGCCGCCCTGCGGGTCCTGGGCCTTCATCTGCCGGAACGCCGCCCGGGCGCAGAGGAAGGCGCCGGTCAGGTTGAGGTCGACTACCGCCCGCCAGGCCTCGACCTCCAACTCCTCCACCGGGACGGCAGGGCCGAAGCTGCCGGCGTTGTTGAACAGCAGGTCCACCCGGCCGTGGCGCTCGACGGTCGCGGCGAACAGGGCGTCCACGGCGGCCGGGTCGGTGACGTCGGTCGGCACCACGTCGGCCGGAGCGCCGCAGAGCCGGGCGGTCCCGTGCAGCGGTTCGGCCCGTCGGCCGGCCAGCACGGGCAGCCAGCCGGCCGCGGCCAGTTCGACCGCGACGGCCCGGCCGACGCCGCTCCCGGCTCCGGTGACGACGGCGATCTGCTGGGGCATGGGGCTCTCCTCGGGGACGGTGTCGCCGGTGCTGCGGGGATGCCGGTGACGTCGGCTCGCTGAGATCGTTCCCGATCCGCGGGCCGCCGTCACTGGTCGGAAGCACCCAAGATCCGGCGCCCGGACGGGGCCGCCGCTGTGACCCCCGCGGTGACCCCTGCGGTGACCCCCGCCGCCCGGCCCCCGCCGCCCGACGGGAGTGGTGAAGGATTTTGCCTGATCGCGAACAAACATTGGATTTCCGGTGGTCACCGCGCAACCGGGCCACCCCGGCCCACGTCATAAGATCGCAGGAAGGCACGCCCCCGCGAGGGACGGCGGGCCACCACTCCGGGGGTCGTGCCAGCGTCGTGCCCCCGGGTCTGTCCGGCCCCACCGGGGGGCCGCCGCCCGGTCAGACGGACCGGGCGCGACATCGGTCGGAGAGTCCTCACCGTGCTTAGGCAGTCGTCCCGTTCCCGTGCCGTCCTGTCCGGCGCCGCCGTGCTCGCCCTGGCCGCCTCGCTCGCGGCCTGCGGCAGTTCCGGTGGTGGGAAGGGGGACAGCGCCAAGTCGGGTGCCTCCCCGGCCGCGAGCGGCAGCGCCCCGGGCACCCCGGCGGGCGGCGGCACGGGCACCCCGGACGGTGCGGCGCCTACGCCCGGCAAGGTGCTGATGCCGACCGGTCCGAACGCCAACCTCGCCAAGGCCCGGGACACCACGGCCGGACCGATCTTCCTGACCACCGTGACCGGCGCCAAGTCCGGTGTCTCCGGCAAGGTCTGGGTCTGGCTGCCGCCCGAGTACAACGACCCCAAGTTCGCCAAGACCGGCTTCCCGGTGCTCACCCTCTTCGCGGGCGGCCAGAGCAACGGCTACAACACCTGGACCGACAACCAGCTGCCCATCCAGGAGGAGAACGCGCGGCTGGTCAAGGAGGGCAAGGCCCACCCGTTCATCATGGTCATGCCGGTGCAGAACTTCAACGGCGACGAGAAGAACGCGCTGGACTGCTCCGACATCCCGGGCCAGCCCAAGATGGGCACCTGGATGGCCCAGGACATCCCGGACTTCGTCCGCGCCAACTTCCGCACCGTGCAGGGCCGCGACGGCTGGGGCGTGATGGGCGCCTCGACCGGCGGCTTCTGCAGCGCCAAGCTCGCCCTGCAGTACCCGGACGTCTACAAGGCCGCGGTGCCGATCGACGGCTACTTCATCCCGGACTCGGGCCTGTGGAAGGGCCACGACGCCGAGCGCGCGGCCAACAACCCCGACGTGCTGGTCGCTCAGGGCAAGGCCGACGTGAAGATGCTGGTCACCGCGGGCGGCGCCAACCCGTACGAGACCAAGGTGGTCAAGTCCTGGGTGGCCAAGGCCGCCGCGCCGGTGGGCATCACGTACTACGAGCAGCCCGGCGGCAAGCACCTGACCTCGGACTTCAAGAAGATGATCCCGGACACCCTGGAGTGGCTGAGCAAGAACCTGGCCGGGCCGGCGGCCGACTGAGGCCGTTCCCGCCGTTCCTGCCGTTCCTGCCGTTCCTGCCGTTCCCGCCGGGCCTCGGCCGCCGGGACGCCGGGGCGCCGGGGCGCCACCGCCGGGACCCCGTGCCCGCCCGGAGGCCTACCCCGGGCCCGCCCGCGGGCGGTCAGGGGAGCGCGGGCGGACGGGGCGAGGTGGACGGGCCGGGGGTTCCGGCCGAGGGGCGGGTCCTGGGCGGCCCGGTGACCGGGTCCCCCCAGCCGTCCTGGACCGCCTTCCGGAACCCCGACTGCCCGGCCAGGATCAACAGCTGCGGCAGCGCCACCGTCGGATCGTCGGGCTGCGGGTACGGCCGGGCCTCGGCCCGGACGAACAGCAGGGTGTAGGCCAGTTCGTCCGGGGTGACGAGCCGGAGCGCGGCATCCCGGCCGCGCGGGGTGACCGAGACCGGGTGCATCGCCCAGACCACCGAGCCGTCCGGCAGCTTCATGCCCACGCAGTCCTCGCCCTCCGGGCTCTTCGGGCCCGAGCTGCCCGGCATGGGCGTTCCGCACGGTGAGGTGGCGCCGCCGAGCGCCCCGGAGGGCCCGTCCAGGCGCCTGGTCACCGCGACCGTGCCGCCGTCCTTCCTGGTCAGCAGGAAGTTCTCCGAGCTGACGCCCCTGGATGCCTTTCCGATCTCCTCGGGCGGGTGGGCGCGCAGCAGGGCGAACAGGGCCGGGCTGCCCTCCGTGGCCACGCCGACGGTCGTCGTGCCGTCCGTCCCGTCCGCCGTCCAGTCGTCCGTCCCCCCGGCCGTCCCGCCGGCCATCGGGGACGGCGTGACCGTCGGCGTCGGCGACGCCGACGCGGACGGACTCGGCGCGACGGACGGCGCGACGGGCGCGCTCGCCGCCGGGAGGAGCACCCGGCCGTCGTGCTCCGCCGGGGACCGCCCGCGGACCGCCCAGCCCGCCGTGGCCAGCAGGCCCACCGCCGCCGCGGTCGCGACCGTCGCCAGCAGCCGGCGCCGGCGGCGCAGCCGGTTGCCGGAGCGGCGGACCTCCGGCAGTAGCTCCGGGGGAGCGGCCGGCTCCGGCTGGTCCAGGAGCGCGCGGAACAGCGCGCCCATGTCGTCGGCGTCGAACGCCGGATCGTCCCCGTTCAATCCCGATTCCCTCTCGTCTCTCGATCGTCGCTCGCTCGTCCCGGGCGACCGTTGCGCCCCTGCGCCCGGCTCCGGCGGTCGCGGCCCGGTCCCGTCGGCCGGCGGGTGTGGCCGGCCGGTTCGTGCGTCCCGTCCCCTCGTGCGTCCGGCCCCGCCCGGCCGGGCTCAGCCCGCCGCGATCTCCAGCAGTGAATCGCCGAGGATCACGCGCAACTGGGCCAGTCCCCGGCTGGTGTTGGACTTCACGGTGCCGGTGCTCTGCCGCAGGGCCGCCGCCGTCGCCTCGACCGACTGGTCCTCCCAGAACCGCAGCACCAGCGCCGCCCGGTAGGCCGGGGTGACCTTGGCGAGCGCGGCCAGCAGGGCCAGCCGGCGTTCCGGGTCGGCCGGGGCCGCGGCCCGCGGCCCGGTCGCCGGCGGCTCCGGCAGGTCCGGCGAGGGCAGTTCGTGCGAGCGGCGCAGGCGCCGGGTGTCGATGTAGGTGCGGACCAGCGTGGTCCGGGCGTATCCGGCCGCGGACTCCGGGTCGCGCAGACGGCCCCAGCGCGAGTACAGCTTCACCAGCGTGGTCTGCGCGAGGTCCTCGGCGAGGTGCCAGTCGCCGCAGAGCAGGTAGCCGGTGCGGCGCAGCGCGGCGTACCGCCCCGCGACGAACTCGTCGAACGACTGCTCCTGCTCCGGTGACATGCGGCCTCGCTGTTCCCCTGGACTCCCGGGCGCGCCCGGTGCGCGGGCCCTCGCCCGGTAGCACGGGACGGGCGCCGCAGGGCGTTGCGTCCGCTCCGATAAACGTTCTGACCTGCGCGTCAATCGGACATTGATTCGCTTCTGATCGACTGCGGGCACCTTGGCTGGGGTGGTCCTCACCGGCCGCCACCACCCGTCCCGCCCCAAGCCGTGAAGAGAGTCCCATGCCGATCCACCTGCTGCCCCAGCCCGCCCCCGCCGTGCCCGCGCAGGGACAGCCCGGCGTCGCCCCCCGTGGTGCGGACGCGCGCGGGCGCACCACGGACGACGACCCGGCCACCGTGCGGTTCGCCGGGCTGCGGCTCGTGCACGCCGCGCTGCGCCGGGACCTCGCCCGGCTGCCCAACGCGCTGCGGCTGCTCCAGCCCGACGAGGAGGACAAGGGGGAGGCGCTGCTGCGGCACTGGACCTTCATGACCGCGATGCTGACCTGCCACCACGAGCAGCAGGACACCCGGATCTGGCCGATCGTGCGCCGCTTCGCGCCCGAGCTGCGGCTGCTGCTCAACTGGCTGGAGGCCGACCACCACAACCTCGACCACTCGTTCACCCGGGTCACCACGCTGGTCCGGATCGCCAGCCGGGACACCGGCAGCGCCTGGCCGGTCGCGTACGCGATGGAGGACCTGGCGGCCCGGCTGGAGACCCACCTGCGCATCGAGGAGCGCCAGTTGCTGCCCCGGATGGAGCGGGTGGTGGCCGACGGCTCCCGGCTCGGCGGCCTGGGCGAGCTGCTGGACCTGCTGCGGGTGGCGGACGGACCCGGCACGGCGGACGCGCTGGCCTGGCTGCTGGACGGCGTCGATCCCGCTGCGGTGGAGCGGCTGCTGGCCGAGTGCGACGACGACGTGGCCCGCAACTGGCCGCACTGGCAGGCGACCTACCAGCGTTGCACCGCGCCGCTGTGGGGGCCGGGTGGCGGTGCGGAGGACGGCCCGGGGGAGGGCCTCGGGGGCGGCGCCGGCGGTGGCTTCGGCGGCCTGGGGAGCGTCGCCGACTGACCGCCGGCGTTTTCGCGGGCCTTCGATCTACGCGCGTGGCATGAGCCTCCGGCATATGCTGCAGCCCGTCGGACAGTCGGTCCGCCGGACAACTCCCGATGACCCCTAGGGGATTCGACCCACCGCTCTCGGGGTTCGATCGCCCGGCCGATCCGGGCTGCACCAGGGCAGGCCTCCCGCCGACGACCGATGGCTGGGCGTGTCCGGTCCACTACCGTCGAGGACATGACCACAGCGAGCAGCACTGCCAAGGCCCACCGCACCAGCCTCCGGACCCGCTTCCGGTTCGGCTCGGCGATCCTCGCCGCAGGCGCCGTCCTGACGCTCGGCGCCGGACTGGCCGCCTGTGAGGGCGGCGTGGCGCTCTGCCTCGACGACCACAAGTGCACCGTCGGCATCAAGACCGACGGCGCGGACGCCTCCAAGACCGTCAAGGTCTTCGGTGGCGACAACCCGATGAAGATGACGATCGCTCACATCACCGACAGCTCGGCTGAGGTGACCATCGGCGACACCAAGAAGACCGTCGACAAGGACTCCGAGACCGCCGTCGGCAACGTCAAGGTCACCATCCGCAAGGCGGACAAGGGCGACCACTTCGCCGAGGTGCACGTCGAGCGCGACTGACCGCTCCCCGGCGCCCACCCGCCGCCCTCGACCCTCCCCGGCGCCCCCGACCGCCTACTCCGGAAGGCGGTTGAGCCACTCCAACGGAGCGACCCGGATCGCCGTGTGCGGCGATCCGTCCCACTCCACCGGGAGGTCGGCCGCCTCCAGCGCGCCGACCACGACCCGTCCGATCCCCGCCGTCCGGCGCTCCGAGACCTCGGCCGGCTCCCCGTCGGAACGGAACACGCCGTAGCGCAGCATCAGCCCCTGTCCGGCGGCCGCCGACTCGGTGTCCTGCTGGTGGAAGAAGACGAACCCGGAGGAGTCCTCCTCGGCCTCGCCACCGATCTCCGCGTAACCGCAGCCCGCGCAGCAGGTGAAGTCCATGGCCGCGACGACGCCCTGGTCCTCCAGCGCGTCGAAGGCGTCGGCCAGGCGGTCCACGTCCGTGACCCGCGGCCACGTCGCCTGCTCGGCCAGCCGCGCGCTCCACAGCGGGGCGACGATCCGCTCCGCCTCCTCCGGGGTGAGCCCCTGGTCGTCGAGGACCTCGATCAGGGACTCGGCTATCTCGTCCGGCTCCTGGAAGCCGCACCGGATCAACTCGGCGGCCCGCTCCCGGGCTTCGCGCAGTACGTCGGGGGTGAGAGCCGTCTCCTGGGTCATGTCCGCATCCTCGCACCCGCCACCGACAGCCGGCCGGGAGGGCGGGGCCCGGCCCGACCGGGGCCGTCCGGGCCGTGGGGGCCGTGCGGTGCTACCGTCCGCCGGTGACCTCACTGCTGCAACCCCCGCTGATCACCCGGCTGCTGGCCGCCGAGAGCATCCTGATCGCCGGCGCCGGCGGCGGATTCGACGTGTACGCCGGGCTGCCGATCGCCCTCGCCCTGCGGGCCGCGGGCAAGCAGGTGCACCTGGCCAACTTCTCCTCCGCCGGCGGCGGATTCGACGTGTACGCCGGGCTGCCGATCGCCCTCGCCCTGCGGGCCGCGGGCAAGCAGGTGCACCTGGCCAACTTCTCCTTCACCCACCTCTACGGCCTGCCGTTGGAGGTATGGGCGGACCCCGACGTGGCCATGGTCCGGCCGGACACCCCGGGCCCCGAGGGCTACTTCCCGGAGCGCACGCTGGCCCGCTGGCTGCACCGGCACCGGATGCCCGACACCGTGTGGGCCTTCCCGTCGGTGGGCGTGCAGCCGCTGCGCGACGCCTACCGCTCACTCGTCGCCCGGCTGGGCGTCGACGCCGTCCTGCTGGTGGACGGCGGCACCGACATCCTGATGCGCGGCGACGAAGCCGGACTCGGCACCCCCGAGGAGGACATGGCCAGCCTGGCAGCGGTTGCCGGGCTCACCGAGGTACCCGAGCGGCTGGTCGCCTGCCTGGGCTTCGGCATCGACGCCTTCCACGGCGTCAACCACGCGCTGGTGCTGGAGAACCTCGCCGCGCTGGACCGGTCCGGCGGTTACCTCGGCGCCTTCTCCGTCCCGCGCGACAGTCGGGAGGGGGCGCTCTACCTGGACGCCGTCGAGCACGCCCGGGCCGCCTTCCCCGAGCACCCCAGCATCGTCAACGGCTCGGTGGCGGCGGCCCTGCGCGGCGAGTTCGGTGACGTCCGGTTCACCGAGCGGACCAAGGGCAGCGACCTGTTCGTCAACCCGCTGATGGCGGTCTACTTCGGCGTCACCGTCGAGGCGCTGGCCGCCGAGCACCTCTACCTGGACCGGCTGGAGCGGACCGTGGTGACCCGCCAGATCGCCACCGTCATCGCGGAGTTCCAGGACGAGCTTCCCCGGCAGCGGCCGCCCCGGCAGTTCCCGCACTGACCGCACCGGCCGGCCCGGGCGGCGCGGTGCCTCAGAGCGCGGCGAGCCGGAACTCCAGGTTCCCGAAGCGCACCTGGTCGCCCGGGCCGACCCGGACGCCGCCCGCGATCCGGCGTCCGTTGACGTGCGTCCCGTTGGTCGAGCCGAGGTCGTACAGTACCCAGCAGCCGTCCTCGTGCCGGAGTTCGGCGTGGTTCCGGGAGACCGAGGCGTCGTGCAGTCGCAGCCCCGAGCCGGGGATCCGGCCGATCGTCAGCAGTGCGGCGCCGGCCTGCGGCAGACTCAGCCCGGGCAGCCGCTCGGTGCGCCAGGCCCGGTTCAGCCGGTCTCCGAAGCCGGAGACCCGGCCGACCGTGCGCAGCACGAACCGTTCGACCGGCCCACCGGTCGGCAGCCCGGCCACCGCCGCGTCCAACTCGCCGCGGCTGGTGGCCTGCAGGACGATGTCCATCCGGCCGAGGAAGGTGTCGTGCGAGAGCCGCCCACTGCCCGCGCCGTCCTTCAGCACCCCGAGCGCCTGGTCCCGTTCGGCGTCGGAGGGCCGGTGCCGGCCGGTGGGGAACTCAGGAGGCGTCATGGCCGAATTGTCGGCTCGGCCGACTCGGGCTGTCCAGATCACGCCGTCCGCGGGCGCGTGGTTCGTACGTCACGGCAGTCCAGACGCCGCCCCCGGCCACGCGGTTCCGCGTCGTTCGGGCAGGCCGTACGGGTCGTCAGGCCTTGCGGGCGGCGGTCAGGATCTTCTCGGTGGTGTGCAGGAACCGGGAGGTGACCGAGCCCCGGTACTCCTTGCCGAACATGTCCTTGGTGACCCACTTGCCGTCCTGCAGGTGGATCACCACGTAGGCGGCCCCCGGACCGGCGCCGAGCACCTCGACGTCGCCCTTCGGCGAGCGGTGCGGGAGGGCGAGTCCGGCGGGCAGCGGCTCGGAGAGGAAGGCGACCACCAGCCGGACGTCCGGTGTCACCTCGACGCCCCGGAAGGGCTCGGCGGCGAGCAGGTCGGCGACCTCGTCCACCGTCCGCAGCATCACCGGCACCGGGTACCCGAGCGCCTGCTCCAGGTGCTCCTCGATCCGCCCGGTCAGCGCGGCGCGCTCGGCCGGGCCGGCCGGCCCGTCGGTGGTGAAGAAGACGTTGCCGCTCTGGATGTACGAGCGGACGTCCGCCAGCCCCAGTTCGGCGAAGAGCGCCCGCAACCGCTCCATCTTCACCGTCCGGCCGCCGACGTTGATGGCCCGCAGGAACGCGATGTACGTGGTCGTGGTGGTCACCCCGTCAGTGTGACACCGGCCTGTGACACCGGCCTGTGACAGCGGTCCGTGGGACGGCACCGGCCCGCGGTGCCGCCCGGCCGGTGCCGCCCGACCGGCGCCGCGCGGACGGCGGTCGTCGGTGCCCGGTGCCAGACTGGCGCCATGGCTACCTGGCAGGATTTCGAGCAGCAGGCTCCCGATCTGGCGCCCCTGGTGCGGGCCCGCTTCGAGGCCAACAAGCACCACGTCCTGGCGTCGCTGCGCAAGGACGGTTCGCCCCGGGTCAGCGGGACGGAGGTCGAGTTCGTCGGCGCCGACCTGTGGATCGGGTCGATGTACGGCGCGGTCAAGGCGCGCGACCTCCAGCGCGACGCCCGCTTCGCCCTGCACGCGCACCCGGGGGACGAGACCATGGCCGGCGGGGACTCCAAGGTCTCCGGCCGGGCGGTCGAGATCACCGACGAGGCCGAACTCGCCGCGTTCGCCGCCGATCTGCCCCAGCCGCCGCCCACCCCGTTCCACGCCTTCCGGCTGGAGCTCGACCAGGTGGTGCACACCGCCGTCGAGGGCGAGCACCTGCTGGTCCACAACTGGCACCCGGGCCGCCCGGTGGAGACGGTCCGGCTGCACTGACCGGCCGGGCGGCCCGACCGGTCAGCGGGCGGGGCTCACGGCAGGACGGACTTGAGGGCGTCGGGGGTGCGGGCCACCACGGCGTGCCCGTCGTCCGCGGTGATGATCGGGCGCTGGATCAGGATGGGGTGCTCGGCCATCGCCGCGATCCAGCGGGCCCGCTCACCCGCTTCCCGGGGCCAGTCCTTCATCCCCAGGTCCTTCGCGACCTGCTCGTCGGTGCGGGTGATGTCCCACGGCTCCAGGCCGAGGCGCTCCAGTACCTGCTCCAGCTCGGCCGCGGTCGGCGGGTCCTCCAGGTAGCGTCGCACGGTGTACTCGACCCCGGCGGCGGTCAGCTCGCCGAGCGCGGTCCGGCACTTGCCGCAGCGCGGGTTGATCCAGATTTCCATGCGGGCCAGCCTACCGAGCCGGCCCCGGGCCCCGCCCCGCCGTGAACCGGCGCCGAACCGCCCCGGCCCGCACCGGCGGCGAACCGCCGCGGCACGCACCCGCCGGGCACCCGCCGGGCACCGGACCGTCCCGGACGGGAACTCCGGCCCGCCCGCCGGTGGTTCACGAACCAGGACGGGCGATCCCGTGATCTCGGGAGGGGAGAACCGCGTGGACGGTGCGACGATCATCGAGCTGCTGACGGAGACCGGGGTCAAGGCCGATCCGTACCCGCTGTACGCGAAGGCACGGGAGCTGGGCCCGGTGGCCCCGGCCGGGGACGGGGTGTTCGTGGTCAGCGGCTACGCGGCCGTCAACAGGGTGCTGCGCACGCCCGCCTTCGGCGTCGCCACCGCCGACATGATGGCGGGCCTGGCTCCGGAGTTCCTCGCGCACTCCTCGCTCGCCCTCTTCGGCCGCTCGATCCTCCAGCGCAACGCCCCCGACCAGCCCCGCGTCCGCTCGCTGATCGCCTCGGTGTTCACCGCCCGCAGGGTCGCCGCGCTGCGTCCGGCCGTGGAGACGGCGGTGGCCCGGCTGCTGGAGGCGATGGCCGGGCAGGGCGCCGACGGCTCGCCGGTGGACTTCATGGACGCGTTCGCCTACCGGCTGCCGGTCGGGGTGATCTGCGAGCTGCTCGGTGTCCCCGAGCGGGACCGTCACCTCTTCCGCGGCCTGGCCTCCGACCTGACCGCCGTCCTGGAGATCAGCGAGGACCTCGGCGAACTGACCGCGGCCGACCGAGCGGCGGACGAGCTGTCCCGGTACTTCACGGAACTGGCCGCCGAGCGGTTGGCCCGCCCGCAGGACGACCTGGTCAGCGACCTCGCCCGGATCGCCGCCGACGACAGCGGGCGGCTCTCCGCCGAGGAACTGCTGGCCAACCTGGTGCTGCTGCTGGTGGCCGGCTTCGAGACCACCACCAACCTGCTCGGCAACGGCCTCGCCCTGCTGTTCCGCCACCCCGGGGCGGCCGCCGGGCTGCGCAACGGCGCGGTCGCCCCGGCCGGCTTCGCCGACGAGGTGTTGCGCTTCGACTCCCCGGTGCAGGCCACCGGGCGGGTCGCACTGGCCGAGGGCCTGGCCGTGGACGGGCTGCCCGTTCCGCTCGGCAGCGAGGTGACGCTGCTGATCGGCGCGGCCAACCGCGACCCGGCCCGGTACGAGCGCCCCGAGGAGTTCGACCCGACCCGCACCGACAGTCAGCCGCTCAGCTTCGGCGGCGGCCAGCACTTCTGCCTGGGCTCCCAGCTGGCCCGGCTGGAGGCGGAGGTCGCCGTGCCCGCACTGCTGGACCGCTTCCCGCGGCTCGCCCCCGGCGGTGTCGCCACCCGGCGGGACCGCCTGGTCCTGCGCGGGTACGAGACCCTGCCGGTGACCGTGCGCTGACCGCGTCCCGACCGCCGGCCACGCCCGGGGCCCGGACGGGCCGGCCCGGAGAACGGGACGTTCGGCCGTTCGTGACTGGGCCGTTCGTGGGAGAGCATGGAGGGACGAAACCGGCTATTCCGGACTCATAGTCCGGAGCGGCCACCGGCCAGGAGGTCCCGCCGTGCCCACAGCACCCCGCCCGTCGCGCCCCGCCGCGCTGGAGCCCCGGGTGCCGCGCTGGGTCCCGTGGCTCCCGGTCGTCCTGCTGGTGCTGGACCTGGTCGCGGAGGCGGTCGTCCCGGACGCCGTCGCCGCCGGCTTCCTGCTGACCGCGCTGCCCGTGGTGGCCGCGTTCAGCTACGGCCCGGTGCTGACCGCCACCGCCACCGTCGGCTCCCTGGTACTCCAGCTGCTCCTGGCCCTGCGTGCGGGCCACATCAACGAGCAGCACCACGTCTGGGTCTACATCGCCACGCTGCTCTCCGGCGTGATGGGCACCGCCCTGTCGTGGCAGCGCACCCGGCAGAACCGCAACCTGCTGCAGGCCCGCACCGTCGCCGAGACCCTGCAGCGGACCGTGCTGCGGCCGGTGCCCGAGCGGGCCGGCGGACTGCGGGTGGCCGGCCTCTACCGCTCGGCCCAGGCCGAGGTGCTGGTCGGCGGCGACCTGTACGAGGTGTGCGACACCCGTTTCGGCGTGCGGGTCCTGCTGGGCGACGTCCGGGGCAAGGGCCTCGGCGCGGTCCGTACGGTCGCCGACGTCCTCGGCGCGTTCCGGGCGGCCGCGTACGACACCCCGGGGCTGGTCGACCTCGCCGACCAGCTGGACCGCGCGGTCCTGCGCGACGCCGCCGACCGGGGCGACGACGAACTGTTCGCCACGGCCGTGCTGCTGCAGTACCGGCCGGGCTCCGACTGCGTGGAGATCGTCAACCGCGGCCACACCACCCCGCTGCTGCTGACCGGCGGCGCGATAGCCCCGGTGTCCTGCACCGACGAGCTCCCGCTGGGCCTCGGCCACCTCGGGCCCGTCGAGGAGCGCGGCAAGCCGACCGCCGTCGCCCTGCCCCCGGGCCACACCGTGCTGCTCTACACCGACGGCGTCAGCGAGGCCCGGGACGCCACCGGAGCCTTCTACCCGCTGGCCCCGCGGCTCGCGGCCCTCGGCACCACCGCGCCGGACCGGCTGGTCTCCTTCCTGGCCGAGGACGTCCACCGGTACGCCGGCCTGCTCGCCGACGACCTCGCCGTCCTCGCCCTCACCCCGGACGTCCCGTAGCCCCGACGTTCATGGCCCGGCCGGTGTCCACACCCGGCCCGCCTGCCCAGCCTGCCCGGCCCCCGAACATCCGAAGCCCCCGCCCCGGTGAACGGTCCACCGGGGCGGGGGGCTTCGGAACGCCGTACGGCCTACAGGTCGTAGTAACACTCGAACATGTCTGACCTGCGGAGACAGGGGCCTTGTGGAGGATCGTTCCACAGCCGGTGCACACGCAGCGGTTTCAACGGATGAGACGAGTGGAGAAGCGCTGAGCATGATGTCCGGTCCGCGCGCGGACGCGGTCGTGGACGGTCGAGGTACGCGTCAGCTGCCCCGAAGACCCACCGCCAGGGTCAGTTCAAGGACCCGGTCTGGCGAGGCGAGATCCGGAAACAGCTCCCGCAGCTGCGACATCCGGTACCGGACTGTCTGCGGATGGACGAACAACGCCGCCGCCACCTCGTCCCGTCTGCCCTGGTGCAGCAGCCACGCCCGCAATGTCTCCTCCAGCCGCCGTGCGGTCGGGACAGGCACGGTCCGCAACGGTGCGAGGGCTCGGGCACGCAGGTCTGCGAACGCGTCCGCGTCGGCGCTCAGCACCAGCTCGGGCAGGTGTTCCTCGGTATCGCGAATATCGGAGGAGAGGGAGCGCGCACGTACGGCTCGTGCGTACGAGGCGGATGCACGGGTCCATGGCCGTGCCGGGCCGACCACGGCGGTGCGGTCGGTCAGCTGCCGCAAGAGGTGTGACCGGTCGGCGTCGGGGACGAGCAGCACACCGGTGGCGTCCGGCAGATCGTCGAGGACGAGAGTGCCCGGGTCGAGCAGGCGGTAGGCAGGCCGGGCCAGGGCGGCGGGCAGCAGGACCGCGGTCAGCGAAACCGGGGGCTGCCACCCGGCCCGTTGAACGGAGGCCAGCAGCACGTCCGGGCTCGCGCCGATGAGGAGGTCGCGGGCCAGGTGTTCCAGGTGGCGCTCGTGAGCCCTGCCCCGGGCGGCCAGTTCGTCGGCGTGGCCCGCGGCGCTCGCGGCGGAGAGCTCGTCGATGTAGGCGAAGGTCAGCTCGGCGAACTTGGCGACTTCGGCGGCGGGCAGACCTGCGGGTACGGCACCCGCCGCGAGGCATCGCCAGGCCACGCGGGCGCCGACGCGGTAGGCGCTGAGCAGGGCGTCCATCGAACGGCCGTCGCGCACCTCGCCACGGCCCAGCTCGTAGGCTGCGTCACCGGCGTCGCCACCCGTGGCGTTCCCGCTCGCGAGGTCCAGGTAGTGCCCCAGGGCGGTGCGGACGGCTCGGCGGATGGTGCCGCCCATGCGGCCCGAAAGGGCGTTCGCATAGGGAGGGACCTCGTCGATGATTGCCCGGACGACCTCGTCGGCGGTGGCCGTCAGCGCGGCCCGAAGCGCGGTGACCGTCGTCTCGTCCAGTACCAGCTCGCTGGCCCTCCGGATTGCATGGCTCACGTTCTTGTTCCCTGCGAACAATTCAGCCGACCAGATTTACGTCCTACGGTCAGGACTTTACGCCCTGAGGCGCAGCAAGCTGGAGTCATGACGAGTGCAGCCCTCCGCAGCAGGGCGTGGAAACTGCTGGAGATGGTCACGACGCCGCTGCTGCCGTCGGACTACCTCGACCTGGTCAGCCCGCTGCGTGCGGGCGCCGACCTGCGTGGGCGCATCGAGGCCGTGCACCCGGAGACGGCTGATGCCGCGACCGTCGTGATCAGGCCGGGACGGGGCTGGCGCGGCCACACGGCCGGTCAGTACGTGCGGATCGGGGTCGAGGTCGACGGGGTGCGCCTGTGGCGTGCCTACTCCATCACGTCACCGACGAACCGCCAGGACGGCCGCGTCACGATCACCGTGAAGGCGATCCCGGACGGCAAGGTCAGCAACCACCTGGTCCACAGGGCGACACCGGGCACGCTGATCCGGCTCGACCAGCCGACCGGTGACTTCGTGCTGCCGCCGGCCAGGCCTGCCAAGGTGCTCTACCTGACGGCGGGCAGTGGCATCACGCCCGTGATGGGCATGCTGCGCGGCATCGAGTTCGACGACGTCGTCATGATCCACTGCGCGCCACAGCCGCAAGACGTGATCTTCCGCAACGAACTGCACGACCTGGTCGCGGACAGGAAGCTGCGCCTCACCGAGGTGCACACCGACACGGACGGCAGGCTCGACATCGCCCGTCTCGGCGAACTCGTGCCCGACTGGGCCGAGCGCGAGACCTGGGCCTGCGGGCCCGCGGGCCTGCTCGACGCCGCAGAGGAGCACTGGACCGAGCACGGCGTCCGAGAGCGCCTGCACACCGAACGGTTCCGCCCCCGCATCGTCGTCGCCGGCGACGGCGGCGAGGTCACGTTCAGTGCCACCGGCAAGACCGTCGATGCGGACGGCGCCACGCCGTTGCTGGACATCGGCGAGGAAGCCGGCGTGCTGATGCCCTCCGGGTGCCGCATGGGCATCTGCTTCGGCTGCGTCACGCCGCTCAAGGCGGGCGCCGTCCGCGACCTGCGCACCGGCGAGATCACCGAGGCCGAGCCGGGCGTCCTCATCCAGACCTGCGTGTCCGCCGCGGCGGGCCCCTGCGACATCGAACGGTAGAGGCACCTTGACCGCCATCGACCCCACCGCCCACCTGACCGCGGAGCAGATCGAGGAGCTCGGCCGCGAGCTGGACGCGATCCGCGACGAGGTGATCGCCAGCCGTGGCGAGAAGGACGCCGCCTACATCCGCAAGGTCATCTCGGCGCAGCGCAAGCTCGAACTGGCCAGCAGGGGCGTGCTGCTGTTCTCGATCTTCCCGCCCGCGTGGCTGCTCGGCACCGCCGGCCTGTCCGTGGCGAAGATCATGGACAACATGGAGATCGGCCACAACGTCCTGCACGGCCAGTGGGACTGGATGCGGGACCCGAAGATCCACTCCACCACCTGGGAGTGGGACCACGTCTCGCCGGCCGAGCAGTGGAAGCACTCGCACAACGAGCTGCACCACACGTACACCAACGTGATCGGCAGGGACAACGACCTCGGCTACGGCATCATGCGCGTCGACGAGGACCAGAAGTGGCACCCGCTCCACCTCGGCCAGCCGTTGTGGAACCTCGTCAACGCCTGCTTCTTCGAGTACGGCATCGCAGCGTACGACCTCGAACTCGGCAAGAACCTGCACAAGCGCCGCCGCAGGAACCCGGAGTTCCGCGCGCGGGCCAAGGCCGTGGGCCGCAAGATCCGCAAGCAGGTGCTCAAGGACTACGTGATCCACCCGCTGCTGTCGGGCCCGTCGTTCCTCACCACGCTCGCCGCCACGTTCACCGCGAACGTGGTCCGCAACATCTGGTCCCACTCGGTGATCATGTGCGGGCACTTCCCGGAGGGCGTACAGGTCTTCGAGCGCCAGTCGGTCAAGGGCGAGACGCGCGGCCAGTGGTACCTGCGCCAGATGATGGGCTCGGCGAACATCAGCGGCAGCAGGGCCATGCACTTCATGACCGGCAACCTGTCGCACCAGATCGAGCACCACCTGTTCCCGGACCTGCCGAGCAACCGGTACGCCGAAGTCGCGGTGAAGGTGCGCGCACTGTTCGAAAAGTACGAGCTGGAATACGTCACCGGGCCGCTGCCCAAGCAGGTGCTCTCCGCGTGGCGCAAGGTCGTCCGGCTCTCGCTGCCGAACAAGAAGCCCAAGGTCAAGACACCGGCCCGCGACAAGGCGCTCGTCTCGGCCTGATTCCCGGTATTGGTTCAGATCTCTCGGCCGTACCCGGCGGCACCGCCGGGTACGGCCGCATTGGCCTGGAATCCACGACAGGCACTACACCGAACTCATGCCGAGATCGAACTCAGTGCACTCTCATTTCACATCGCGAGCCCCAGAGCGTTCGAGGTGAGTCGACCGGACCACGTTTCCGCAGGTCAGAGCCGTGCCGACCTGCGGAAACGATGAGGGGCCGAACTGTGTTTCCGCAGGTCGGAGGGCCTTTTACAGGTCGTAGTTCTGATCGAACATGCCTCTGACCTGTGGAAATAGGAGTCCCAAGGAAGATCATTTCACGACCAGTGCACACGCGGCGGCCTTGACGATGAGATGCGGTGAGAAGCGTCGGGCGAAGACCACGAGGTCGAGTCGGCGGCCCACTGCCTAGGCTGCGCAGTGTTACTGATCGTGAACGCCCGCAGAGGCAATGGGGGCACAGACCGCAGGCGAGGGTCAGCCAATCTCGCGGTCTCGCCGTTTAGGAGGAAAGCCTCGGAGCGGGTTCACAAAGCACAGTAGGACCGATCGTCACGCCCCGGCGGCCTCGGCTCCGGAAGCAGCCCGACGTCGGCACTCCGTCGGCAGACGGCGCCCCTGGCCGCCGGGTTCCACGACGAGCGGGTGTTCTGGGGCCCGCCGCAGGGCGGCGAGGACGGCCACTACATACCCGATGGGCTCCCTGAGACGGTGGTCGCCATCAGACCGGCCACCGCGCTGGCCGACATGCTGCGGGCCTAGAAGTTCGCTGAAGATCTTGCTGGTGGAAGGGGCGTCCTCGATGGGATGCCTCTTCCCTTGCTAGGCGGCGGGGGTGGGGGTCCAGGTGTGGCCGGTGTGGGTGAGGCCGAGGGCTGAAGCGCGGCTGTGGAGCCAGGTGTTGTTCCTGAGGACGCCTCGCGAAGCTGCCCGAGGAAGCATGGGAGGCCTCACTGAAGCAGAACGGAGACCTCCAGGAGGGCTACTTCATCGCCGAGTTGAGCGACCTGAACGCCCGAGGGCTGCCCTGAGGGCATGCGGCTGATCGCCCGCCGGGTCAAGCCGTCCGGGCGGCAGGCCAAGAAGTTCACCGGCGATGGGCCTGCACAGCCTGTCCTCGCCGAGGGCTCCGAGTAGTAGTCATGCCGCTCAAGGTCAGTGTGATCTCGCCCTGAGATCGCACCGGCCTTCGGGCTCACCACGGAGGTCTGACGAGCTGTCAGATAGAGATGGAGACTGCCACGTGGCGCCATTGGTCGAGTTCACGCCGCACCAGGTCCAGCTTCGCCTCGACGCGATCGACCGCGTCCGTGCCCAACTGGAGGCGCAGCGGCGGCTCGGCGGCCTCGGTGACGTCGACGATGGCCTTGGCAGCCTTCACCGGGTCGCCCGGCTGGCGGCCGTTGTAGTAGGCCAGCGCCTCGCGCACCGGGCCCGCGCCGGCGGTGTAGTCGGCGATGGTGGTCGGCTCGGTCCGGAAGCTTTTCTCGCTCAGGAAGTCCGTGCGAAGGCCGCCCGGCTCGACGACCGTGACGCGGACGCCGAGGGGGGCCAACTCGCCGTGCAGTGCCTCGGAGATGCCTTCGAGGGCGAACTTCGACGCAGCGTACAGGCCCCCCGCCGGGGCGGTGGCGAACCCGCCCACCGAGCCGATGTTCAGGACGTGCCCGGACCGCTGGGCACGCAGGGTCGGCAGCGTCGCCTTCAGCGTGTTGAGCACGCCGAACACGTTGACGTCGAACAACGCCCGAGCGGCCTCGTCCGAGGTCTCCTCGATCGCGCCGACGAGGCCGTAACCGGCATTGTTGACCACGACGTCGATCCGCCCGAACTTGGCCAGGCCGGCGTCGACGGCGGCCGTCAGCTGCTTCGGGTCGGTCACATCCGCGTCCACCGCCAGTAGTGCGTCCGGCTTGTGCGGGTGGGCCTTGAGCACCGCCGATGCGTCCCGCGCAGTAGCGATCACCTGATGCCCTCGGTCCAGCGCCTCGCGGGCGAGCTCCGCTCCGAGCCCTCGCGATGCCCCGGTGACAAACCAAACACTCATGTTCTCTCCAGATCTGATGGACTGTCGGTTCGACAGTAACTTCTAGAGTCAGGTCTAGATCAACAGCTAGGTGAAAGAGGGGTGTTCATGAGCTTGAGCATCGGTGAGGTGGCACAGCGCAGTGGACTGAGCGTGCACGCGCTGCGGTTCTACGAGCGGGAGGGCCTGTTCGCCAACCCGGTACGCCGTCTGTCCAATGGGCGCCGGACCTACTACGAGGAAGACCTGGAGTGGCTGGCGATCTGCACCAAGCTGCGCTCCTCCGGCATGTCCCTGGCGATGATCCGGGAGTACATCGAGCTGGTCCGCCAGGGCACGGGCAACGAACACCAGCGGCTTGAGCTGCTGCGCCGGCACCAGGACCAGGTGGAGGCGCAGATCCGGGAGTTGCAGGGGACGCTGGACGTGATGCGGCTCAAGGTGCGGATCTACGAGGACCACCTGGCCCGTGGTGAGGCCGACCGGTTGTGGAACCCGTCCCACCCGGACACCGAGCCGTGCGCGGACCGGGTGGACCGGGTGGAGCACTTCTGCGAGGTCACGTCCGGTTGACTGGGAGGGTCCGCGCCGCGCGCACGGCAGGTCTGCTGGCGCTGGTCGAGCCCGACGAGCGCGGCGAGCCGATGTCCCCGCTGCGCTGGACCACCAAGTCCACCCGCCACCTCGCCGACCAGCTCACCCGCCAGGGGCACCGGATCTCGGCGGACACGGTCGGGGACCTGCTGCGCGAGGAGGGCTTCAGCCTCCAGGGCAACGCCAAGACCATCGAAGGCCGCCAACACCCCGACCAGGATGGCCAGTTCCGCTACATCAACGAACAGGTCAAGGCCCACCAGACGGGTGGCGACCCGGTGGTCAGCGTGGACACGAAGAAGAAAGGCTCGTCGGCCCCTACAAGAACGGCGGCCGGGAGTGGGAGCGCGCCGGCGAACCAGTCGAAGTCTCCACCCATGACTTCCCTGACAAGGAACTGGGCAAGGCGATCCCGTACGGCATCTATGGCACTGACCCTTGCCGAGTCCGCGAAGCTCTCGGAGAACGACCTTCAGCGGGGCGTGATCGAGACGTTCATCCAGCAGTCGCCGATCCTGGGCCGACTGCCGCTGATCAGCTTCGACGGCCCCGCCTACCAATACAACGAGGAAGCCGCGCTGCCTGGTGTCTCATTCCGTGGCGTCTACCAGGCTTACTGACATCAGCTCTTTGGGGTGATGGATCTGCCGTTTCGCTGAGGGACGGTCACCTGCCGCTGTAGACCGTCTGGCATGCGATATGCGGATG
>NZ_JBEZIQ010000097.1:0-20497 GCF_040651155.1 Kitasatospora sp. NPDC048545
GGGGGGGCGCGGCGGCGCGCGGGGGGCGGGGGGCAACCGCCGCGGCCGGCGCCCGCCCGGGGGGCCGGGGGGGCCGGGGGGGGGCGCGGGGGGGGGGGGGGCCCCGCCCCCCCCCCCCGACCAGGTCCAGGACGACGTCGAGCCCGTCCGGTGCGGCCTCGGCGAGCTGCTCCGCGAGCGGCCGCTCGCCGGGCACCAGGACGGCGTCGTAACCGAGTTCGGCGGTCAGCCGGGCCGCCTTGGCGGGCGAGCGGGTGGTGCCGATCACCCGGGCGGCGCCGAGGAGCCGGGCGATCTGCCCGGCCACCGTGCCGACCGCGCCCGCCGCGCCGGTCACCAGCACGACGTCGCCCGGGCGCACCCCGGCGCTGCGGGTGAGCCCGCCGTACCCGGCCGAGGCGGCGGTGATCAGGGCGACCGGGTCAGGGAAACCGGGGGCGACCGGGGTGAATCCCGCGGCGTCCGCGAGCGCGTGGTCCCGCCAGCCGTGCAGGTGGGTCACCAGGTCCCCCGGTCGCAGCGGCCCGTCCTCGGGTGCGGCCAGCACCTCGCCGAGGGCCGGACCGAACAGCGCATCCCCGGGGGTGATGGGCGGCAGCGGCAGGCCGGAGCCACCGCCGCCGATCAGGGTGCGCAGACCGGGGAAGACCAGGAAGGCCGTGTTGCGGACGAGCACCTGCCCGGGGCCGGGGGCCGGCAGTGGCTCCCGCGCCACGGTGAAGTCCTCGGCGGAGGGCAGCCCGGCCGGCTTCGTGGTCAGCCGGACGACGCGGGCGGTGGTGGGCAGGGTCATGGCGGCGCTCCTGGGCATCGGGACGGATGGCGGCGGGCCGGTGCCGCCGCCACCCGGACGCTAACCCTTGACGCTTGCGTCAAGGGCAAGCACGCCCTTCAGGAGGGTGTCTGACGATGTGTGAGGGGCGCCGGTCTTCTAGAGTCACCGGCGGTACGACAGTACGACCGTGAGCCGCACCGAGAGGGAACAGCATGACCGAGCAGGCACCCGAGCCCTACGAGCACGTGGACGAGGACTGGCAGACCGCGCTGGCAATCGTCGCCCACCCCGACGACATGGAGTACGGCGGCGCCGCGGCCGTCGCCCGCTGGACCTCGCAGGGCAAGAAGGTCGTCTACGTGATGGTCACCAGCGGCGAGGCGGGCATCGACTCGCTGGACCCCGCCCAGTGCGGGCCGCTGCGCGAGGCCGAGCAGATCGCCTCGGCACGCGTGGTCGGCGTGGACACCGTCGAGTTCCTCGGCCACCCGGACGGCGTGGTCGAGTACGGACTGCCGCTGCGCCGGGACATCGCGCGCGCGGTGCGCCGGCACCGCCCGGACATCGTGGTGACCAGCAACTTCCGTGAGACCTACGGCGGTGTGTTCCTCAACCAGGCCGACCACGTCGCGGTGGGCCGGGCCACCCTGGACGGGGTCCGGGACGCCGGCAACCGCTGGGTGTTCCGCGAGCTGGTGGCGGAGGGCCACGAGCCGTGGAACGGCGTGCGGCAGATCTGGGCGGTGGCCTCGCCGGAGTCGAAGCACGCGGTGGACACCACCGACCACTTCGACCTGGGCGTCGCCTCGCTGGAGGAGCACAAGGCGTACCTGGCCGGTCTCGGCGGGGCGATGGGGGACGCCCGGGAGTTCCTGGAGGGCTTCGGCCGGGGCGCGGGCAGCCGGCTGGGGACGCGCTTCGCGGTGCCGTTCGAAGTGTTCCCGCTGAGCTAGTCGGAGGGCCCGTCGGGCCCGATGGGCTTGTCGGAGCCGGAGCCGGAGCCGGAGCCGGAGCCGGAGCCGGGTTCGCTGCCGGCGCCCGGCCCGGTCCCGGCGCCCGGCCCGGTCCCGGAGCCCGGCTCGGCTCCGGCGTCCTCGCGGCGCCCGCGCCGGTAGCGCAGGACCTGCCGGAGCAGGAGGGCCGCGACCAGCAGTCCGAGCCCGATCGCGAACCAGAGCTGGTAGCGGATCGCCGTCCGGTACACGGCGCCGATATTGGCTCCGGCGAGGTAGCCGAAGGTGCCCCAGACGCCCGTCCACAGCACCGCGCCGAGCACGTTGAACGGCAGGAACCGGCGCCAGGGCATCCCGGTGGTCCCGGCGATGATGCCGTTGGTCTGGCGCAGCACGTCCACGAAGCGGGCGACGGTGACGACCTTGCCGCCGTGCCGTTCGAAGAAGCCGTCCGCGCGTTCCATCCGGGCCGGGGTGAGCAGCACGTAGCGGCCCCAGCGGTGGACGAAGGCGCGTCCGCCGGTGCGGCCGATCAGGTAGCCGAGGCTTTGGCCGAGCGTGGCGGCACAGACCGCGATCACCAGGACGGCGGCGAAGTCCAGGTGCCCGGCGCCGGCGTACACCGAGGCGAGGATCAGGATGGTCTGCCCGGGCACCGGGATGCCGCAGTTGTCCAGCAGGACGAGCAGCGCCACCGCGAGGTACCCGTACTGGTCCAGCAGTGGCGCGAGCCCGGCGAGTGCCCCGGGCAGCGGGGTCGTAGGGGCGGACACCGCTCCTCACCACCTCGCGCGGCGGGCGCGCGGGGTGGTCGGGGAGTCGGTCAGCGTCCCGCCTGACGTTGTTCGACGTTGCAGTCGGGACCGGGGTAGATCAGGCCCTCGTGGCCGTCCTCGAAGCGGACCACGTACGGCGGTTGGCCGTCGGCGCCGCGCACCTCGATGATCTCGCCCTTCTGGTCCACCATGCCGACCGACCTGCTGTGGATGTGGAGCTGGTCGCCTACCGCTGCGTGCATGGTCTGCTCCTCGGGTCGTGGTGGCCGCCTCCGCGGCCGTTCCGCTATCCACTGTGCTGCGGGCGCGGCGGGCTCGCAACGCCTCGGGCGGACGGGACGCGGGGGATCCGCGCGGCGGGCGTCAGCGGGCGGGCGCCTGTTGCGCGAGGTAGCCGCGGACCAACCGCTTGCACTCGGCGATGAGGGTGGGATCGCCGTTCGGGTCGCTGCGGAAGGCGAGTTTGAGCACCGCGTCGGCGGCCTCCAGGGCGACCCGCAGGGTGAGCGTGGTGGCGGCCGGGTCGGCGGTGCGGAACACCTCGCCGCCGAGGGCCTGCAGGCGCAGCGCGACGGCGGTGTTGTTGTCGACGCCCGCGTCCAGCAGGTGCAGGTCGTCATGGACTCCGGCGGGGACGACCGGGCCGGCCAGGCCGAAGTCGACCTGGCCGAAGCCGGGCACGGCGCGCTTCATCGCCACGAACTCGTCGACCGCGAGGTCGGTGAAGGCGGCGGGGCCGACCGGGGCGGCGGCGGCCAGCCGGGCGTCGAGGCGCTGGAGGTACCGGTCGAGGTTGCGGCCGGCCAGCGCGGCCAGCAGGTCCTCCTTGCCGGCGAAGAACTGGTAGAGGGTGCCGATCGGCACCCGGGCCCGGTGCGCGACCTCCTTGGTGGTGAGCGCGGTCGCCCCGACCTCGTCGAGTAGCCCGGCGCAGGCGTCCAGGATGCGGCCGTACCGCTCCTGGCTGCGCTGCTGGACCGGTCGCCGGCGGGCCGACGGGGCCGTCCGGCCGGCTGCCACGTGACTCCGGGTGTCCGAGCTCATGGGCTCACTCTGCCCCATCCGCTGTTCCGGCGGCGAATCACCGGGACGGGAGCGGCCCGGTGTGCTCCGTGGGGGAGGAATGGACTGGTGGCCGGAGCTGAACGGCACGGTGGCGGGAAGGTGTCCACGAGTTGGCAATGGCCTTGTCGTGGACGCGATGACCGGTTCATACTCCTGGGGCGGACTACCTTGCGTGATCGACGCGTGCCTCTTCGTGGTGGTCGCGATTCGGCTGTGGCGGCTGTGACCTGCGTCCGCCGCCACCGGAAGTCTGGATGAACGCGTGTGCCTCCCTGCTCGTGCCACGTCCCGTTGTCTGTCCCGCAGAACGGAAGGAGGGGGTCGGTTCGGTGACGCCGTCCCGCGGAGGGCGTGAGGCCCTCGACACCGAGCACCGTCGGCAGTTCCTGGAGGCCGGCTACCTGGTCCTGCCCGGCCTGCTGCCGGAGGTCCTGCGCGAACGACTGGTCCCCGAGGTGGACCGCTGGGTGGACGAGGGCCTGCGGGCCCGGTCGATCGCGGCCTGCGCCGACCCCGGCCGGCACGGACCGCCGCCGCTCCTGGAGCTGGAGCTGCCCGCCCACGGCGAACTCCTCACCCACCCGCCGTTGCTGCGCACGCTGACCCGCCTGCTCGGGCCGTCCTTCGTCTTCCACCACCTGCACAGCGACCGTCAGGCCCCGGGCATCCCGGGCAAGCCCTGGCACCACGACCGCGAGCCCCACGACGGCTCCGACCCGTCGCTGCTGATGGTCCACGCGCTGCACTACCTCGGCGGGCTGGACGAGAAGGTCGGCAGCCTGGCCGTGCTGCCCGGGTCGCACCGCAGCGCCGTCGACAAGTCCGCGTTCGCCCACCACGGCACCGCGGAACTGCCCGGCGAGGTGGTCATCGACCGGCTGCCGCCCGGGACGACGGTGCTGCTCAACTCGGCGCTGTTCCACACGCGCAGGCCCGCACCCGACGGGCCCGGCCGGGCCCGGTACTTCATCGACGCCTCCTACTGCCAGGTGGGCGCGCGCTGGCGCCCGGTGAAGCCGTACTGGCGGCAGATGCTCGCCCGCGCCCGTGAGCTGGACCTGGCCGACGGCCAGTGGCCCGAGCTGTTCGCGGAACGGCACTTCACCGAGTACACCGGAACCGTCTGAGGAGCACTGCCGTGAAGATCGTCACCGCCGTCGCCTACTCCGAGGTCCACGACGCCTACCTGCGGGACCACCCGGTGGAGCGGGCCCACGAGGCGAACAGCAACGTGTACGGCGAGGAGAACATCGAACGCGCCGACGGCCTCCAGGGCGGCTGGTGGCGGATCAGGCTCTCACGGGCCGACGTCCTGGGCGTCGTCCTGCCCTGGCACCTCAGCGAGGGCGGGGAGCTCGAACTGGTGCCGCGCGCCGGGCTCACGGTGGGCGAGGCCGCCGAGCGGGTCCGCTCCGGCGGGGCCGCGTGGACGGCGGCCAACCCGGTCTGCGCGGCCAAGTTGCGGCTGCTGCGGTGGGCCCCGTTCACGCCGCTCTTCCTCAGCACCGCCCCGGTCGAGCACTCCGACTACGGGGACCTCGCGGTCCGGGCCGGGCTGATCCACCTCGACGGCCTGCACCGCATGCTGGCCTGGGAGTTGGCGGGGAGGCTGCCCGCCCGGGCGGTGCTGGACGGGTACCTGGTGGGTGATCCCGGGGTGCCGGCCGGACGGGCCCGGGCGGGCCGGGCGGGGGACGAGTCGGCGTGACCCCCGCGACGCAGCACCTCCGGTCCGCACCACCCGCCCGGGCCGCCCGCTCGCTGCCCGAACTCCTCGCCCGCCAGGCCAGGGCGTACCCGGACCGGCCCGCGCTGAGCGACGGCGTCCGCACCCTCGACCACCGCGCGCTGGACGCCGCGGCGGGCCTCGTCGCCGCCCGGCTGGCCGCCGTCGGCACCGGCCGGGGGGACCGGGTCGCCCTGGTCGGGCCCCGGGACGCCCGGATGCTGGTGCTGCTGCACGGCGTGCTGCGGTCGGGCGCGGCGGCGGTGCTCGCCGACCCGGACTGGTCGGCGGCCGACCTCGCCCGGCGGCTGGCAGCGGTCCGGGTGGCACGGGTGCTCGCCACGGAGGCCGGGCTCGGCGGGGAGGTGGTGGACGTCGAGGCGATCACCCGGCAGTCCGCGACGCCCGCGGACGGCGCGGCAGAGAAGGGCCGTGCGGTGGAGACGGACAGTGCGGCAGAGACGGACGGCGCGGTGGATGCGGCCGAGGCGGCGGACGCCGGGGCGGTCACCCGGCGGCCCGCGCCCGCGGACGACCTCTCCGGGGAGGACCTGGCGTACCTCTCCTTCACCTCCGGGTCGAGCGGCGAGCCCAAGGCGGTCGCCGTCACCCACGCCAACGCCGTGCACTACGCCCGGGCGCTGGCCGCGCGGCTCGACCTCACCGAGGCCGACGCGCCGTGCACCGCGCACGTCACCACGCTGGCCGCCGACCTCGGCCACACCGCCTGGCTGCTCGCCCTCGCCACCGGCGGATCGGTGCACGTCGTCCCGGACCGTGAGGTACGCGACCCGGAGGCGTTCTGGGCCTCGCTGCGGCGCGCCGGGGTGACCGTACTGAAGACCACCCCCTCACACCTGACCGCCCTGCTGGAGGGCCGCCCGGCCGGGTCGCCGCCGCTGCACACCGTGCTGCTCGGCGGCGAGCCGCTGTCCCGCCCGCTCGCCGCCGCCCTGCTCGACGGAGGCACCACCGCCCGGCTGGCCAACCACTACGGCCCGACCGAGACCACCGTCGGCGCCACCTGCCTGCTCGTCACCGACGCCCGCCGGCTGCCCGCCGAGGAGGCGACCGTACCGATCGGCACCGCGATCGGCGAGGTGCGGCTCACCGTCGTGGACGCTGCCGGCCGGGAGGTGCCGGACGGCGCGGTGGGGGAACTGCTCATCGGCGGCCGCGGTGTCACCGCCGGCTACTTCGGCCGGCCGGACGAGACGGCCCGCGGCTTCGTCCGGCGGGACGGGCAGCCGACGTACCGCACCGGCGACCTGTGCCGCCGACGGGCGGACGGCGACCTGGTCTTCCTGGGCCGGGTGGACCGCCAGGTCAAGGTGCGGGGCTACCGGGTGGACCTCGCCGAGGTCGAACGCGCCATGGACGGCTACCCGGGCGTCCTGCGCTCGGCGGCACTGCTGCGGGAGACCGCCGTCGGCGGCCAACTGCTGGGCGCGGTACGACTGTCGGGCGGGGCGGACACCGTGGCGGGCCTTGCCGACCACCTGCGGGACCGGCTGCCGGGCTACTCCGTGCCACAGCCGATCCTGGTGCTGCCGGAGTTCCCGGTCGGACCGAACGGCAAGCTCGACCGGCAGCGGCTGGGCGAGCTGGTGGCCGAACTGGTCGGGGTCCGGGCGGAGTCGGAGGGCACCGCCGGCTCCGGCCTGGCCGGGCGGATCGCCGGGTTCTGGGCGGGCGCCCTCGGACTGCCCGCCGTCGGGCCGCGGGCCGACGTGCTGGGCCTCGGCGGGGACTCCATCCTCGCCATGCGCACCATCGCCTTCCTGCGGCGCGCGGGCCTGCGGGTCGCCTACGAGGACTTCTACCGCCGCCCGACGGCGGAGGGCCTGGCGGCCGCCGTCGTCCCGGTTGCCCCGGCTGTTCCGGCCGGCCCGGGCGTCCCCGCTCCGCGCACCGGGCACGACGGCGTCCGACTCGCCCCGGCGCAGCGCTGGTTGTACCGCCAGCGGTCCGTGCGGGACGTCCGGCACTGGAACCAGTCCGTCCTGCTGCGCTGTCGCACCGCCGTGGACCCGGCGGCGCTCTCGGCCGCGGTCGCGGCCGTCCTGGAACGCCACCCGGCGCTGCGCCGGCCGGTCTCGCCGGACGGCTGCGGCGAGCCCCGCCCGGTGCCCGGCCTCGACCCGGTCTCCTTCTCCCGGATCCCGCGCGCGGCCGGGCCGATCGCCGACACGATCGCCGGGCTCTGCACCGAACTGCACCGCAGCCTGGACCCGGCGGCCGGCCGGCTGCTGCGCGTCCACCTGTTCTCGGGTCCGGCCGGCACCGACGACCGGCTCGCGCTGATCGCCCACCACCTGGTGGTCGACGGGCTGTCCTGGCGGATCCTGCTGGACGACCTGGCGCACGCCTACCGGGCGGTGCTCGACGGGAAGCCTGCCGAGCTGCCGCCGACGGCGGACTTCTACGCGTGGGCGGCGGCGGCACCGGCGGCGGGCTCCGTGACGGGCCCCTCCGCCGTGCCGGACGCGGAGCCCGTCGCGGAGACCCCGGTCGAGCCCGCGACCGAGCCGGCGACGGAGCCCGAGCGCGAGCCCGTGACCGAGCCCGTGACCGAGCTCGCGATCGGGCAGCCCCCGGTGGAGCCCGCCGCGCTCAGCTGGGCGCTCGACCCGGCCGCCACCGCCCGCCTGGTCGCGCGGCACGGTGGCGGGTCCGGACTGGAGGCCGTGCTGCTCGCCGCCTTCGCCGGGGCCGTCACCGGCTGGAGCGGCCGCCCCCGGCTCGCGGTGGAGGTGGAGACCCACGGCCGGGACGCCGTGGGCGATCCGGGCGAATTCCTGGACACCGTCGGCTGGTTCACCGCCGTCAAGCACGTCGGGCTGCCGGCCGGGGCCGACCCGGGGACGGTGGCGCGGCAGCTGCGCGCGGCGACCGTCCGGCCGATGGACGCGCCCGGGCACCGGCCCGCCGTCGGGTTCAACTTCCTCGGCACCTTCCGGCTGCCCGAGGAGCCCGCCCTGGACTGGACCGTCGCCGACGAACAGGCCGGGACGGCGCGCTGTGCCGGGGGCGATCCGCTGTACGAACTGCGGCTCACCGCACGGATCGTGGAGCAACGGCTGGTCGCCGACCTGGTGTACGGCCGGGCCGCGCTGTCGGACCTCGCCGCCGAGCGGATCACCGCCGCGTTCACCCGGGCCGTGGCCGCCGAGGCGGGAACGGAGGCGGGGACGGAGGCGGGAACGGAGCCGGAGACGGAGGCGGGAACGGACACCGCCGACCCGGGCCCGCGGCCCGTCCGCGCACCGCTGTCCACCTCCGGCCAGCTGCTGCACCCCGGCGTCCCGCCGACCGCCCGGGCGACGGTGCGCGAACCCGCCCGGGTGCTGCTCACCGGCGCCACCGGCTACCTCGGGCGGCACCTGCTGGACGCCTTCCTCCGGCGCGGCGCCGACGTCACCTGCCTGGTGCGGGCCCGCGACGACGCCGAGGCGCTGCGCCGCCTGGGCCCCGGCGCGGCCCGCGCGGCCGGTGCCGTCGCCGGGGACGTCGACCGGGACGGCCTCGGCCTCTCCCCGGCCGGTCTGGAACGGGCTCGGGGCGCGCGGATCGTCGTGCACGCGGCGGCGGACGTCCGGCTGGTGGCCTCGCCCGACGAGCTGGAACGCACCAACCACACGGCGGTGCGCCGCCTGCTCGGCTGGGTCGGCGAGCACGCCCCGGAGGCCCGCGTCCACCACGTCTCCACGCTCGCCGTGTCGGGCGGCGTGGACGGCCCGCCGCGCCGCTTCAGCGAGGCGGACCTCGGCATCGGCCAGCACTTCCGCACCCCGTACGAGCGGACCAAGTTCCGCGCGGAGCAGGCCGTCCGGGCCTGGGCGGCCACCGGGCACGCCGCCTACCTGCACCGCAGCGGCCACATCGCGGCGCACAGCCGCACCGGGGCGTTCCAGGCCAACGTCGGTGACAACCGGATCTACCAGCTGATCCGCGGCTACCTGCTGGCCGGTGCGGCGCCGCGCCGGCCGGGCACCGCGTTCGCGTTCTCGCACGTGGACACGGTGGCCGCCGGGATCGCCGCGATCGCCCTCGACCCGTACGCCGCGCCCGGGGCGTACCACGTCGAGTCGCCGTACGAGGTCCCGCACGACGAGCTGGTGGGCTGGCTCGCCGGGCAGGGCCACCGGGTGCGGCTGACCGACGACGAGACCTTCGCGGCCGCCATCGCCGAGGCCGAGCTCCGGCACCCGACGGCCGCCCGGCTGGCCGCCGCCTGGGCGCAGCAGGAGGAGCGCAACGTCCGGGTGGACAGCGCGTACACCACGGCGGCGCTCGACCGGCTGGGCGTGCGTTTCACCGCCCCGACCCCGCAGTGGTGGTCGGCGGCGCTCGCCTGGGCCGCCGAGGCCGGCTACCTGCCGACCGCCCGGCCCGCCCCCGGGCCCGCCCTCGCACCCGACCACCCCGGATGTCCCCCCGTAGGCAGGACTCACCCGTGAAGGCAGGATCCAGCGTGACGTCAGGTTCCGTGTCCCAGCTCTCCCCGGTGCTCAAGCAGGCCACCCCGGTCGTCGCGGTCCGCGGCGAGGGCCTCCACCTCTACGACGCCGGGGGCCGCCGGTACCTCGACTTCACCTCCGGCGTGGGGGTGACCAGCACCGGTCACTGCCACCCGAGGGTGGTCGAGGCCGTCCGCGAGCAGGCCGGCCGGCTGATCCACGGTCAGTACACCACCGTGCTCCACGACCGGCTGCTCACCCTCACCGAGCGGCTCGGCGAGGTGCTGCCACCGGGCCTGGACTCGCTGTTCTACGCCACCGCCGGCACCGAGGCGGTGGAGGCGGCGCTGCGGCTCGTCCGGCACGCCACCGGTCGGCAGAACGTGATCGTCTTCGAGGGTTCCTTCCACGGCCGCACCATGGGCGCGGCCTCGCTCACCACGGCCGGCACCCGGTTCCGGGCGGGCATCGGCCCGCTGGTCCCCGGGGTCGCGGTGGCGCCCTTCCCGGCCGCCTTCCGGCTCGGGCTGTCCGAGGACGAGGCGGTGGAGCACGCGCTGCGCGGACTGGACGAGGTGCTGGCGACGGTCTCCGCGCCCGCCGAGACGGCGGCGATGTTCGTCGAGCCGGTGCTCGGCGAGGGCGGTTACGTGCCGGCTCCGCGCGGCTTCCTGACCGGGCTGCGCGAGCGTGCCGACCGGCACGGGATCCTGCTGGTGCTGGACGAGGTGCAGACCGGCTTCGGCCGCACCGGCCGGTTCTGGGCCCACCAGTACGAGGACGCCCGCCCGAACGGGGAGGGCTTGCGTCCCGACGTCCTGATCACCGCGAAGGGCCTGGCCAGCGGCTTCCCGCTGTCCGCGATCGCGGCGCCCGCGGAGCTGATGGGCCGCGCCTGGCCCGGCTCGCAGGGCGGGACCTACGGCGGAAACCCGGTGGCCTGCGCGGCCGCCCTGGCCACCCTGGACGTGCTGCGCGAGGAGCGGCTGGTCGAGAACGCCGCCGAACAGGGCGAGCGGCTGCTGGCCGGGCTGCGGGCGGTGGCCGCCGGGGCGCCCGGGATCGCCGACGTCCGCGGGCTCGGGCTGATGGCCGCCAGTGAGTTCTGCCGCCCGGACGGCTCCCCGGATCCGGAGGCGGCCCGGCGTGTCCAGCAGGCGGCCGCCGAGCACGGCCTGCTGCTGTTGCCGTGCGGGATCCACCTCAACGTGGTCCGGATGATCCCCGCGCTGGTGGTCACGGCCGGGCAGGTGGACGAGGCGCTGGAGCTGTGGGCCAAGGCCGTCGCGGCCGGAAGCCGGTAGGGAGGAGAGCGATGGAGACGGTGAAGGAAATCGGCTGGAGCAGCCTGGAGTTGGACGCCCGGCGGGCGCTCTGGTCGCTCCCGCTGGGGGAGGTGGAACGGCGGCTGCTGTGGGCCGACGCGCGGGCCGGGCGGTGGGGCGCGGCGGAGCCGGTGCGCGCCTGGCTGCGGGACTTCGTCCGGGACGCCGTCGCCTCCGTCGGCGTCACCCACATCGGCGGCCTGGTGGACCCGGCGCACCCGGAGGAGCAGATCACCGAGGTGCTCTCCTTCCTGCTGCGGGACTACGGCCGGATCGTCCCGCAGAACGGGCGCGGCGATCTCACCTCGGTGCTGCGCGACCAGGACGGCGACGGCAACACCGAACTCGGCTTCCACTGCGACACCTGCGACCTGCTCGTCCTGCTCTGCCTCCGGCCCGCCTTCGACGGCGGCGGGTTGACCAAGCTGGCGAGCGCCCGACACGTCCGCGACCTGATCGAGCGGGAGCGGCCGGACGCGCTGGCCACGCTCTGCGAGGACTGGACGTTCGACCGGAGCGGCCGGGCGGGCCCGCAGGTGGTGGTCACCCCGATCCTCTACCGCCAGAAGGAGGGGACGGTCGGCTGCTACTACCAGACCCGCACCGTCCGTTCCTCCCCGGACCGCGGCGGACCTGATCTGACGGACCGTCAGTGGGAGGCGCTGGGCGTCCTGGACGAGGTGCTGTACCGGCCGGAGATCGCCTTCGGGCTGCCGATGGCCGCCGGGGACCTGTTGATCATCCGCAACAGCCGTGTGCTGCACGGGCGTTCGCCGTTCGTCGACGAACCTGGCCGGTACGCACGCCGGATGCTGCGGATCTGGGTGAACGAGGGGGAGGAGTGGGCACGTTGACCGCATCGCACGGACGGGTCGCGATCGTCACCGGAGGCGGCAGCGGACTCGGCCGGGCCTCCGCGCTGGCTCTGCTGGAGGCCGGCTGGACCGTCGCCGTCGCCGGGCGGCGCAAGGACGCGCTGGAGGAGACCGCCGCCCTCGCCGGCCCGGCCGCCGACCGGGTGCTGCCCGTCCCGACCGACATCCGCAGCCCGGAAGAGGTCGCCCGGCTCTTCGACGCCGTCCGCGACCGGTACGACCGGCTGGACCTGCTGTTCAACAACGCGGGCGCCGCCGCGCCGCGCCGGCTGATCACCGAGACCCCGTTCGAGGACTGGAACCGGGTGCTCGACACCATCGTCACCGGCGGCTTCCTCTGCGCCCGCGAGGCCTTCCGGGTGATGAGCACCCAGACCCCGCAGGGCGGGCGGATCATCAACAACGGCGCCCCCTCGGCGTACGTGCCGCGCCCCAACTCGGTCGCGTACACGGCCGCCAAGCACGCGGTGCTCGGCCTCACCAAGGTGCTCGCCCTGGACGGCCGCCCGTACGGCATCTCCTGCGGGCAGATCGACGTCGGCAACGTCAGCCCGGTCGACGGCGGACCGCAGCCGGCCGCGATGCAGGCCGACGGCACGATGGCGGTCGAGGCGACCATCCCGGTCGAGCGCTTCACCGACGCGCTCGTCCTGATGGCCGCCCAGCCGCCGGACACCAGCATCCAGTCGCTGGTCGTGCTGCCGACCACCATGCCGTTCGTCGGGCGGGGGTGAGCCGGTGCTGGTCAGCGCACGCTCCTTCGAGGAGTACCGGGCCATGTTCGCGCTCACCGACCGGGACCTGGAGCAGCGCGTCCTGGACTGCCCGGCCGGTGCGGCGGGGTTCGTCGCCGAGGCCGGGCGGCGCGGCATCGACGCGGTCGCCGTGGACCGCCAGTACGCCGACCACCGGGAGGAGTTGGGCCTGCTGGTGGAACGGGAGACGGTCTTCAAGCGGGACCTGCTGGTGAAGGAGACGGCCGGCTTCGGCTGGTCCCGGTACAGCGACGTGGACGACATGATCGGCCAGTGGACCGCCAACGCCAGGGCCTTCCGGGCCGACATCGCCGCCCGCCCGGACCGCTACGTCGCCGGTTCGCTTCCCGAACTCCCCTTCGCGGACGACTCCTTCGACCTGGTGCTCAGCTCGCACCTGCTGTTCTCGTACGGCAACCGGCTCGACGAGGAGTTCCACCGGGCGGCGCTGCTGGACCTCGCGCGGGTGGCACGCCGTGAGGTCCGGCTGTTCCCGCTGGTGGTGTACGACACCGGAGTCCGCTACCCGGAGCTGGAGCGGCTGCGCCGGGAGCTGGCGGGGCTCGGGGTCCCCAGCCGGGTGGAGCCGGTGGCGTACCGGTTCCAGCCGGGGGAGGGCGAGATGCTGGTGCTCTCCTGCACGGACTACCGGGCGCCGGAGCGGTCGGCCACGGCGGCGGGCCGGTCCGGGGCCGAGGACCGGGTGCGCTGGCGGCACCGGGAGGCGGCACGGCCGGGCCCCTGAGCTCCGGCCCGCCGAGGCCGCCGGAGGTCCGCCGGGCCGCCGGAGGACGGTCGGGCCTGCCGGAGGACGTCCGGGAACGCCGGAGGCCGGTCGGGGCGACGTGGTGTCGCCCCGACCGGCCTCCCACTACCGAACCGGCGTCGGTCAGTGGACGGACGCGGCCGTCTCCGGAGCGGCCTCCCGAGGGGTGGCCGTGGCCGGCTTCGGGTGCAGGAGGCGCTCGGCGAGGTGGCCGAACAGCAGCCCGAAGGACGTCCAGAGGGTGAGCTGGATGGCGAGCGCCGCGAGGCGGAACTGCCAGAGCAGGGTGGCCGAGAAGTCCTCGGGCACCTCGTTGACGGCGGGCAGGAAGGCGAAGGCGAGGCCGACCGCCACCGCGAAGCCGAGGACGGCCACGACGGTCGCGTACCAGTTGCCCAGGCGCGGCGCGAGCCGCTTGCCGACGATCACCGAGGCGACCGCCAGCAGCACGCTGAGCGCCATCATCAGGAAGTACAGCGTGGTGCGCTTCCCGATGGTCTCCGGGTCGCCCACCGACGGCGGGTTGGCCGGGTACTTGAGGAACGGCACGAGGTAGACCGCGACCAGCGCGACGCCGGACAGCAGGGCCGCCGTGGCGCGCGGGGAGAAGCGGCCGACCCGGCCGAGGGCGAAGCAGTAGGCGAGCGCGGCGATGCCGCCGAGCGAGACGCCGAAGACCAGAACGCCCGTGGCCAGCCCGGCAGTCGACTGCAGGGACCGGCTGACGATCTCCATCTCGGGTGCCCCGGCCGCGTGGGCTTCCTCGTAGGCGATCGCGGCGTCCACCCGGGGTTCACCGAGCAGGTAGGCCACGACCAGGGCGAGCAGGCCGGCGCCGAGGCCGGCCAGCATGCCGCGGACGAGCAGGGATCTGACGGTTGCGGAGTTCACGGAATCGTCCCCTGATCAGTGGCAGGGGAAGCCGAGCAGGTGGCGACCGTCGTGCACCCATTCGTGCACGTCCTCGCCGGAGATGAGGGAGGTGGCGCCCTGCTCGGCGCCGACGAAGTAGATCAGGGCCATCAGCAGGATGCCGAAGAACACGGCCCAGGGCAGGATCGCCTTGACGGAGATGGGGGTGACCGCCGGAGCGGCGGGGGCAGCGGGGGCGATGGGGTGAGCCATGGCCGACCTCCTCTGGGAACACGCGTCCCGTGTCGATGGAGCACCGACGGCAGGGCGGGTCTGACTCGCCGGGCCGAGGCGGGGACCAGGGCTGCGGCTTCACAGTGGCGCGACCGTGCCGGAGTCTCACCGGGCTTCCGCGCTCTGCCGTCTTCAGTTGTCGCAGGGACGGTACCGTGTCCGGAACCCCCGGCCAAGGGGCTGCGCGGGGGCTCACGGGCGCGCGACCGGCACGGAACAGGCAGCGGAATCCGGTACGTGTGCGGTGCAAGGCCGGGTTCCGGGACGGGAGGGGAGCGAATGACGGTACGGGTGATGTTCGTCGCACCGGCGATCGGCGACGGGTTGCGCGCGGCGCGGTTCGGCGACGACGGCCCGCCGGAGGAGGCCGCGTCGGCGGCCGCCCGTGCGGCGGCGGGGGCGCTGCCGACGCCGGCCCGCAGCCTGGCCTCGCCCTCGGTGCGCTGCCACCGGACGGCCGAGGCGCTCGGTCTGCCGGCCGAACCGGACCGGCGGCTGGCCGAGTTGGACGTCGGCTCCTGGCGCGGTCGGACGCTCGACGAGGTCGCGGCGGCCGAACCGGCGGCGGTCGCCGCCTGGTTGGCGGATCCGGCAGCGGCGCCGCACGGTGGCGAGTCGGTGCTGGACCTCCTCGCCCGGGTGGGTGCCCGGCTGGACGAACTGGCCGGTGAGGCAGGACGCTTGGCAGTGGTGGCGGAGCCCGCGGTGGTCCGGGCGGCCGTGGTGCACGCGCTCGGCCTCCCCCCGGCGGTCTTCTGGCGGCTCGACGTCCGGCCGCTGTCGGTCACCGAGCTCTCCGGGCGTGCGGGGCGCTGGAACCTGCGCTGCGGGTGGGACCTTGCGCCGGCGGCCGCCGGTTCGTGATCCCGAGGGGGTCGGTCCGGTAACCCTGCGACACGTGACGGCAGGTGACGGATCGTCACCAGCGAGTTCGGGGACGGGCGAGCGGGTCGGGTGGCGCGGGCTCCGGTCGCCCAGCAGCAGGCGCAGCCGGCCGGAGCGCACGTGGACCCACTCGATGCCCTCATGGGTCCTCGGCTCCGGCTCGCCGCCCGGGCCAGGCGGGATGAGGAGCTTGTGGGCCTGGACGCCGCCCGGGCGGCCGAGGGGGACGAAGGTCGTCCCGCCCCGGACCACCGGGCGCAGAGGGATGCGCGGCCGAGCCCGTCTTCACACCTCCGCCGTCCGCCCGGAGGGCGTCGCCCCGCCGACGCGGGTTTGAAGACGGGCCCTCGCGGAGGTCAGTTGACGTACACCGCCGGGGCGCCCGGCTGGGTGGTGTCGGCGACCGGGCCGTACGCCGCGGAGAAGTACCCGTCGCCGGGGCAGAGGCCCGAGCCGCCGCTCTTGGCGAAGTGCTCGTTGCGGAAGACCAGGCTGTGCGCGGCGTTGTCGGCGTTGCCCGCGAAGGCGCCGCTGAGCTGGTAGGTGCAAGTGATGGTGCCGAACCAGCTGTTGAGCACGGCGGTGGCCTGGATCGGCCCGGCCGACCCGCCGGCGAGGGTGACCGGGAGCCCCGGGCCGTCGGAGACGGTCACGCCGTATGCGAGGTTGCCGACGGTCAGGCTGCGCACCGAGGTGACGCCGGTGACGTTGCTGGTGCACGAGCCGAAGGTCAGACCGGTCAGCGAGCCGGTGGCCGACCCGGGGGCCGCCGGGTTGGTCAGCACCTTCTCGGCGAGCTGCGAGACGGCGCAGGTGACACCGGTGGTGCTGGTGGCGGTCGAGTAGAAGGTGGCGACGGTGCCCCCGGCGAGCGGCGCGGCGAGCGCGTCGCCCGCTGCGACGGCGGCGCCGCCCGCGCTGCCGGCGGTGAGCACCGGGACGGCGGCGACGGACTCGGGCGCCGCGGACGCGGGCGCGGCGACGACGGAGAGCGCGGTGGCGGCGGCGAGGGCCGCGACGGCGGCGGCGGGGACGGCAAGGTGGCGGCTGAAGCGCATGGGAAGAGCCTCTTTCTCGGTGAGGGGCGAGAAGACGACCTTTCGCGGCTCCCGGGCGGTGGGGACCCGGGGGCCCACGACGTTCTAGGACTGGTTCTAGGGCCGTGACCGTGCGCCGTCAAGGCAGTGGACAGAACTTGCTGACGTTTCGTCAACAAGGAGCCGGCTCGGCCGCTCCGCCGTCCGCCTGCGAGAATCCCGGCATGGCTGAGCACAACAGCGACCACGGATACCTGCTGGACAACCGGCAGTCGCAGGCGGGCATCCGCTTCGGCGCCCTCGCCGAACTCTTCGACCCCGTGACCTTCCGGCACGTCGACACGATCGGCCTCGGCCCCGGCATGCGCTGCTGGGAGGTCGGCGCCGGCGGCCCCTCCGTCCCGCTCGGACTCGCCGACCGCGTCGGCCCGACGGGCACGGTGGTCGCCACCGACATCGACGTCTCCTGGACCGCCCCCGCCGCCGGCGGCACCATCGAGGTCCTGACCCACGACGTCGCCGCCGACCCGCCACCGCCCGGCGCCTTCGACCTCGTGCACGCCCGACTGGTCCTGGTGCACGTCGCCGACCGCGCCGAAGCCCTCCGCCGCATGATCCAGGCCCTGCGCCCCGGAGGCTGGCTGCTCATCGAGGACGCCGACCCCGCGCTCCAGCCACTGCTCTGCCCGGACGAGTCCGGCCCTGCCGAGCGCCTCGCCAACCGGCTGCGTTCCGGCTTCCGCACCCTGATGGCGGCCCGCGGCGCCGACCTCGCGTACGGGCGGACCCTGCCCCGGGTGCTGCGCGAGGCCGGCCTGGTCGACGTGCAGGCCGACGCCTACTTCCCGATCACCTCACCGGCCTGCGCCGTTCTGGAGGACGCCACGGTCCGCCAGATCCGCGCACTGCTCGTGTCGGAGGGCCTCGCCACGGACGAGGAGATCGACCACCACCTCGCCAACGTCGCCTCCGGCCGGCTCGACCTCGCCACCGCCCCGATGATCTCCGCCTGGGCCCGCCGCCCGTAGGGCCTCGACCCGACGACGGCCCGTCATGGAGGCCGACGACGGGGGCGGTCGGGGGAGGGGCGGCGGACAGCCGGGGAGGGGCGACGGGCGGCGGGCCACCGTAGAGTTCGGGCCCGTGAACCCCACCGCCGCCCCCGCCCCCGCCGCGCTCGCCCCCGCCGAGCTCACCGCCCTGCTCGGCGCGGTCCGTGCCGACGTCGGCCGGCTCTGCGACGCCCTCGGCGGCCTGACCGACCGGCAGGCCCGCGGGGCGTCCGCACTGCCCGGCTGGAGCCGCGCCCACGTCATCACCCACATCGCACGCAGCGCCGACGCGTACCGCCGACTGCTCGCGCTCGCGCGCACCGGCGCCGCGCCAGGGCCGCGGCCGGACGGCGGCGCGCCGGACCGGGCCCTGCGGGAGGGGGCCGAGCGGGACGCGGCCGAACTCGTCGCCGACCTGCGGCGCAGCCTGGACGGGCTGTCCGACGAGGCGGCGACCGTGCCCGCCGAGCGCTGGACCGCGCCCGTCCAGGCCCTCGGCGGGTGGTGGCACCCCGCCTGGTTCACCCTCCACCGCGCCCGGCGCGAACTCCAGACCCACCACGTCGACCTCGCCCTCGGCCGCACCACGGCCGACTGGCCCACCGACTACGTGGCCTGGGCACTCGACACGACCGTCGCCACCCTGGCCGCGCGGGACTTCCCCGTCGCCCGGCTGGAAGCCACCGACCTCGGGCGCAGCTGGAACCCCGCCGCCACCGGCGCCACCGTCAGCGCCCCCGGCCACGTCCTGCTCGCCTGGCTCGCCGGACGCGGCCCGGCCCCGGACAGCCACGCCGGCCGCACGCTCCCGACCCCACCGGTCTGGCCGCTGCCGCCCGTACCCGGTTGGGACTGAGGGTGCGGGACTGCTCGTGCTGCATGCGGTGGTCACCCGCTGCCGCTTGCAGCGCTCCGGTTCTCGCCCCGCCTATCGCCCCTTGTAGCCGGAAGCTGGTGGGTGACAATTACGATCGATGCCGCGCTTGTGCTGGGCATTGCCCAAAACCGCTGCCCTGCACCGTGATCGAGCTGATAGGAAGGGGGAATGGACGACGAGATCATCGCCCCGATCGACCAGATGCTCGCAGAACGCGCGTGCGAGCGGATCATTGTGGACTTCATCCACCGTCTCGACCTTGGCGAGCCGAGCTCGGTGGCTGAGCTGTTCACGCCCGACGGCATCTGGCAATGGCCTTACGGTGACCGCCGCATCGAGGGCCGTGACGCCCTGCGGGCCTACTTCGCCTCGCGCCCGTCGGACCGGCTCTCGCGTCGCCTGATGACGAACATCCTGGTCACGGTGGAGTCCACGACGACGGCCCGCGCTATCTCGTATCTGACGACATACCGGGTCGACGGCTACGCCGGCGGCATGATCGAGCCTCGCCTCCCGGCCAACGTGGGCCACTACGAGGACACCTTCCGTAACCTCGATGGCGACTGGCTCCTCGCAACCCGCACCGTCTTCCTCCCCTTCGGTGCCGACACGGAGCGACTCCCCTCCCAGACTGCGGCTCGGACATGACGGGAAGCGCTTCGCAGCCCGAGTAACCGGCATTTCGGCGCGCCACGGTGCCGCCCGCGTTTTTCGCCCGCCGTTGGCGATGGGGCGTACGGACGGGGTCACCGAACGTCGTGCCCTGCTGTTCCGTAAACGGAGAGGTAGTGGTCATCGCGGCGGCCGGCTGCGGTCAGGAGGAGCCGCTTGCGCAGCAGCGGTGGCTTCGCTCGGCCGAACATGCTGCGCTTGAGCGCCTTCAGGTCGTTGACGCGGCCCTCGACCGGTCCAGACGACCACTCGGTGCTCATGCCGTGGACGACGGCGTCGAGGACGGTGAGCAGTCCGGTGGCGAAGCCGGCCAGGCCGCACTGCACGTCCGCGCAGACGTCGGCGATCCAGCGGGTCAGTCGGTCTCCTTCGCGGTTGGTCATGATGGCCGCGAAGGTGCGGACGTGGACGGCCGCGGCCGCGAGTTCGGGTGATCGGGCCAGCAGGGAGAGTGACCGGTAGCGTGTGGCGTGCGGCCGGCAAGTCCAGTCGTGAGCCCGCCCGGACTGCGCTCCCGACAGGATGCGTCCGGGCGGATTTCGTCTGCGGTCGGATCACACTTGTTGATGGTCGTCAACGCTGCGACGATCACGGGATGCATCGCATCGACAGTCGAGACGTCGACCAGGCCGTAGACGAGATGGTTCGGGTGCTCAGCCCGCACGATTCCGAGGACTGGCAGGCCCGAGCCGGGTCGCTGGACTGGAGCTGCCGGCAGACCGCCGCGCACGTAGCGCACGACCTGCTCGCCTATGCGGGGCAGTTGGCGGCTCGTCCGGCGGACGCATACCTGCCCTTTGACCTCACCGTCAACGCCGATGCACCGGCGCGCGAGGTGCTCAGGATCGTAACCGCCTGCGGAAGACTCCTGAGTACTGCGGTCGCCGCAGCCGCACCCGGCGATCGCGCTTGGCACTGGGGACCATGTGATCCGGCGGGATTCGCCGCGATGGGAGTCGCTGAGACCCTCCTTCACACGCACGACATCACCCAGGGGCTGGGGATCGCGTGGCGCCCCCCAGCGGACCTCTGCGCCGCGGTACTCAGTCGGCTGTTCCCCGGTGCTCCGCCGGGTGACCCTGTCCAGGTTCTTCTCTGGTCCACTGGCCGGGGTGAGCTCGACGACCGCCCGCGCGTCACCTCGTGGGTCTGGAAAGCCGCCATCTCCTAGTGCCGCATCAGGCAACGTTCGCCCTCTCGTGACGAGTCGTCTGGTGCTGCGGAGGGTGGCTCCGGACGGTCAGAATGATCACGTGGCTGAACGCGTGCAGGTCCGGGAGATCGATGACGACGAGGGGAGACGGCTGCTGCGGATCGTCCGGAGGGGTACCGGGTCGGTGGTGACCTGGCGG
>NZ_JBEZIQ010000098.1:0-19809 GCF_040651155.1 Kitasatospora sp. NPDC048545
GCCGTCGACACCCTGATGAAGCTCATGGAGGACCACCGCGACGAGGTCGTGGTGATCGTCGCCGGCTACCAGGAGGAGATGCAGGGCTTCCTCGCCTCCAACCCCGGCCTGGCCTCCCGCTTCTCCCGGCAGATCGCCTTCGACCACTACAGCGCCGACGAACTCGTCACCATCGTGCGGCTGCAGGCCGAACAGGCCGGCTACGTCTGCGCCCCCGAGACCCTCGCCGCTCTGACACAGCTGTGCGAAGCCGTCCCGCGCGACCGCACCTTCGGCAACGGCCGCTTCGCCCGCCGGACCCTGGAAGCGATGATCACCCGGCAGGCCGGCCGCCTCGCCCGCCTCGACGGCGTGGACCCGGTCGCGCTGGGCCTGCTGCTGCCGCAGGACGTCCCGGCCGGCCGGCCCGACGGCCTCGGGTGAGCGACGCGCCGTCCGTGCGGTGAGTCCCCTGCGCGCGGGGCGCGACGGCGTGCGACCTGCGGTGGGGCCGGCCGCCACCCGTGAACTCCCGGTCCTGCCACGCCCCGGACTCCCGGTCCTGCCGCGCCCGACCGACCGGCGCCCCCGGGCGGCGCCCCGGTCCGGACCACGGTTGACGGGCCCGTTCCGGTTCACCTGAACCGGCCCCGGTGGGAGGACCGTTGAGCGGGGCAGGGCGCGGCGCGCGCCCCCGTCGTGCCGGGAGGCCGGGCCGCTCCGTCGCCCGTCCGGTCGTTCGGCAGAAAATCCTCTACCCGACCGGCTACCGCTCGGTACCGTCGTGCGGTGGCACCCGGCGCCCGCCGAGTGCCACCGAGGTCGAACGAGTGTGAGTCCCGTGATCGGGACGGGGGAGGGGCACGGGATGGATGCGGACGGTCCGGAGGCGCGCGAGCTGATCGCGGCCCTGGTGCGGGCGGGCGCACCGAGTGTGCCGGGGCCGACCGGGCTGGGTGTGCCGGAGGCACCGGCGGAGGAGGTGATCGCGGTCGCCCGGCGGCTGGCGCTGCGGGCGGTGCCGCAGGGCCGGTGGCGGCCGGGGTCGGCGCCGCCGGGCCTGCTGGGGGTGGCCTCGGCGCTGGTGGTGGACGAGCACCCGTCGGCGGCGGCGTGGTCGGTGGCGGAGCGGGAACGGCTGGCGACCTGGGTCGCGATGCTGATCGAGCACCGGGGCGAGGACGGGGTGCAGGAGCTGCTGCGGGCGCTCGCCGTCGACTAGCCCTGTCCGGCCATGTCCGGCGTCACCGGGCCGCGGGGGTGCGGCGCGGGTTGCGGTCCGGGGGGCGGGAACGCGCCACGGGAACGGGCCGCGAGGGTGCGGGGCGGGCGTCGCCGACAGCGGCTCCGGCGGCGGTCCGGGGGCTGTGAGCCGGGGCGTTGGCGGATCGTTGGTGAGGACTTGGCGGGGTCCGGCAGTCTGCTGTCACAGTCGCCGCCGGGGCCGTCCGGCCGGTGCCCAGCGGTGCCCTGCCCGCGCCGTGTCCCCTGCCCGATCTGAGAGGTAGCGCGTGTCGAAGCCGTCCGCCGCCCAGCCCACGCCCGTCGCCAAGCCCTCCGGGGGCCCGTCGGACGTGGAGGGGGCCGTCACCGCCCCGGCCCGCGAGGCCCGTCCGACCCTCGACCCCGACACGCTCGCCGAGATCCACCGGCTGCACGGCGGCTACCTGCTGCGTGCGCTGCTGCGGACCACCGGCGGCGACCGCGGCAAGGCCGAGGACATCCTGCAGGAGACCCTGCTGCGCGCCTGGCAGCACCCGGAGGCCCTGAGCGCCGGGCCGGAGCAGAGCCGGCCCTGGCTGTTCACGGTCGCCCGGCGGATCGCGATCGACCACTACCGGATGGCCGCCGCCCGCGCCAAGGAGGTGATCGGCGAGCCGCTGGAGGACCGCCCGCTCGCCGAGGACCCGTACGAACAGGTCGTGGTCGCCCGGGACATCTCGCTGGCGCTGCGCCGGGTGCAGAAGCACCACCGGGAGGTGCTGGTCGAGCTGCACCTGAAGGACCGGTCGGTGCTGGAGGCCTCGGCCCGGCTGGGGGTGCCGCCGGGGACGGTCAAGTCCCGCAACTTCTACGCGATCCGGGCGCTGCGTCCGGTCCTGGCGGCGGAGCACGGGTACGCCCCGACCGCGCGGTCGTCGGCGGCGGCCGCGGAGAGCGGCGCCGCCTCGGCAGCCCGGTGACGCCCGGCGGGTGAACAGCCCGGTGACGCCCGGCCGGTCACCGACCCCGGGTCGGCGGCCCGGGGCCGGGGCGCAGGTCACCGACCCGGGATCACCGGACCGGTGACCGGTCCGGGGAGCGCCGGTCGAGCGACTCCTCCAGGCTCGTGGTGAACTCGCTGCGGTAGCCGGCCGACCGGTCGTGGCAGCGGAAGCGGTCGAGCGCGGTGCGCAGCCGCTCGCCGACCTCCCGCTCGCGGCCGCGGGCCAGCAGGTGGGCGGCGTAGGACTGTTCGGCGAGCGCGTGCAGGTAGAGCAGGCCGGCTTCCTCGCAGGCGGCGAGCAGCCGGTGCCAGGCGAGGTCGGCGGTCTCGTCGCGGACGGTCGGCGGGAGGGCCTGCGCCTCGGTCAGCATCGACCAGAGGTGGACCTGGGTGACCGGCGCGGGCGGCAGCAGCTCGCGGGCCTCGCGGGAGCTGAGTTGTGCGCCGTCCCGGTCGCCGGTCGCCAGGCTGACCCAGCCCTGGTGGACCTTGGCGTCGACGAGTCGGCGGCGGTTGCCCGAGGCCACGGCGAGGGAGGTGGCGGAGGCCGCCAGCCGCCCGGCCTCGGCGGGGTCGCCGAGCATCGCGGTGACCAGGGCGAGGGTGGCGAGAGCCCGGACGCGTGCGGACGCGGCCCGCGGGCCGTCGGCGGAGTCGGTGGCGGCGACCGCCCTCCGTGCCGCCTCGGCCGATTCGTGCCGCCGTTCGAGCGCGACCAGCGCCTGGGCCCGGCAGTTGTGCAGCAGGGCGATCGCCACCGGGTCGCCGCACCGTTCGGCCGCCTCCTGGCCGACGCGGGTGCGGGCGAGCCAGTCGGTGAAGCGGCTGGCGCCGTAGTAGAGCGAGCCGCTGGTCAGCGCGAGGCGCCAGGCGCGTTCGGGGTCGGTGACGGCGAGGGCGTCGACCAGTGCGCGGACGGCGGGTTCCTCGGCCCGGAACCAGTCGAGCGCGGTGCGGATGTCGACGGCGGACGGGAGGGCCTGCGGCGGGTGGACGGGCGGGTCGGCGTCCTCCTGACCGGGGTCGAGGAAGGAGCCGCAGTGCTGGAGGGCGGCGAGGTAGTGGTCCGCCAGGCGCTCCCGGAGCAGCTGCCGGCGCGGTTCGGGCAGGTCGGCGAGCAGGTCCGCGCCGAACAGCCGGACCAGGTCGGTGCGGCCGTAGCGGCCGGGGGCGGTGCCGGTGAGCAGGTGGTGGGCGGCGAGTTCGCCGAGCGCCCGGTGGGCGGTGGCGGTGTCCGTGCGGAGCAGGGCCGCGGCGGCCAGGGTGTCCACCTCGCCGCCGGGGTGGACGGCCAGGGCGGTGAGCAGGTCGGCGGCGGACGGGGAGAGCCGGCGGTGCGTGAGCCGGAGTTGTGCGCCGATGCCGTGGGCGCCGTCGGCGTCCAGGACGGCCAGCCGGGTCCGCTCGTCGGCGAGTTCGTCGGCGAGTTCGGCGACCGTCCAGTCGGGCCGGGAGGCCAGGTGGGCGGCGGCGGTCCGCAGGGCGAGCGGCAGCCGGTCGCAGAGGCGGACGAGGCGGGCGGCCGCCTCGGGTTCGGCGCGGACCCGTTCGGGCGTCAGGGCGCGTTCGAGGAGCAGCAGGGCGTCCTCCTCGGGCAGCGCGGCCAGGCGCAGCAGGGCGGCCCCGTCGAGGGCGACCAGGTCCTCCAGCGGGCCCCGGCTGGTGACGACCGCGGCGCAGCCGGGCCCCTCGGGCAGCAGGTCGGCAACCTGGTCGGGGTCGGCGGCGTCGTCCAGGACCACCAGCAGCCGGCGGCCCCCGGTGCGTTCGCGGAACAGCGCGGCGCGTCCGGCGCGGTCGGCGGGGACGGCGTCGGCGGGAACGCCGAGGGCGTGCAGGAAGTCGGCGAGGACGGCGTCGGGGCGTGCCGGTCCGTCCGGGTCGAGGCCGTGCAGGTCGGCGTGGAGCCGGCCGTCGGGGAAGCGGGCGGCGGAGCGGTGTGCCCAGGCGGTGACCAGCGCGCTCTTGCCGACCCCGGCGGGGCCGACCACCAGGACCGGGCCGTCCGCGGCGCGGTCCGGTCCGCAGTCGTGGTCGAGCCGGTCGAGTTCGGCCTGCCGTCCGACGAAGTCCACCATCCGGCGGGGGAGTTGCTGGGGAACCCGGGCGCCGGACCCGGGCGCCGGGGGCACGGCGGGCAGGGCGTCAGGACGGTCGTCGGCGAGCACCTCGGCGAGGGCCGCCTGCAGCGCCGGGCCGGGCCGGATCCCCAGTTCGCGGTCCAGTCGCTGCCGGGCCCGGTGATAGGCGGTCAGCGCGTCGGCGGGCCGGCCGGCCTGGCGCAGGCAGCGCATCAGCAGAGCCACCGGTTCCTCGCGCAGCCCGTCCGCGCGGACGTCCTGTTCCAGTACCGCGACCGCCGCCGCACCGCTGCCCTGGCGCAGCCGCAGCGAGGCCCAGCGGAGCAGGGCGGCGGTGCGGGACTGCTTCAGGTGGTCCACGGCGGCGGTGCGCAGCGGGGTGTCGGGCAGGTCGGCCAGGGCCTCGCCGCGCCACAGCCGCTGCGCCTCCTCCAGCAGCGCGATCGCCTCGGTGTCGCCACCGGGGCCGCCGGTGTCGGCGTGTTCGGCGGCCCGGGCGGTCAGTGCCTCGAAGCGCAGCGCGTCCACGTCGTCGGCCGGTCCGGTCAGCAGGTAGCCCGACGCCCGGGTGTGCAGCTCGAACGGGGTGTCGGCGAGCACCTTGCGCAGCGCCGCGACGTGTCCCTGGACGGCGGCCCGCGCGCTGGCCGGAGACCGCTCGCCCCACAGCGCCTCGCAGAACCGGTCCACGGTGACCACGCGTCCGAGCCCGAGCGCCAGCAGGGCCAGCACCGCCCGCCGCTGCGCCCCGGCCAAGGTCGCGAAGCCGTCCGCCCCGACCCGCAACTCCACCGGGCCGAGCAGCCGAATCCGCACCACGTACCCCCACGTTCGCCGCACACCACGTCCGGGGTGGCCCCCGGGGTGGAGCAGTGTAGTGCGCGGACCGCAGCGGTCCGCACCAGGTCGTCGTCCCTGCCCCCGGTATACGCGGGAGGGGCGGGTGCCGGTTGCGCCGGCCGCCGGGGCGTTTCGGCCGCGGGCCCGTGCCGGGCCGGAGGCCGTGGCGGCGACCGGTCCTTCGTGTCGGACCCGCCGGATACCGTGCGGGCCATGGTGGAACCACGTGCGGCAGGTCCCCGAGCCCGGGCCGAGCGCCCGGTGCGGCGGGTCCCGTCCCGTCGGCCCGACGGGACGGCGGGATCGTGAACGGGCAGGTCGGGCCTATCCTCGGAAGGGAGTTGACGGGCAGGGGAGGAGCGGGGCGCGTGCACATCGATCTGCTCGGGCCGGTGGTCGTGCGGCGGGAGGACGGGACGGCGCTGACGCCGTCGGCCCCCAAACGACGGGCGCTGCTGTGCGCGCTCGCCGCCCGGCTGAACCAGACGGTGGCCACCGAGGAACTGATCGAGCTGGTCTGGGAGGGCTCGGCGCCGCCCACCGCGCGGGCCGCCCTGCAGGGGCACGTCGCGGCGCTGCGCCACCTGCTGGACGGGCCGGGGCTGGCGCTGGACACCCGGGGCGCCGGGTACCTGCTGGCCGGCGAGCCCGACCGGGTCGACGCGCTGCGCTTCGCCCGCCTGTGCGAAGAAGCGGGGGTGCTGCTGCCCGGGCCCGCCGCCCCGGACGGCCCGGTCACGGGTGAGCGGGCCCCGGAGGACCCGGCGCTGCCGCTGCTGCGTGCCGCGCTGGACCTGTGGCGCGGCCCGGCGCTGACCGACTGCGGCTCCGCCCTGCTGCGCGAGCGGGCACTCCCGCACCTCGCCGATCTGCGGCTGCGCGCCCTGGAGCGGCTGGCCGAGGGCCTGCTCCGGGCGGGCCGCGGCGGTGAGTCGGCCGCCGAACTGGCGGCGGCGGCCGACGCCCACCCGTCCCGGCAGACACTGACCGCCCGGCTGGTCGGCTGTCTGGAGCAGGCCGGGCGGCATGCGGAGGCGCGGGAGCGGTACGAGCGGGCGGTGGCCCGGCTCGCCGGCCCGCCCGGGCCCGAACTGCGCCGCGCCGGTGAGCTGTTCGGCGCCCGGCCCGCACCGCCCGACCGCCGCTTCGTCGGCCGGGGCGCCGAACTCGCCCGGCTGGAGGAGGCCCTGCCCGCCGCCCGGGCGGGCCGCCCGATCCTGGTCACCGGCCCGGCCGGGGCCGGCAAGACCGCCCTGGTCCGGCACTGGGCGGCGGGGCTCGGCGCCGGGCACTTCCCGGACGGTCTGCTCCGTGCGGACCTGCGCGGCTTCGACCCGGACGGGCCGCGCGAACCCGCCGAGGTGCTCGGCGAGTTCCTCACCGCCCTCGGTGTCGCCCCGGAAGCGCTGCCCGCCTCCACCGCCGAACGCTCCCGCCGCTACCGCGAACTCGTCGCCGGCCGGCGGATGGCCGTGCTGCTGGACGACGCCGCCGGCTACGAGCAGCTCGTCCCCCTGCTGCCCGACCCTCCGACGGCCGACGACGGCGGCGACGGGCCGGCCCCCGTCACCGTCGTCACCAGCCGCAGCCGCCTGCACCACCTGCTGGTCCGCGAGGGCGGGATCCCGCTCCCGCTGGGCGCGCTGACCTTCGACGACGCCGCCGCGCTGCTCGCCCGCACCCTCGGACCGGATCGGGTCGGCGACGGCCCGGACGCCGTCGGCGAACTCGCCGAACTCGCGGAGCGCTGCGACCGCATGCCGCTCGCGCTGCGCCTGGCCGCCGCCCGGCTGGCCGCCCGACCGGACTGGTCCCCGGGCGACCTCGTCCGGGAACTCGCCGACGAGGAAACCGGGTTGGCTGCCCTCTCCGGCACCGGCACGAGCACCGCGCGCGGCCCGGTCGGCCTCACCACCGCCCTGGACCGGTCGTACCGGACGCTGGCGCCGGCCGCCGCCCGGCTGTTCACCCTGCTCGGCCTGCACCCCGGCGCGGTCATCGACACCGACACCGCCGCCGCCCTCGCCGACCTCCCGCCCGCCACCACCCGCACCCTGCTGACCGGACTGGACGCCGTCCACCTGCTGGAGGAGTCGACGCCCGGCCGCTACGCCCGGCGCGAGCTGGTGCGCCGCTACGCCGCCCGGCTGGCGGCCGACCTCAGCTGCGACGAACGGTTCGTCGCCCTCGACCGGCTGATCGCCCACTACCTGGACGTCACCGCCGACTGGACGGCCGAGGGCGCGGCGGGCGGAGGCGGCGGGCGCGCGGCGGCCTGGTTCCGCCGCGAGGAGAGCGCCCTGCGGGCCGTCGTGGTCTGCGCCGAGCAGTACGGCCGGAGCACCGGTTCCTGGCAGCTCGCACACCGGATCGCCCTGTTCTACGAGACCACCGGCCACGACCGGGCCCACTGGCGGGCCGTCGTCGAGGCCGGGCTGAGCGCCGCGCACGCGGACGGGGACGAGGCGGCCGTCGCCCGGCTCGGCACCGACCTGGCCGTCCTGCACGTCGCCCGCGCGGCGCACCGCACCGCCGTCGAGCACCTGGACGTCGCGGTCGCCGCGGCGGACCGGGCCGGTGACGCGGTGCTGCGCCACCGGTGCCGCGGCCGGGTGGCCGCGGCGCTGCTGCGGGCCGGCCGCTACGAGCGGGCGCTGCCGATGCTCACCGAGCTGGTGACCGCCGCCCGCGCCCCGGCCACGCTCCACCTGCTGGTTCCCTCGCTCACCGGCCTGGCCGACGCCCTGGTCCTGGCCGGTGACCCGGGTCCGGCCCTCGCCCACGCCGACGAGGCGGTCCGGGCCGCCGCCACCCGCTCCGCCGGTGGCGAGGCGGTCCTCGCCACGCACAGCCGCGCCCGCGCCCTGCACGCCCTCGGTCGCCGGGACGCCGCGCTCTCCTCGGCACGGCTCGCGGTCGCCCTCGGCCGTACCGTCGGCGATGCCGTGCTGGAGGCCCGTTCGCACGGCCTGCTCGCGGACCTGCTGTGCGAGCTGGGCCGCGGCGTGGAGGGCGCGGAGGCCCGGCGCCGTGCCGAGGCCCTGGCGGCGGGCGAGCACTGACCGGGGCGCGGCGGTGGGCGGAAACGCAGGTGATTTCGTCGGTGGTGAACCGCGACCGGCCGTCGAGCCGTTGTTCGGAGAGCGGAACCACAGGCGGAACTACCGGCAGTTCCGACGGTCGGAACCGGCGTCGCCGCCGGACCGCCCGGCCCCGGACGGCACCTCTGACCTGGGACGGGACGTCGACGAACGGGAGGTGACGGGGGAGTTCCGCCGCCCGGGCATACTTCTGCCTGGCGTCGACCGCCGGCGCGAGACCAGGCAGAAGTGCGGAAGTGGCAGGACCGAGTGAGTGGGGGCGGGGCATGGCGGCTGGTGGTGGCGCTGGGGCCGGTACGGACGTGGGCGGGTTCAGCCGTCTGCTCGCCGGGCACCGGGTGGCGGCCGGTCTGACCCAGGAGGAACTGGCCGCGGCCGCCGGGGTCAGTCTGCGGGCCCTCGGGGACATGGAGCGCGGCCGCACCCGGGGGCCGCAGCGGCGCACCGTACGGGCACTGGCCGTCGCCCTGGGGCTGGACGGGGAGCAGGCCGAGGCGCTGGACGGCGCCGCGCGTTCCGGGCGCCCGCGCGGCGTCCGGCCGGGCCCGGAGCGCGTCGTGGCCCAGGCCGGGCCGGGCGGGCAGGACCGTGAGGAGCCGCCCGTCGCGGCGGGCCAGAGCGCCCTCGCGCTGCCCCGTGACATCGCCGACTTCACCGCCCGGGAGGGCGTCCTCGCCGCGCTCGTCGGGCTCGCCGCGGACGACCGGCCCGCGCACCCCCGGGTGGTGCTGGTCAGCGGTCAGCCCGGCCTCGGCAAGACGGCCTTCGCCCTGCACGCCGCCCACGCCCTGGCGCCGCGCTTCCCGGACGGCCAGCTCTCCCTCGACCTCGGAGGCATGTCGGCCCAGCCGCTGTCCCCCCGCGACGCCCTCGGCCAGGTGCTGCGCGCGCTGGGCGTCGAGGACGCCGCGGTGCCCGCGGGGGCGGAGGAGCGGGCCGGCCTCTACCGAGCTCTGGTGCGCGAGCGGCGGCTGGTCCTGGTGCTGGACGACGCCGCCGACGAGGGCCAGGTGCGCCCGCTGCTGCCGGGCTCCGGACCGGCCGTCACCATCGTGACCAGCCGCAACGCACTGCCCGGCCTGGAGTCGGTGCACCGGCTGAGCCTGGACCTGCTCGCCCCGGCCGAGGCGGCCGGCCTGCTGGCCCGGATCGCCGGCCGGGAGCGGATCGACGCCGCGCCCGACGCCACCGCCGAACTGGCCGGGCTCTGCGGCTACCTGCCGCTCGCGCTGCGGATCGCCGGGCAGCGGCTGGTCGCCCGGCCGCAGCAGCCGGTCGCCCACCTGGTGCGCCAGCTCGCCGCCGAGGAGAACCGGCTGGACCTGCTGGAGACCGGTGACCTGGCGGTCCGTCCGGCCTTCGAACTGTCCTACCGGCGTCTGCCCGCCGAGTCCCGACTGGTGCTCCGGCGCTGCGCGTTGACCGCCGGACCGGACTTCACCGCGGTCGTCGCCGCCGCCTACGCGGGCCGGTCGCCGGCCCGGACCGAACTGCTGCTGGAGCAGCTGGTCGACACCGGACTGGTCCAGCCCGCCACCCCGGACCGCTACCGCCTGCACGACCTGGTGCGGCTCTACGCGGGCGAGCGGCTCGCCGTCGACGAGACGCCCGGGGAACTGGCCGCGGCCCGGACCCGGGCCGGACGCTGGATCCTCGACCGGGCCGCCGCGTACGGTCTGCGCTTCGACCCCGAGCACGCCAGGGACGCTGTCGGCGCGGCCGGCTCCGCCGGAGCCGCGTCGGCGCACCTCACCGAGGCGGCGCGTTGGCTGGAGTACGAGCACCCGGAGTGGCTGGCGGCCCTGCACCACGCGCAGCAGGCCGGCCGGTACCGGGAGGTGGTCGACACCGCCGAGGCCATGCACTGGTTCTCCGACCGGCTGCTGAGCTGGGGGATCTGGGCGGAGGTGTTCCAGCTCTCGGTGGACGCCGCCCGGGCGCTCGGCGACCGGCAGGCCGAGGCGGTGCACGTCAACTACCTGGCCTGGACCTACGTCACCTGTCTGCACCGCTACCAACGCGGCATCGAACTGGCCTCGGAGGGGCTGGAGCTGGCCCGGCAGCTGGGGGACAGGGAACAGCAGGGCTGGGCGCTCACCTACCTCGCCTCCGGCCTGCGGTACCTGCGGCGCCACCGCGAGGCCATCGACGCCTTCCACCGGGCCGCGGACGCCTTCGCCGAGGTCGACAACCGCTCCGCCAGGATCGGCCGGCTGGTCACCCTGCGGGGCGCCGCCAACTGCCTGCGCGAGTCCGGCCGGGCCGAGGAGGCCGTGGACACCCGCCGGCGGGCCCTGGCGGGCGCGCTGGAGCTGGTGGAACGCTGGTCCGCGCCGCTGATGAACCTGCTGGCGGCCATGACCGCGCACGAACTGGGCCTGGACCGGGCCGCGTTGAAGCGCTGGCCGGCCGCCGAGAAGGCCTTCCGGCAGGCCCTCGCGCACTACGAGGCGGTCGGCAGGCCGGACAGCATGACCAAGACGCTGACCGAACTCGGCACAGCGCTGATCGAACAGGGCCGTGCCGAGGAGGCCCGGGAACTGCTCACCGAGGCGCTCACCGACCTCAGCGCGAACGGCCCCCGGCCGGGGACGCCGCGCCACTGACCCCGCGGGCCCACCTGCCGGGCCCACCTGACAGACCCGCCCCTGCGCCCGCCCGGAGGCGGTGCGCAGGGGCGGGCGCCGAGGATCAGATCCGGGTGTCCTCCACCACCGGCAGCTGCGCCGCCGGGGCGGTCCGCGGAGCGCCGGAACCCGGGAGGTCCGCGCTCGGCGCGGAGAACGTCCGCGGCGCGACCGCGGGCTTCTTGCCGCAGAAGGCCGGCTCCAGCGTGTTCATCAGACCCTGCGTCACCGCGCCGTTGTTGGAGGCGTTGGCGAAGACCACCACGCTGCGCCGTCCGTCCTGGGTCACGAAGGACTGGGTCTGGAAGCCCTGGACGATGCCGCCGTGGCCGTACACGTCCCCGCAGGTCAGCGAGATGCGGCGGAGCCCCAGGCCGTAGGAGACCTTCGCGGTGGGGGTCGGCAGGGCGGCGGTCATCTGCCGCACCGAGTCGTCGGAGACCAGCCCGCCCCCGTTGCCGGCCAGCAGCGCGGTGAGGAAGCGGTCGAGGTCCTCGGCGTCGGAGATGACGGCGCCGGCGGCCCACACCCAGGAGCCGGTCTGCTCGGTGGAGTCGAGCAGCGGCTTGCTGCGGTCGTCGTTGGTGAGGTAGCCGGTGACGTGGGCGCCGCGGATCTCCTGGTCGGGCACCACGAAGGAGGTCTTGCGCAGGCCGAGCGGCTGGATGATCCGCTCGTTCAGCACCTCCGCGAACGGCTGGCCGGTGAGGTGCTCGACCGCGAGGCCCAGCAGCACGAAGTCGGTGTTGGAGTAGGAGTAGCGGCTGCCGGGGGTGTACTGCACGCCGTGCTTGACCGACATCGCGACCAGGTCGCGCGGGTCGTACGCCTTGGTGCGGATGCGCGCCTCGAACGCGCTGGTGGTCTCCTCGCCGGCCTGCTCCAGCAGGTCGTTGGTGTGGTCGTAGATGCCGGCCCGGTGCTCCATCACCTGGCGGCCCGTCATGGACCAGCCCTCGGGAAGGGTGCCCTCGGGCAGGTAGTCGCGCAGCGGCTTGTCCAGGTCGATCCGGCCCTCCTGCACCAGCTGCATGACGAGAACGGCGGTGAACATCTTGCTGTTGCTGCCGACCCGGAACCTCCACGAGGAGTTCATCGGGGTCCCGTCCAGGTTCGCCCGGCCGACCGACACCGAGCGGGTGTTCTCCGTGCCGCCGTGGTCGCGGATCACCGCGAAGGCGCCGGGGGCGCCGGCCGCGGTGGTGGCCTGCAGGGCGGCGAGCACGCCGGGCACGTCGGAGGCGGGCGCGCCGGCGGTACCGGAGTCGGCGGCCGCGGCGTGCGTGGCACCGGTCGCCACCAGGACGGCACCGGCGGCGGCCACCGCGAAGGGACGGAGAAGGCTGGTCGTCGCCATGTTCCTCGGCTCTCTCATCAAGTGACGCGGCGTCGGGCCGCGCCGATCGAAGATCACTATCACCGGCCGGGGCGGTCGATGGCAATGTGAACCGATTCGCCCGCATCGTCCGTTGCGGGCACCGGCGTGTCGGCCGCACCGTTCGTTTCCCGCTCCGGAGCCAAGGTTTCACCTGCCGTCGTCTACCCGCGTTGACGGCCGCGCCCCATGCTGTTCGGGCGCCCGATGCGCCGCCGGTGCGCTCCCCGCACCGGCTCCCCCGCCGGAACCACCGCACCCGTTCCCCACCAGCAGTCCCCTCACCGACCACGGAGCTTCCCCATGCCCCTGGCCTCCCTGGCATGCCGGGCCGGCGCCCTGCTGCTCGCCGCCGCCGGTCTGATACCGCTGTCCGGCACCGCCGGGGCCGCCGCCGCGGCCCCCGGCACGTTCACCGCGATCGTGTTCCCCGACCAGGACCACACCGTTGTCTACGACCTGATCGGCTCGGCGGCCCGGACCGTCGACGTCACCATGTACGAGCTGCGCGACACCACCGCCGTCAACGCCCTGATCGCCCGTCAGTGCGCCGGCGTCAAGGTCCGGGTGATCCTCGACGGCGCCCACACCTCGGTCAACGGCTCCGCCTACTCGGCGCTGAAGGCCGCCGGGGTCGGCGTGACCTACTCGTCCACGGCGTTCGTCTACACCCACCAGAAGACCGTCACCGTGGACGGCGCCACGTCGCTGATCATGACCGGCAACCTGGACTCCGCCTACTACGCGAACGACCGCGACTACGGCGTGGTCGACACCGACGCCAACGACGTCGCCGCGATCGAGCGGGTCTTCGCCGCCGACTACGCCAGGACCGCCGTCACCCCGACCGACGGTGACAACCTGGTCTGGTCGCCCACCGATGCGCAGTCCCGGCTGCTGACCCTGATCAACGGCGCGCGGACCAGCCTCGACCTGGAGCAGCTGGAGTTCGGCGACCCGGCGCTGGTGGACGCCGTCGCCGCGGCGGCCTCGCGCGGCGTCACGGTGCGGGTGGTCGGCATGAACCCGACCTCGTACGCGGACGAGTTCGACCAGGTCGCGGCGGCGGGCGCCAAGGTCGTCACCTACTCGTCGACCACCGGGCTGTACGTCCACGCCAAGGCGATCGTCGCCGACTACGGCACGGCGTCGGCCGAGGTGTTCGCCGGCTCGGAGAACTTCTCCGACAACTCGCTGAACCACAACCGCGAACTGGGCCTGATCACTGCCGACTCCGGGGTGCTCGGCACCGTCGAGTCCACCTTCGCCGGCGACTTCGCCCACGGCGCGCCGTACTAGCCGTACCAGCCGCATCGGCCGTACCGGCTGTCGGCCCCAGGAGTTCACCCCCCGTCAGGAGTTCACCCCCCGTCCGAGCGGCTCGTCGGGCCGCTCCGTACCCGAGGATTTGTCATGACTTCGTCCACGAAGCCCCGCTCCCGCCGCACCGCGACCGCGATCGGCTCCGCCGTCGCCCTGGTCGCCGCCTCCGCCGGCCTGTGGGCGGCGACCGCCACCACCGCGCAGGCGGCCGCCCTCCCCACGCCCGACCACATCGTCGTCGTGGTGATGGAGAACCACGCCTACTCCCAGGTCATCGGCAGCAGCGGCGCCCCGTACCTCAACAACACCCTGAAGGCGGGCGGCGCCAACCTCACCCAGTCCTTCGGCATCACCCACCCGAGCGAGCCGAACTACTACGCCCTGTTCTCCGGCTCCACCCAGGGTCGCGTCGACGACAGCTGCGTGACCGTCGGCGGCTTCCAGAGCGCCAACCTGGCCTCCGAGGTGATCGCCGCCGGCAAGACCTGGGCCAGCTACAACGAGTCCCTGCCCAGCCAGGGCAGCACCGTGTGCAGCAGCGGCAACTACGCCCAGAAGCACAACCCGTGGTTCGGCTTCGGCAACGTCCCGGTCAGCAGCGCCAAGACCTTCGCGCAGTTCCCGACCGACTACACCACCCTGCCGAACGTCTCCTTCGTCGTGCCGAACCTCTGCAGCGACATGCACGACTGCTCGGTCGGCACCGGCGACACCTGGATCAAGAACAACCTCGGCGCGTACGCCACCTGGGCGCAGACCCACAACAGCCTCCTGGTCGTCACCTTCGACGAGGACAACAAGCTGTCCGGCAACCGCATCCCGACCCTGGTCTACGGCGCCCACGTCACCCCCGGCAGCAGCTCCGCCACCACGTACAACCACTACAACGTGCTGCGCACCCTGGAGGACCTGGCCGGCACCTCCGGGCACGCGGGCAATGCGGCCACCGCGAGCGACATCACGGGCATCTGGAACTGACCCGCGGTGATCAGGGCTTGACCTGAGCCCCGGTCCGGGCCGGTGGCCGCTCGGTCACCGGCCCGGCACCGCTCGCGCGGTCCGGTCCGGTGTCGGCCCCGGACGGGCTCCCCGGGGAGGCCGCCGGCCGCGCGCGGTACGCCCGCACCCCGGGCACCGCCGCCGTGCCCGCGCAGACCAGCGTCACCAGGACCGCGGCCGCCAGCAGCGGCACCCGACTGCCCCACGCGTCGGCGGCCAGCGGCGCCAGCACGTACCCGACCGGGGCGGCGGCCAGCGAGAGCAGCCAGTCGTACGAGCTGACCCGGGCCAGGCTCCCGGCCGGGACGTCCTGCTGCACCACCGTCGCCCACACCGGGTTGAGGAAGCCCAGCCCGGCCATCGCCACCGCCTGTGCCGCCACCGCGACCGGCGCCGGGGCCGGGACGGCCAGTGCCAGCAGCGGCAGCCCGAACAGCGCCAGGGCGAGGTTCCCGGCGAGCACCGGGCGACGGGGGTGGAGCCGTCCGGCGATCAGCGAGCCGGCCAGCAGGCCCACCGCCCCGGCCTGGGTCAGGGCCACCCAGGCGCCGTCGCCGCCGAGGCGGGTGGCGGCGATCAGCGGGCCGAGGGTGAGCAGCACGGCGCTCGCGCCGTTCCACACGCCGTGGGCGATCAGGCTGGTCCAGTACCAGTCCCGGGCGCGCACCTCGCTCCAGCCCTCGGCGAGGTCCCGGCGCAGCGAACGCCGCCCGCCGTCGGCGCCGTCGGCGGCCGGGGTGCGGTCGACGGTCGGGGTACCGGTGGTGCCGGTGGTGCCAGGGGTGCGGTCGGTGCTCGCGGGGCGGTCGGCGGTGGGCCGGGTGAGCCTGAGGAGCCGGGCGAGCAGTGCGGCGCTCAGCGCGAAGGAGAGGCCGTCCAGCAGGAAGGCCCAGCCCGGACCCGCCGTGTACACCAGGAGCCCGGCGAGCGCCGGGCCGCCGAGGCGCGCGGCGCCGGTCGCGGTGCTGAGCAGGGCGTTGGCCCGCAGCCGGAGCTCGGCCCGGACGGTCGCCGCGACGAGCGGGGAGGCGGTGGGCATGGCGAAGGCCGAGGCGATGCCGCCGACCGCCGAAGCGACGGCGATGTGCAGCAGGCTCGGGCGCCCGTGGAGCAGTTCCAGGCCGACGAGCACCTGGGCGACGGCCCGCACCAGGTCGGTGGTGAGGGCGACCAGACGCGGGTCGAAGCGGTCCCCGGCCACCCCGCCGATCGGCAGCAGGAGCAGCTTCGGCACCATCGCGCAGCCGAGCACCAGGGCGAGTGCGGTGGAGGAGCCGGTGGCTCGGGTGATGGCGATGGCGAGGGCGGCCGGGACGGCGGCGTCGCCGAGGGTGGAGATCGTCCGGCCGATGAAGAGCAGGCGGAAACCGGGCAGGTGTAAGGGGTGTCGGTTCACGCGCCGCACTGTATTTCGGTGTCGAAATTTTGGCAACGAATATTTTGGTGGTGTTGCTTCAGGGTTTGTAGACTCCTGCCATGGCCGAGCACCTCCTTCAGCAGGACACCCCGCCGCGAGACTGGACGGACGGCCACGTCGACCGCTGGCAGCCGGTGCTGCCCGGCCTGGACCCGGACATCGAGGCCGCCGTCACCCGGATGTCGAGGCTCACCCGCCACTTCCGCCGGGTCCGCGAACAGGGCGTCGCCGACTACGGGCTGCAGAAGCACGAGTTCGACACCCTGCACGAGCTGGCCGGCCGCGGCGGCCACGCCGCCCCCTCCGACCTGCGTGCCGACCTCAACCTCGCGCCGGCCTCGATCACCGGTCGGCTGGAGACCCTGGAACGGCGCGGCTTCGTCCGGCGCACGCCCTCGACGGAGGACCGGCGGAAGGTCGACATCGTGCTGACGGATGCCGGGCGCGCCGCCTGGCACGAAGCCCTCGACGTGGTCGGGCGGGAGGAGCGCCGGCTGCTGGGGGTGCTGTCCGAGGAGGAGCGGCACACGCTGTCGGAGCTGCTGCGCAAGGTGATGCTCGCCCAGGAGGAGGGAGAGTAGTGCGCTGCGGCCCCTCCGCCGGGGTCGACCCGCCACCCCCGTCCCTGGTATCGATAGGGGCGTGCGATTCGAACTGGTGCCGATGCCGGACGGTGTGGGGGCGCGTCCCCGGGACGGGCGGGGGTACCCGGTGCCGGCGATCACGCCGTGGCACGGGGGCGAGCCGCAGTTCGCGCTGACCGACCACGGGCGCAGCGCCGACTGCGCGCTGGAGCGCCGCTGTTCGGTGTGCGGCGGATTCATGGAGCGCGGACCGGTGTGGCGGGTCGTGGGGCCCGCCGAGAGCGCCGCGATCGCCGGGGCGCTCTCGGCCGGGCAGCCGTACCGCAACCTCGCGCCGACCATGGAGGGCCCCGGGCACCGGGCGTGCATGCTCTACGCGTCGATGGTCTGCCCGTACCTGGCCCGCCCGAACGCCCGCCGGCGGGCGACCGCCGAGGACGCGGCCGACGTTCTGACGTCGGCCGCCGTCCGCGGGGCGGCGCGCGGCGGGCTGGGCGCGGTGGTCGGGTTCGGGGACTACGAGTACGCGGTCACCGAGAGCCGGGTGCTGTTCCGCTTCCTCGACCTGGTCGAGTTCCTGCCGCACGAGTCGGCCGACGAGCACCTGGCCGAGCTGCGCGCGGAGTTGGCCGGGCCAGGCCGGGGGCGGTAGGCCGGGGCGGTAGACCGGGGGAGCCCGGGAACGGGCCCCGCGGCCGCTGCTCCGGAGGCCTACGGCGGGTGCTCCGGAGGCCTACGGCCGGTACGCGGGCAGGCCCTTGACGGTGGAGACCTGGACCGGCGCAGCGGAGCCGTCGGCGGGCAGGGTGCTGACGCCGTCCGGGGTGCGGGCCGCGATGGTCCTGCCGTCGGGCGACCAGGTGGGCTCGGTGTAGTCGGTGGTGGCCGACTGGGTGAGGTCCTTCTCGGCCTTCTGGTCGAACTGCGTGGAGCGGGTGAACAGGTGGTCGTGCCCGTTCACCGAGCGGACGAAGACCAGCTGCTCGCCGTCGGGGGAGAGGGCCGGCTGGGAGCCCTTGCCCAGGTCCCGCGTCGCGGGCCGGATGTAGTCGTCGTAGATGTACACCTCGTTGGCCGGGGTGTTGGCGTACGCGATCTCGCCGCGGTGGCCGCCGGCGTTCGCCCAGGTGTTCCCGGTCTGCGGGGGCTGCGGCATGGTGTCGCTGCCGCCCTCGGAGTTGTGCGGGGTGAGCACCTCGGGGGTGGCGCCGGGGGTCTTGGTGGGGACCTTCTCCAGCTTCAGTGCGCCGCCCTTGCTGCTCGCGAAGACGATGGCGTCGAAGCGGGCGAGGGCGCCCGGGACGTCGGTGACACCGGGGTCCGTGGTCGCGTGCAGCCAGGTGGGGTGGGACCAGGTCTCCCCGCCGGGGTTCTTGGCGAGGGTGACCTTCCCGGTGCCGTCGGGGTTGGCGAGCACGAGGTCGCCGTCACCGTTGACGAAGGCGGCCTTCTTGCCGTCGGGGGACCAGGAGAGGTCGCGGACGACGGTGCCGAAGTCGACGGTGGTGCCGTTCATCGCGACGGTCCGGGTGCCGGTGCTGATGGTCAGGTGGTTGGCGGCGGAGGTGCCGTTGACCTCCTTGCCGCCGGGCGCCGGGCTGCCGGAGCCGGACGCTGCGCCGGGCGCGGCCGTCCCCGGCGCGGCGGAACCCGGCGCGGCGCCGGTCGGAGCCGCGGTGGACCCGGAGCCGGAGTTCTCGGGACCGCAGGCGGAGAGCAGGACCGCGCCGATGGTGGTCATCAGGGCGATCGCGGCGGCGGTGCCGAATCTGTTGCGCACGGACATGTCCAGGTCCCCCTCAGGTGCTGTTCGCTTTCGAGAACGAAGCGTCCCAGTGCGAGGTCAGGGGCGGGTTCGCGACGTGTCACAGTTGCGGAACAGTGCCGTCCGGAGCTGTGGTTCTCCGATACGCCGTCAGCTGCCGTGGGGTAGAGGCCCGGAGGCCCCGGAGTCGGCCCCGGAGGCCCCGGAGGCCCAGGAGGTCCAGGAGTCGACCCCGGAGCCGGTCCGGGAGCCGGGGCGCCCGGTGGGTGCTCAGAGACCGAGCTCGGTGAGGCCGGGGTGGTCGTCGGGCCGGCGGCCGAGCGGCCAGTGGAACAGGCGTTCCTCGGGGGTGATCGGCAGGTCGTTGATGGAGGCGTGCCGTCGGGCCATCAGGCCGTCCGGGGCGAACTCCCAGTTCTCGTTGCCGTATGAGCGGTACCAGCGGCCGGCGTCGTCGTGCCACTCGTAGGCGAAGCGGACCGCGATGCGGTCGCCGTCGTGCGCCCAGAGCTCCTTGATCAGGCGGTAGTCGAACTCGCGGCGCCACTTGCGGGTGAGGAACTCGGCGATCGGCCCGCGGCCGGTGACGAACTCGGCGCGGTTGCGCCAGCGGCTGTCGGGCGTGTACGCGAGGGCGACCCGCTGCGGGTCGCGGGTGTTCCACGCGTCCTCGGCGGCCCGGACCTTCTGCCGGGCGGTCGCCGCGGTGAACGGGGGCAGGGGCGGGCGCTGTGCGTCGCGCTGTTCGGTCATGGGTGAACTCCTCGGGAGCGGGCATTCCGCCGGCGAGAACGATCGTTCTCACTCTGGTGGCTACGATAGGAGAACTATCGTTCTCGCTCAAGGGGCACGGCAGATGGAGCACGAAGACCCGCGGACCCGCATCCTCGACGCGGCCGAGGAGCTGTTCTACGGACAGGGCATCCAGGCGGTCGGGATGGACGCCGTCCGGGCCGCCTCCGGCATGACGATGCGCCGCCTGTACCAGCACTTCCCGTCCAAGAACGACCTGGTCGAGGCCTACCTGCTGCGCCGCGACGGCCGCTGGCGGGCGAGCCTCGCCGTGCACGTCTCCCGCTCCGGCGGCTCGCCCCGGGACCAGCTGCTCGCGGTCTTCGACTGGCTCGGCCTGTGGTTCGCCGAACCCGGCTTCCGCGGCTGCGCGTTCGTCAACTCCTTCGGCGAACTGGGCGCGACCACGCCCGTCGTCGCGGCCGCCGCGCGGCACCACAAGGAGGAGTTCGGTGGCTATGTCGCCGGTCTGGCCGAGGCCGCCGGCGCCCCGCCCGCCACCGCCGTCCACCTGACCCTGCTCGCCGAGGGCGCCATCACCACCGCCGCCGTCCACGGCGACCCGACGTCCGCCGCCGACGCCAAGGAGGCCGCCCGGCTGCTGCTGGACGCCGCACGCGTGCGTTAGGGCACGTATTCGGTTGTGATCACTGGGTCCGGGTGAGGTCCTTGATCCAGATCATCGCGCCACGGAGGTGGAGGCCTGCGAGGTAGCTTTCC
>NZ_JBEZIQ010000099.1:0-19653 GCF_040651155.1 Kitasatospora sp. NPDC048545
CGCCACGTCCGCGAGGCCGTCCGCTTCGCCGACGGCATCCGCACCCTCCACGCCGCCGGCGTCAACCGCTTCCTCGAACTCGGCCCCGACGGCGTGCTCACCGCCATGGCGGCCGAGTCGCTCCTCGCCGACGCGACCCTGGCCGCCGTCCTCCGCAAGGACCGTCCCGAGGAACCGGCTGTCCTGGAGGCCCTCGCCCGCCTGCACGTGACCGGCGCGCGCGTCGACTGGGCGGCGGTGCTCGCCGGGTCGGGTGGCCGTCGCGTCGACCTGCCCACGTACGCGTTCCAGCGGCAGCGCTACTGGCTGCCCGAACTCCGGCACCGCGACCCGGCCGTGCCCGCGGCCGACCCGGTCGAGGACGCGTTCTGGACGGCCGTCGAGTCGGGCGACCTGCGGGAGGCGTCGGCGGTCCTCGGGATCGAGGAGGAATCTGCCGAGGCCTCGCTGGACCACCTGCTGCCGGTCCTGGCCTCCTGGCGCGGGCAGCGGCGCCTGCTGAGCACGCTCGACGGCTGGACGTACGGGACGACCTGGGTGCCCGTCCGCGGCCTCACCGATGCCGTCCCGCAGGGTCGTTGGCTCGCCGTCCTGCCGGAGGGCGGGGCGGAGGACTGGCCCGAGGCCGTCCTCGACGCCCTCGCCGAGCGCGGCCTGCGGGTCGAGCGGGTGGCGGGCGCCGAGGCCCTGGGCGCTCTGCTCGCGGACGGCTCCGGCGAGCCGGTGGCCGGTGTCCTCTCCTTCCTCGCCGCCGAGGGCCGCCCGGACACCGAGTACCGCCTCGTTCCCCGGTACCTGCCCGCGACCGTCGAGCTGTTGCGCACCCTGGAAGCCGCCGGCGGTCCGGCTCGGCTCTGGTGCCTCACCCGGGGAGCCGTCGCGGCCGAGGGCGCCGACCGGGTGGCCGAGCCCGAGCAGGCACAGCTGTGGGGCCTCGGCCGGGTGGCTGCACTGGAGCACCCGCAGCGCTGGGGCGGCCTGATCGACCTGCCCGCCGGCCCCGACGCCCGCACTGCCGTCCGCCTGGCCGGCCTCCTCGCCCAGACCGCCGAAGACCAGCTCGCCCTGCGCGGCTCCGGCGCCCACGCCCGCCGCCTGACCCACCGCCACCTCCCGGCGGAGCCCGCCCGAGCGGCGCAGCCACAGCCCGCGCCGGAGGAACGGACCCCGGCGGGCGCGGAGCAGCCGGAGGCTCCGGGCGCATCCCCCGCACCGGACGCCCCCGCCGCCTGGGTCGCCCCCCAAGGCACCCTCCTCGTCACCGGTGGCACCGGCGCCCTGGGCGCACACGTCGCCCGCTGGCTGGCTCAGGCCGGTGCCCAACACCTCCTCCTCGTCGGGCGCCGTGGCGCCGAGGCCCCCGGTGCGCGGCAGCTGAGCGACGAGTTGGCCTCCCTCGGTGCCCGCGTCACCGTCGCCGCCTGCGACGTCGCCGACCGCGACGCGCTCGTCGCCCTCCTCGCCGCCGTGCCCGCCGAGTACCCGCTGTCCGGCGTCGTCCACGCCGCCGGTGTGCTCGACGACGGCGTGCTGGAAGGGCTCACGGCCGACCGGTTCGACGCCGTGCTCCGGGCCAAGGCCGTCAGCGCCCGCAACCTCCACGAGCTGACGGCCGGGCACGACCTCACCCTGTTCGTCCTGTTCTCCTCGATCACCGGTGTCATCGGCAACCCCGGCCAGGCCAACTACGCGGCCGCGAACGCCTACCTCGACGCCCTCGCCGAGTACCGCCGTGCCGCTGGGCTGCCCGCCACCTCCGTCGCCTGGGGCCCGTGGGCCGGCGGCGGCATGGCGGGGGACCACCCGGGCCTCACCGGGCGGATGCGGCGCAGCGGGCTCACCCCGATGGCCCCGGAGCGGGCCGTCGCCGCGCTGCGCCGGGTCCTGAGCGCCGATGCGTCCGGCCTCACCGTGGCCGACGTCGACTGGAGCGCCCTCGCCCCCGTGCTCACCGCCGCCCGGCCGAGTCCGCTGATCGCGGACCTGCCCGAGGTCCGTCGCCCGGTCCACCCGGAAGCCGGCGAAGCCGCCATCGATTCCCCGCCGGCCGAGCGACTGCGCGGCCGCACCGCCGACGAGCAGGAACGCCTGCTGCTGGGGCTCGTCCGCACCGAGGCCGCCGCCGTCCTCGGCCACGCCTCCTCCGCGACCGTCGACGCCACCCGGGCCTTCCGGGACCTCGGGTTCGACTCGCTGACCGCCGTCGAGCTGCGCAACCGCCTCACCGCCGCGACGGGCCTGAGCCTGCCCGCGACCCTGCTGTTCGACCATCCGACCCCGACCGCCGTCGCCGCGCACCTGCGCGCCGAGCTGGCAGGTACAGCCGAGGGCGAGATGTTCGCGGGCCCCGCCGTCGCCGCCGACGAGCCGATCGCGATCGTCGCGATGGCCTGCCGCTTCCCCGGCGGCATCGAGTCGCCGGAGGACCTCTGGCGACTGCTCGCCGAGGGACGGGACGCGGTGGGGCCGTTCCCGGCCGACCGCGGCTGGGACACCGACCGCCTGCACCACCCGGACCCGTCCCACGAGGGCACCAGCTACGTCGCCGAGGGCGCATTCGTCACCGGCGTCGCCGACTTCGACGCGGCCTTCTTCGGCATCTCCCCGCGAGAAGCCCTGGCCATGGACCCGCAGCAGCGGCTCCTGTTGGAGACCGTCTGGGAGGCCGTCGAGCGCTCCGGCATCGATCCCGGCACGCTCCACGGCTCCCGGACCGGCGTGTTCGTCGGCTCCAACTTCCAGGACTACCAGGTGCTGCTGGAAGCGGCCCGGGAGGGCGTGGCCGGCCACGTGATGACCGGCAACGCCGCGAGCGTGATCTCCGGCCGCATCGCCTACACCCTCGGCCTGGAGGGCCCGGCCGTCACCGTCGACACCGCGTGCTCGTCCTCCCTGGTCGCGCTCCACCTTGCCGCCCAGGCCCTGCGCCGGGGCGAGTGCTCGCTGGCGCTCGCGGGCGGTGTGACGGTGATGTCCACGCCGCAGGTGTTCGTCGAGTTCTCCCGGCAGCGCGGCCTGGCTGCCGACGGCCGGTGCAAGCCGTTCGCCGCCGCGGCGGACGGCACGGGCTGGGCCGAGGGCGTCGGCGTGCTGCTCGTCGAGCGGCTCTCGGACGCGCGGCGCAACGGGCACCCGGTGCTGGCCGTGGTGCGCGGCAGCGCCGTCAACCAGGACGGCGCCTCCAACGGCCTCACCGCGCCCAACGGCCCGTCGCAGCAGCGCGTGATCAGGGCGGCCCTGGCCGACGCCGGCCTGACGCCCGGTGAGGTGGACGCCGTCGAGGCGCACGGCACCGGCACCCGTCTCGGCGACCCGATCGAGGCCCAGGCCCTGCTCGCCGCCTACGGCCAGGACCGCGAACACCCGCTGCTCCTCGGCTCGGTGAAGTCCAACCTCGGCCACACCCAGGCTGCCGCGGGTGTCGCCGGCGTGATGAAGACCGTGCTCGCGATGCAGCACGGCGAGCTCCCGAAGTCCCTGCACATCGACGCCCCGACCGCGCAGGTCGACTGGACCGCCGGCGCCGTCGAGCTGCTGAGCGAGGCCCGCACGTGGCCCGGGACCGGACGGCCGCCACGTGCCGGCGTGTCCTCCTTCGGCCTCAGCGGCACCAACGCCCACGTGGTCCTCGAAGCGGCGCCCGCCCCCGAGCCGCTGCCCGACCGCCCGGTGGCCGACCGCCCGCTGCCGTGGCTGCTGTCCGCCCGGACGCCCGAGGCCGTGCGCGAGCAGGCCCGCCGTCTGGCCGCCCACGTCCGCGCGGCCGGGCCCGCCCTCGATGACGTCGCCCGCTCCCTCGTCACGACCCGCGCGGCCCTGGAGCACCGGGCCGCCGTCGTCGCGGCCGACCGGGCCGGGCTGCTGGACGGCCTGGACGCGCTCGCCGATGGCCGCGCCACGCCTGCCGTCCTGGAGGGACAGGCCGCAGGGGAGGGCGCACCGGTGTTCGTCTTCCCCGGCCAGGGCTCCCAATGGGTCGGCATGGCGGTGGAACTCCTGGACACCGCACCGGTGTTCGCGCAGCGCTTCGCCGAGTGCGCGGCGGCCCTGGAGCCGTTCACCGACTGGTCGGCAACCGACGTCCTGCGCGGCGAACCCGGTGCGCCCGGCTTCGACCGGGTCGACGTCGTGCAGCCCGTGCTGTTCGCCGTCATGGTGTCGCTCGCCGAACTGTGGCGCGCGCACGGCGTCGAACCCGCCGCCGTGCTCGGCCACTCGCAGGGCGAGATCGCCGCCGCCTGCGTGGCCGGCGCGCTGTCCCTGGACGACGCCGCCCGCGTCGTGGCCCTGCGCAGCCGGGCGATCCGGCGGCTCGCGGGCCTCGGCGGCATGGTCTCGGTGGCCGAGCCGGTCGCCGCCGTCCGCGAGCGTGTCGCACGCTGGGACGAGCGTATCTCCGTCGCCGCCGTCAACGGCCCCGGCTCGGTGGTGGTCTCGGGCGACCCCGAGGCCCTGGAGGAGCTGATCGCCGACTGCGAGCGGACCGACGTGCGAGCCCGCCGAATCCCCGTCGACTACGCCTCGCACTCCGCGCACGTCGAGCGCATCGAGAACGAGCTGCTCGACCTCCTCGCGCCGATCGCCCCGCGCACCGCCGACGTCCCGTTCTGCTCGACCGTCACCGGCGCCGTGATCGACACCGCCGGGCTGGACGCCGCCTACTGGTACCGCAACCTGCGCCACACCGTGGAGTTCGAGCAGGCCACCCGCACCCTGCTGGCCGCGGGCCACCGGGTGTTCGTCGAGGTCAGTCCGCACCCCGTGGTGACCACCGGCATCCAGGAGACGATCGAGGACAGCGGCCTGCCCGCGGCCGCCCTCGGAACGCTGCGCCGCGACGAGGGCGGCCGCGGCCGCTTCCTCCTCGCCCTCGCCGACGCCCGCAACCACGGCGCCCGGGTGAACTGGGACCTCCTGTTCGCCGGTACCGGCGCGCGCGCCACCGAGCTGCCGACGTACCCGTTCCAGCGGCAGCGCTACTGGCCGCGTCCGGGCGGGACGGGCGGCGACGTCACCACGGCCGGCCTGGCCGCGCCGGAGCACCCGCTGCTCGGCGCCGCCGTCGAACTCGCCCAGGGCGGCGGGCTGGTGGCCACCGCCCGCTGGTCGCTGCACACCCACCCGTGGCTCGCGGACCACGCCGTCGCCGGTGCCGTCGTCGTCCCCGGTGCCGCGCTGGTCGAGGCGGTCGTCCGGGTCGGCGACGAGCTCGGCTGCGGGCGCATCGAGGAACTGACCCTGCACGCGCCCGTCCTGCTGCCCGAGGGCGGCGCGGTCCGGGTGCAGATCGAGGTCGGAGCCCCGGACGGCACGGGCCTGCGCCCCGTCGCCCTGCACACACGCCCGGCGGACGCGGACGCGCCCGAGGGCTGGACCCTCCACGGGGACGGCAAGCTGGGCGCCGCCGGGGCCGAGCCGGAGCCGGCGGCCACCGCTTGGCCGCCCGTCGGAGCCGAGCCGATCGACGTCAGCGGCTTCTACCCGGGCCTGCGCGAGGACGGCTACGGCTACGGCCCGGTGTTCCAGGGCGTGCGCGCGGCCTGGCGCCTCGGCACCGCCGTCCACGCCGAGGTGGAGCTGCCCGAGCCGGCCCGCCCCGACGCCGCCCGCTACGGCCTGCACCCGGCCCTGCTCGACGCCGCCCTGCACCCGGCCGGGCTCGGCCCGCTGCAGGGCCGCCCCGGGCTGCCGTTCGCCTGGACCGGCGTCACGCTCCACGCCGCCGGGGCCACCGCACTGCGGGTGACGCTCACCCCGGCGGGCCCCGACGCGGTGTCCGTCGTGATGGCCGACCCGACCGGCCGTGTGGTGGCCGCCGTCGAGGCCCTGGCGGTGCGCCCGCTCGCCGAGGGCGCCCTCGACCCGGCCGCCCGGGTGGCGCGCGAGGCGCTCTTCCACCTGGACTGGCCGGCCCTGACCCTCCCCGAGCCCGGGCCGGGCCCCGCCCGCTGGACCGTCCTCGGCGAGCCGCCCGCCCACGCGGCGGCCCTCACCGAGGCGGGCGTCACCCTCGACGCCGACGCGGACGTCACGCTCGTCGAACTCAGCGGCGACGAACCACTCGACGCCCTCGACCACGCCCTCGCCGTCCTCCGGACGTGGCTCGCCGACGACCGCCCCGACGCCACCCTGCTCGTGACCACCCGCCGCGCGGTCGCCGCCGACTCCGCCGAGGACGTCCACGACCTGCCCGCCGCCGCCGTGCACGGCTTGGTCCGCTCCGCCCAGAGCGAGCACCCCGGCCGCATCGTCCTCGCCGACCTGGACGACGACCCGGCCTCCTGGCGCACGCTGCCCGCCGCGTTCGCCACCGGGGAACCCCGGCTCGCCCTGCGCCACGGTACCGCCCACGTCCCCCGCCTGGCCCGTGCCCACACCGCCGAGCCGCTGCCCGTGCCCGACGGTCCGTGGCGCCTCGACATCCGCACCAAGGGCACCGTCGACAACCTCGAACTCCTGCCGAGCCCCGACGCGGCCGCGCCGCTCGCCGAGGGCGAGGTCCGGATCGAGGTCCGCGCCGCAGGCCTCAACTTCCGCGACGTCCTCCACAGCCTCGACATGTACCCGGGGGGCGCGCGCCTCCTCGGCTCCGAGGCGGCCGGCATCGTCCGCGAACTCGGCCCCGGCGTCACCGGACTCGCCGTCGGCGACCGGGTGATGGGCATGGTGCCGGGCGGCTTCGGCCCGCTCGCCGTCACCGACCACCGCCTGCTCGCCCGCGTCCCGCAGGGCTGGACCTTCGCCCAGGCCGCGTCCGTCCCCGTCGTCTTCCTCACCGCCTACTACGCCCTGCGCGACCTCGCGGATCTCCAGGCCGGCGAACGCCTCCTCGTCCACGCCGCGACCGGCGGCGTGGGCATGGCCGCCACCCAGCTCGGCCGCCTCTGGGGCGCCCAGGTCTACGGCACCGCGAGCGAGGCCAAGCAGCACCTGCTGCGCGCGGACGGCCTGCCCGACACCGCCATCGCGTCCTCCCGCACGCTCGACTTCGAGGAGCGCTTCCGCACCTCCACCGGCGGCGAAGGCGTCGACGTCGTGCTCAACTCCCTCACGGGGGAGTACGTCGACGCCTCCCTGCGCCTGCTGGGGCCCGGCGGGCGGCTGATCGAGATGGGCAAGACCGACGTCCGAGACGCCGACGAGGTCGCCGCCGCCCACGGCGGCGCCCGCTACCGCGCCTTCGACCTCCAGGAGGCCGGGCCCGAGCGGATCGGGCAGATCCTCGCCGACCTGGTCGACCTCTTCGAACAGGGCGTCCTGCGAGCGCTCCCGCTCACCTGCTGGGACGTCGCCCGCGCCCGCGAGGCCTTCCGTCACATGGCCCAGGCCCGGCACACCGGCAAGATCGTCCTCACCGTCCCGCGCCCCTGGGACCGCGACGGCACCGTCCTCATCACCGGCGGCACCGGCACCCTCGGCGGCGAGCTCGCCCGCCACCTGGTCACGGCGCGCGGCGTGCGGCACCTGCTGCTCGCCGGCCGCAGCGGCCCCGAAGCCCCCGGCGCGGCGGCCCTCGCCGAGGAGCTGACCGCCCTGGGTGCCGAGGTCACCGTCGCCGCCTGCGACACCGCCGACCGCGACGCCCTGGCCGCCCTGCTGGCCGCCGTGCCCGACGATCACCCACTCACCGCCGTCGTCCACGCGGCCGGCGTCCTCGACGACGGCGTCGTCGAAGGCCTGACGGCGGACCGGCTCGCCGCCGTGCTGCGCCCCAAGGCCGAAGCCGCCCGCCACCTGCACGAGCTCACCCACGGCCTGGACCTCGCCGACCTCGTCCTCTTCTCCTCCGCCGCCGGCGTGTTCGGCTCGCCCGGCCAGGGCAACTACGCCGCCGCCAACGCCTGGCTCGACGCCCTCGCCCAGCACCGCCGGGTCAACGGCCTGCCCACCACCTCGCTGGCCTGGGGTCTGTGGGCGCAGGCCAGCACGATGACCGCCCATCTCGACGCGACCGACCGGACCCGCGCCGAGCAGTCCGGCGCGCTCACCCTCAGCACCCCCGACGGCCTCGCCCTGTTCGACGCCGCCCTCGCCGCCCACCGCGCGCTCCTGGTGCCCGTCCGCCTCGACACCGCCGCGCTGCGCACCCGCGGCGCGGCCGAACTCCCCGCGCTCCTGCGCTCCCTGGTCCGCGCCCCGGCCCGCCGCACCGCGCAGACCGGGCCCGCCGCCGACGGGCTGCGCGCCCGACTGGCCGCGCTCACCCCGGCCGACCGGCACGCGGTGCTGCTCGACCTGGTGAGCGGGTGCACCGCCACGGTCCTCGGCCACTCCACGGCCGACCAGGTCCACGCCGCACGGCCGTTCCGTGACCTCGGGCTCGACTCGCTGACCGCCGTCGAGCTGCGCAACCGCCTCAACACCGCGACCGGCCTGCGCCTGCCCGCGACCCTGGTGTTCGACCACCCCACCCCCGGCGCGCTCGCCGAGCACCTGGCGGACGGCCTCACCGGCCGCCTCCCGGGCACCGCCGAGGGGACCACCATCAGGACCGCCGCCGACGAGCCGATCGCGATCGTCGGCATGGCCTGCCGCTTCCCCGGGGGCGTCCGGACTCCCGAGGACCTGTGGACCCTGCTGTCCACCGGCACCGACGCCGTCGCCGGCTTCCCGACCGACCGTGGCTGGGACCTCGACCGGCTCTACGAGGGCATCCCCGACCACCCTGACTCCTCCCGCACCCGCGAGGGCGGATTCCTCGCCGACGCCGCCGGGTTCGACGCCGCCTTCTTCGGCGTCAGCCCCAACGAGGCCCTCGCCATGGACCCGCAGCAGCGGCTCCTGCTGGAGACCTCGTGGGAGGCCCTCGAACGCGCCGGCATCGACCCCGGCACGCTGCGCGGCAGCCGCACCGGCGTGTTCGCCGGCCTGTCCTCCAGCGACTACCTCGACCGGGTCGGCCACGTCCCCGAGGACGCCGCCCCCTACGTCAGCACCGGCAACGCCGTCAGCGTCGTCTCCGGCCGCGTCGCCTACACGCTCGGTCTGGAGGGCCCGGCCGTCACCGTCGACACCGCCTGCTCGTCGTCCCTGGTGGCGCTCCACCTCGCGATCCGCTCGCTGCGCGCCGGCGAGTGCACGCTCGCCCTCACGGGCGGCGTCACCGTGATGTCAACGCCGGTCATCCCGGCCGACTTCGCCCGCCAGCGCGGCCTGGCCGCCGACGGCCGCTGCAAGCCCTTCGCCGACGCCGCCGACGGCACCGGCTTCTCCGAGGGCGTCGGCGTGCTGCTCGTCGAGCGGCTCTCGGACGCCGAGCGCAACGGGCACCCGGTGCTGGCCATCGTGCGCGGCTCCGCCGTCAACCAGGACGGCGCCAGCAACGGGCTCAGCGCCCCCAACGGCCCGTCCCAGCAGCGGGTGATCCGCGCCGCCCTGGCCGACGCCGGCCTGACACCCGCCCAGGTGGACGCCGTCGAGGCACACGGCACCGGTACGCGCCTCGGCGACCCGATCGAGGCCCAGGCCCTGCTCGCCGCCTACGGCCAGGACCGCGAACACCCGCTCCTCGTCGGTTCGGTGAAGTCCAACCTCGGCCACACCCAGGCCGCGGCGGGCGTCGCCGGCGTCATGAAGACCGTGCTCGCCCTGCGGCACGCCGCCCTCCCGCAGAGCCTGCACCTCGACCGGCCCACCAGGCACGTCGACTGGACACAGGGTGAGGTCGACCTGCTCACCGAGGCGCGCGACTGGCCCGCCACCGGACGGCCCCGCCGCGCCGGCGTCTCCTCCTTCGGCCTCAGCGGCACCAACGCCCACGTCGTCCTCGAACAGGCCCCGGACCAGGAGCCCGACGAGGCCCCCGCGCCCGAGCGCCCCGCCCTGTCCTGGCTGCTCTCGGCCCGCAGCGCCGAGGCCCTGCGCGGCCAGGCCCGCGCCCTGCTCGGCCACCTCGACGGCAACGCCGCCGCACCGCTCGACCTCGCCCACTCCCTCGCCACCGGCCGCGCCCTGCTGGAGCACCGCGCCGCCGTCGTCGGCACGGGCGTCGAGGACCTGCGCGCCGGCCTCGCCGCGCTCGCCGACGGGACCCCCGCCCCGGGCGTCGTGACCGGCCGGCACGCCGCCGGACGCGACCGCAGGGTCGTCCTCGTCTTTCCCGGCCAGGGCTCCCAGTGGTCCGGCATGGGCACCGAACTGCTCGACACCTCACCGGAGTTCGCCGAACGGATCGCCGCCTGCGAACAAGCCCTAGCCCCCTGGACGGACTGGTCGCTCGGCGCCGTCCTGCGCGGCGACCCCGACGCGCCGTCGCTCGACCGCGTCGACGTCGCCCAGCCCGCGCTGTGGGCCACCATGATCGGCCTTGCCGCCTGCTGGCAGGCCCACGGCGTCACCCCCGCCGCCGTCCTCGGCCACTCCCAGGGTGAGATCGCCGCCGCCTGCGTGGCCGGCGCGCTCTCCCTGGAGGACGGCGCGAAGGTCGTCGCCCTGCGCAGCCAGGCCATCGCCCGCGGCCTCTCCGGCCACGGCGGCATGGTGTCGGTGCCACAGGCCCACGCCGACGTCCTCGCCCGCATCGCGCCCTACGGCGGCCGGATCTCGGTGGCCGCCGCCAACGGCCCGGCCGGTGTCGTCGTCTCCGGCGAGCCCGACGCCCTCGACGACCTCCTGACCGACTGCGCCCGTGACGGCGTCCGGGCCAAGCGCATCCCCGTCGACTACGCCTCCCACTCCGCCCAGGTCGAACGCATCGAGGACGCCCTCCTCGCCGAACTCGCCGGGCTGACCACGCGGGAGGCCCGCATCCCGTTCTTCTCCACCGTCACCGCCGACTGGCTCGGCGACACCCCGCTCGACGCCGGCTACTGGTACCGGAACCTGCGGCAGACCGTCCGCCTGGAGGAGTCCGTCCGCGCCCTGCTCACCCAGGGCCACGACGCCTTCCTCGAATGCAGCCCGCACCCCGTGCTCGCCATGGCCGTCGAGGACACCGCGGCCGACGCGGGCGCCCAGGCCGTCGTGCTCGGCACCGTCCGGCGCGAGGACGGCGGCCCGGCCCGGCTGCTGACCTCCCTCGCCGAGGCCCATGTGCGCGGTGTACGGATCGACTGGCGGCCCGCACTCGCCGGCGGCCGGCCCGTCGACCTGCCCACCTACGCCTTCCAGCGCCGCCGCTACTGGCTCGCCCAGGACACCGCCCGCACGGGCGCGCCCCTCGACCCCTGCGGGCTGGACCGCGCCGTCCGCCTCGCGGACTCCGACACCGTGCTGCTCACCGGCCGGATCGGCACCGCGACCCACCCGTGGACGGCCGACCACCGCGTGCGCGGCACCGTCGTCGTCCCGGGCACCGCGCTGCTCGACTGGGCCGTGCGGGCCGGCGACGAGGCCGGCTGCCCGACCGTCGCCGAGCTCACCGAGCTCACCCCGCTGACCCTGCCCGACCGCGGCACCGTCGACCTCCAGCTCACCGCGGGACCGGCAGCCGCCGGCGGCCGACGGGCCCTCACCATCCACGCCCGCTCGACCGGCGCGCCCGACGACACCCCGTGGACCCGCCATGCCACCGGCACCCTGACCGGCGGCGACACCACCGGCACGCCGCTCACGGACTGGCCGCCGCGCGAGGCCACGGCGGTGGAGGCGGCGGAAGGCGCCGAGTACGGCGAGCGCTTCCGTACCGTCCGGGCACGGTGGCGGCGCGGCGACGAACTGTTCGCCGAGGTCGCCCTGCCCGAGGAGCACCGCACCGAGACGGCCGACTTCCGCGTCCACCCCGGCCTGCTCCAAGCCCTGCTCGCCGCCCTCCCGGACGGCACCGACCCCGTCCAGCCCGCCGACTGGCGCGGCGTCACCGTCCACGCCACCGGCGCCGCGCTGCTCCGGGTCCGGCTGACCCCGGCCGCCGACGGCAGCCACGCGCTGACCGCGGCCGACGCCGACGGAGCCCCGGTGCTCACCGCCGAGGCCGTCACGCTCCGCCCGATCGCGGCCGAGCACCGCGCCCCGGCGGCCGACCCGCTCTACGCAGTCGCCTGGACGCCGGTCGACGCTCGTGCCGGCCACGGCGGTGACCTCGCCGTCCTGGGCCGGGACGACGCGCTCGCCGCCGCCCTCGGCGCCCGCGCCTACGCCGACCTCGCCGAGCTCACCGCCTCCCTCGACGCCGGCGAGCCCGTCCCCGGCACCGTCGTCCACCGCCTCACCGCGGCCGACGACGGCGACCCCGTCGCCTCCGCGCACCGCGCCGTTCGGGCCGCACACAGCCTCGCCCGCGCCTGGCTCGGCGCACCGCGCCTCGCCGACGCCCGCCTCGCCCTGCTCACCCACGGCGCCGAGGGCGCGGCCCCCGGCGAGGCCATCACCCTCGCCCAGGCCGCCGCCCACGGACTCATCCGCTCCGCCCAGTCCGAGAACCCCGGTCGGTTCCTCCTCGTCGACCTCGACGGCCACCCGGCCTCCGACGCCGCCCTGCGCACCGCCCTCGCCGTCCCCGACGAGCCGCGCCTGGCCGTTCGCGGCGGCGAGGTGACGGCGCCCCGGCTGCGCCCGTTGAACGGCGCCGGGGACGGCCGGGTGTGGTCCTGGAACCCGGACGGCACCGTCCTGATCACCGGCGGCACCGGCACCCTCGGCGCCCTCGTCGCCCGCCACCTCGTCACCGAACACGGCGTGCGCCACCTCCTGCTCACCGGCCGGCGCGGCCCGGACGCCCCCGGTGCGGCCGAGCTTCTCGCCGACCTGGCGGCCCTCGGCGCCGACGCCCGCGTCGCCGCCTGCGACACCGCCGACCGCGCCGCCGTCGACGCGCTCCTCGCCACCGTCCCCGACGAGCACCCGCTCACCGGCGTCGTCCATGCGGCCGGGGTCCTGCACGACGGGCTGCTCGAAAGCCTGACCGACGACCGGATCACCGAGGTGCTGCGTCCCAAGGTCGACGGCGGGTGGAACCTCCACGAAGCGACCCGGCACCTGGACCTCTCCGCCTTCGTTCTGTTCTCCTCCTTCGCCGCCACGGCCGGCGGCCCCGGCCAGGCCAACTACGCCGCCGCCAACGCCTTCCTCGACGCCCTCGCCCACCGCCGCCGGGTCGAAGGCCGCCCGGCCGCCGCCCTCGCGTGGGGATACTGGGGAGAATCGAGTGGAATGACGTCCACGCTGGATGCCGTGGACATCGCCCGCTTCGCGCGTTCCGGCATGCTGCCACTCACGGCCGGCCAGGGCCTCGCCCTGCTCGACGCCGCGAGCGGCATCGACCGACCGCACCTGGTACCCGTCCGGCTCGACCGGCACGCCCTTGCCGCGGCCGGCGCGCCGCCGCTGTTCGCCGAGCTCGCGCCCCGCCGCGCCGCTGCCAGGCCCACCGCCGCCGGCCCGGCCGGGAGCGCGGCGGACGGCGGCGACCGGGGCGTCCTGGACCGGTTGCCCGGACTCGCCGCCGCCCAACAGGAGAAGCTGCTGCTGGACGTCGTCGTCGGACACCTCGCCGCCGTCCTCGGCCACGGCTCACCCGAGGCCGTCGAACCCGAGCGCGGCTTCCTCGACCTCGGCATGTCCTCCCTGACCGCCGTCGAGCTGCGCAACCGACTCAACGCCGAACTCGGCCTGCGGCTGCCCACCACGACGATCTTCGACCACCCGTCGCCCACCGCCCTCGCCGGGCGGCTGCGCGACCTGGTCGGTGCGCCCACGGGCACGGCGGCCCCGGCCCGGCCCGTCTTCGCCGAACTCGACGACCTGGAGACGGCGCTTTCCGCCACCGCACTGGACGCCGACTCCCGCACCCGGCTCCTCGCCCGCCTCAAGAGCCTCCAGTGGCGGCTCGACGGCGACCCGGACGGGCCGACCGCCGCCGCGGACGGGCCGGACGACGCGCTCGACGACACCACCGACGACGAGATGTTCGACCTGATCGACCGCGAACTCGGACTCGCCTGAGGACCGGACCGAGGCTCCCGGCCCCGGGGCACCCGCCCCGGGCTGCCCGGCCGAAGCCGTCCCGCCCGACGCGACCCGCCCGCCGCCCGCGGACCCGTACCACCCTTCCGAACTGCGAGGTTTCCCACCCATGGCCAGCACGTCCGAGGACAAGCTCCGCGACTACCTCAAGAAGGTCACCGCGGACCTGCGGCGCACGAAGCTGCGCCTGGAGTCCGTCGAGGCGAGGGACGCCGAGCCGATCGCGATCATCGGGATGGCCTGCCGCTACCCCGGCGGCGTCCGAACTCCGGAGGACCTCTGGCGGCTCGTCGCCGACGGCGCCGACGCCATCGGTGACCTCCCGGAAGACCGTGGATGGGACACCGGGGGCCTCTACGACCCCACCCCCGGCACGCCCGGCAAGAGCTACGTGCGCCACGGCGGGTTCGTCGACGGCGTCGCCGACTTCGACGCCGAGCTCTTCGGCATCGCCCCCCGCGAGGCCCTCGCCATGGACCCGCAGCAGAGGCTCCTGCTCGAATCCGCCTGGGAGGCCATCGAACGCGCCAGGATCGCCCCCGCCGCCCTGCGCGGCAGCGACACCGGCGTGTTCATCGGCGGCGCCGACACCGACTACGGCTCCCTCGCCCGGCAGGCCGAGGAGACCGAGGGCCACCTCCTCACCGGCGGAGCCGTCAGCGTCCTCTCCGGCCGCATCGCCTACACCCTCGGGCTGGAGGGCCCGGCCGTCACCGTCGACACCGCGTGCTCCTCCGCCCTCGTCGCCCTCCACCTCGCGGTCCGCGCGCTGCGCGCCGGCGAGTGCTCGATGGCCGTCGCCGGCGGCGTCGCCGTCATGCCGACCACCCGGCTGTTCACCGAGTTCTCCCGCCAGCGCGGCCTCGCCCCCGACGGGCGCTGCAAGCCCTTCGCGGAAGCGGCGGACGGCACCTCCTGGGCGGAGGGTGTCGGCGTCCTGCTCGTCGAGCGGCTCTCGGACGCCCGGCGCCTGGGCCACGAGGTCCTCGCCGTCGTCCGCGGCACCGCCGTCAACCAGGACGGTGCCAGCAGTCGGCTGACCGCCCCCAACGGACCCTCCCAGCAGCGGGTCATCCGCGCCGCCCTCGCCAACGCCCGGCTCACCACCGACCAGGTCGACGCGGTCGAGGCCCACGGCACCGGCACGACCCTCGGCGACCCGATCGAGGCCCAGGCGCTGCTGGCGACGTACGGGCAGGACCGACCGGCCGACCGGCCGCTCTACCTCGGCGGCGTCAAGTCGAACATCGGCCACGCCCAGGCGGCGGCCGGAGTCGCGGGTGTCATCAAGACCGTCATGGCATTGCGTGCCGGGGTGCTGCCGGCCACCCTGCACGTCGACGAGCCGTCCTCGCACGTGGACTGGACGGCAGGCGCCGTCGAACTGCTGACGGAGGCCCGCGCCTGGCCGGAGACCGGCCGACCGCGCCGGGCCGGCGTCTCGGCGTTCGGCATCAGCGGAACGAACGCCCACGTGGTCCTGGAGCAGGCGGACGAGGCCGTGGCGGAGAAGCCTGCGGAGGCTGCCCCGGTCCCGGCCGTCGTGCCGTGGGTGCTGAGCGGCCGGACGCCGGACGCGCTGCGCGACCAGGCCGCCCGCCTGCGCGACGTCGCGGCGGGCCTGCCGGCCGCGGACGTCGCGGCGGCGCTGGCCACGAGCCGGTCGATGCTCAACCACCGCGCTGTGGTCATCGGTTCGGACCGGGACTCGCTGCTGCGTGGGCTCGGCGCGTTGGAGGCGGGCTCGGGCGGGGCCGTCGAGGGAGCGGTCCGGAGCGGCGGGACGGCGTTCCTGTTCTCGGGGCAGGGGTCGCAGCGGCTGGGGATGGGGCGGGAGTTGTACACCCGTTTCCGGGTGTTCGCGGAGGCGTTCGACGCGGTGTGCGCGGAGCTGGATCCGGGCTTGCGCGAGGTGATGTGGGGTGCGGACGAGGAGTTGCTGAACCGGACGGAGTTCGCCCAGGCCGGGTTGTTCGCGGTCGAGGTGGCGCTGTTCCGGCTGGTGGAATCCCTGGGTGTGCGGCCGGAGTTCATGGCCGGGCACTCGATCGGTGAGGTGGCGGCCGCGCACGTGGCCGGGGTGTTCTCGCTGGCGGACGCCTGCACGCTGGTGAGCGCCCGCGGCCGTCTGATGCAGGCGTTGCCGGCGGGCGGTGCGATGCTGGCGGTGCAGGCGACCGAGGACGAAGTCCTTCCATTGGTCGGTGAGTTCGTTTCGATCGCGGCCGTCAACGGCTCGACGTCGGTCGTCGTGTCCGGCGCGGAGGAGGCCGTCGAGGCGATCCGCGCGCACTTCGCCGACCGCAAGACGACGCGGCTGCGGGTCTCGCACGCGTTCCATTCGCCGCTGATGGATCCGATGCTGGAGGACTTCCGTACGGTCCTTGACGGGCTGACGTACCACGCGCCGTCGATCCCGCTGGTCTCCAACCTGACCGGCGACCTGGCGGAGGGCCTGACGTCGCCCGACTACTGGGTGCGCCACGTCCGCGAGGCCGTCCGCTTCGCCGACGGCATCCGCACCCTCCACGCCGCCGGCGTCAACCGCTTCCTCGAACTCGGCCCCGACGGCGTCCTCACCGCGCTCGCGGCCACCTCCCTCTCCGGGGACAGCGTCCTGGCCGCCGTCCTCCGCAAGGACCGGGCCGAAGACACGAGCGTCCTGACCGCGCTTGCGCGCCTGCACGTCACCGGCGCCCACGTCGACTGGGCCGCCCTCCTCGCCGGGACCGGTGCCCGCACCGTGGAAGTGCCCACGTACGCGTTCCAGCACCGGCACTACTGGCCGGCGGTCACGCTCGCGCGCGGCGGCGACGTCCGGCTCGCGGGGCTTGGTGCTGCCGAGCACCCGCTGCTGGGCGCGGCCGTCGAGCTCGTCAACACGGACGGCTACCTGTTCACCGGTCGGCTGTCGGCCCGTTCGCACGGGTGGCTCGCGGACCACGTCGTCATGGGCTCGGTCCTGGTGCCGGGCACGGCTCTGGTCGAGCTGGCGGTGCGGGCCGGGGACGAGGTCGGCTGCGATCTGGTCGAGGAGCTGACGCTGGCCGCGCCGCTCGTCCTGCCCGACCGGGGCGGCGTGCGGGTGCAGGTGTGGGTCGGTGAGCCGGACGCGTCCGGGCGGCGTGCGCTCACGATGCACGGCCGGCCGGACGACGCGGACGGGACGGACTGGACCCTCCACGCGAGCGGTGTGCTGGGCTCGGGCGCGGTGCCCGTGGCGTTCGACGCGGCCGTGTGGCCGCCGGCCGGGGCCGAGGCTGTCGACCTGACCGGGCTGTACGAGGGCCTGGCGGAGGCCGGGTTCGAGTACGGGCCGGCGTTCCGGGGCCTGCGGGCGGCCTGGCGGCGCGCGGACGAGGTCTTCGCGGAGGTCGCCCTGCCCGAGGGGACTGACGGCAGTGGCTTCGGCCTGCACCCGGCGCTGTTCGACGCCTGCCTCCACGCGTTCGCGCTGACCGGGTCCGACGAGCGCGGCGTGCCATTCGCGTGGGAGGACGTGGCGCTGCACGCCTCCGGCGCGTCATCGGTCCGGGTGCGGCTGACGCCGTCGGCGGGCGCTGGGGTGTCGCTCGCGATCGCCGACACGGAGGGGAACCCGGTGGCGACCGTCGGGTCGCTGGTCGTGCGCCCGGTGTCGGCGGGCGAGGCGGGCCCGGTGGGCCGGGACGGGTTGTTCCGGGTGGACTGGGTGCCGGTGAAGACGGCTGCTGCGACGGAGTTCGTGGTGGTGGAGTCGCTGGCGGAGGTGCCGGCGGACGTGCCGCCGGTAGTGGTGATCGAGACGGCCGCCGATGAGGTGCACGCGCGGACGGCCAGCGTGCTGGGCCTGGTGCAGGGCTGGCTGGCGGAGGAGCGTTTCGCGGCCTCGCGTCTGGTGTTCGTGACGCGCGGTGTGGTGGCGGGCGAGGACCTGGCCGGTGCAGCGGTGTGGGGTCTGGTGCGGTCGGCGATGTCGGAGGAGCCGGGCCGGTTCGGCCTGGTGGATCTGGCGGGTTCGGAAGAACTACCGCCCGCCGTCCTGGGTTTGGACGAGCCGGAGTTGCTGGTCCGTGACGGTGAGGTCCTGGCCGCTCGTCTGGTGCGGACGGAGGCCGCGGCCGGAGCGGTGGTGTGGCCGAGTGGCGGCACGGTCCTGATCACCGGCGGTACGGGAGGTCTCGGCAAGGTCGTGGCCCGGCACCTGGCGACCGAGCACGGCGTGCGCAGCCTGCTGCTGGTGAGCCGCCGGGGCACGGATGCCGAGGGCGTCGACGCGCTGCTCGCCGAGTTGGCTGCGCTCGGCGCAGAGGTGGCGGTCGAGGCCTGTGACGTGGCCGATGAGGCCGCTGTTGCCGAGCTGTTCGCCCGGCACGAGATCCGCGCGGTCGTCCACACGGCGGGGGTGCTCGACGACGGTGTGATCGGCTCGCTGACCCCCGAGCGTGTCTCCGCCGTCCTGCGTCCGAAGGCGGACGCGGCGTGGAACCTGCACCGGGCCGGCGAGGACGTCGAGGTGTTCGTTCTCTTCTCCTCCGTCGCCGGCACGTTCGGCAGTGCGGGCCAGGCCGCCTATGCGGCGGGCAACGCCTGTCTGGACGCCCTGGCGGTCCACCGCCGCTCGCTCGGCCTGCCCGCCGTCTCGCTGGCCTGGGGCCCCTGGTCCGATGTGGCCGGAATGACCGGCACCCTCACCGACGCCGAGGCCGAGCGCATCGCCCGGCTCGGCCTGTCGGCCATCTCCCCGGAGCAGGGCGTCGCGCTCTTCGACGCCGGGCTCGCCACCGGACACCCGGCCGTTCTGCCGGTCCGCCTCGACCTCGCGGCGATGGCCGCGCACGGCGAGGTGCCCGCCCTGCTGCGCGGCATGGTGCGGGGCCGCGTGCGACGCGCCGTCGTCGCCGGTTCGGCTGTGTCGGCGGGCCTGGCGCAGCGCCTGTCCGGCCTGGGGGGCGACGAGCGGCGGGCGGCCGGCCTGGACCTGGTACGCGACCAGATCGCGCTCGTGCTGGGCCACGACGCCGGCTCGGCGGTCGATCCGTCGAAGGCGTTCCAGGACCTCGGCTTCGACTCGCTGACGGCGGTCGAACTGCGCAACCGGCTCAAGTCGGTGACCGGTCTCCAGCTGCCGGCCACCGTCGTGTTCGACTACCCGACCGCCCAGGCACTCGCCGGCTTCCTGCTGGAGCGCCTGTTCGGCACCGAGGGCGTCGTCCACGTCCCCGAGGCGCTGCCGTCGCTGTCGGACGACCCGATCGTGATCGTCGGGATGGCCTGCCGCTACCCGGGTGGCGTCGAGTCGCCGGAGGACCTGTGGCGGCTGGTGGCCGACGGCGTGGACGCGGTGTCCGGCTTCCCGACGGACCGCGGCTGGGACGTCGGGACCCTCTACGACCCGGACCCGGACCACGTCGGGACCTCCTACACGCGCTCCGGCGGATTCCTGCACACCGCCGGGGAGTTCGACCACGAGTTCTTCGGGATGAGCCCGCGCGAGGCGCTGGCGACGGACGCGCAGCAGCGCCTGCTGCTGGAGACCTCGTGGGAGGCCTTCGAGCGGGCCGGGATCGACCCGGTGACGCTGCGCGGCAGCCGGACGGGCGTCTTCGCGGGCGTGATGTACGCCGACTACGCGAGCCTGCTGGGCGGTGGTGAGTTCGAGGGGCACCAGGGCAGTGGCAGCGCGGGAAGCGTGGCCTCGGGCCGCGTCTCGTACACGCTCGGCCTGGAGGGGCCGGCGGTGACCGTCGACACGGCGTGTTCCTCCTCCCT
>NZ_JBEZIQ010000100.1:0-18717 GCF_040651155.1 Kitasatospora sp. NPDC048545
CACGGCGCTGACGTGCCTTCGCTGTCAGCCCGCCCCCATCCGCATATCGCATGCCAGACGGTCTACAGCGGCAGGTGACCGTCCCTCAGCGAAACAGCAGATCCATCACCCCAAAGAGCTGATGTCAGTATCTACCGCCGTCCACCACGCAGTTCCCCGGGAGGTTTGATGCTGGTGCAACGGGTGCTGATGCCCGACTCGCCGCTTGAGTCGTGGACGGTACTCGGCGACGAGGGCGGCATAGTCGAGCCGATCGAGCGGTACCTGGCCTACCTGACGGCGATCGAGCGGTCACCGAACACGATCAAGGCATACGCCCACGATCTGAAGGACTGGTTCGTCTTCCTCGGCCGACGTGGCCTGGACTGGCGCGAGGTCCGGCTGGAGGACCTGGGCGAGTTCGTCGCGTGGCTCCGGCTGCCTCCCGCGGGCCGCGACGGCGGTGTCACGTTGCTGCCCTCGGCGGAGCATCACTGCGGGGTGACCACGGTCAACCGGAAGCTGTCCGCGGTCAGCGGCCTGTACGTCTTCCACGCACGCCATGGTGTGGATCTTGGTGATCTCGTCACCGAGCTGCAGCCGGTCCGGGCCCGGCGCACGGGCTGGAAGCCGTTCCTGTATCACCTGGCCGGCGGCCAGCCCGAGCGCCGCCGCACGATCAAGCTGAAGACGCCCCGCACGCATCCGACGCTCCTGACCGCCACCCAGGCCCAGGCGATCCTGGACGCCTGCACCCGACTGCGGGACCGGTTCCTGTTCGCGCTCCTGTGGGAGACGGGGATCCGGATCGGCGAGGCCCTGGGCCTGCGACACGAGGATCTGGCTGTGGCGGAAGGCGAGTTGACCGTGACGCCGCGCGTCAACGACAACCGGGCACGGGCCAAGTCAGCCTCGCCCCGCACCGTTCCCGTCGGTCCCGAGATCGTGCGGCTCTACGCCGACTACCTGCACGGTGAGTACGGCGACCTGGACAGCGACTACATGTTCGTCAACCTGTGGGGCGGCTCCTACGGGCGCCCGCTGACCTACGCCTCCGTCTACGACCTGGTGCTGCGGCTGCGGCGCGAGGTCGGGTTCGACTTCGATCCCCACTGGTTCCGGCACACCCGGGCCACCCTGCTTCTGCGGCAGGGGGTGCCGATCGAAGTGGTCAGCACGTTGCTCGGACATTCCTCGATCGCCACCACGCACGACATTTACGGTCACTTGTCCGTGGAGGACGCCCGCCGGGCCCTGGAGGCCGCCGGATTCCTGACCGGCCGCGAGGTGCGCTGGTGAACGACGCGATGCCTGCCACTCCGGCCCCCGGAGCCGGCCTGCTCGGCAAACTGATGGCCGCCGTCCGGCCGGAATTCCGCGTGGACGTATTCATCCCCGCGCCCGGTGAACTGATCTTCGGGCTGGGCTCGTGCCGGGTTCCTGGATGCCCGCGCCAGCCCCGCACCCGCCAGCTCTGCCGGGGCCACTACTACCGCTGGCAGCGGCGAGGGAAACCGGACGTCGAAGCCTTCATCGCCGATCCCGGGCCCGATCCGATCGGGCGGTCGGAACTGACGGCGTGCGCAGTCGCCGGATGCCGCTTCGGAGCGGCCCGGCAGGGCCTGTGCGTGCGCCACCACGGATTTTGGGAACGAGCGGGCCAGCAGCCCGACAAGAGAACGTGGGTAGCCGGCCTGCCAACTGTCGAGGACAGCGGCCAGCGGGTCTGCCGGCTGTCGTTCTGCACCTTGTGGGCCCAGGGGAAATCGGCGTTCTGCCACAACCACACCTCCCGGTGGCAGGCCATCGGCAGGCCCGAGACCGAGGAGTTCGTGCGCCGCTGCGAGGCCGCCGGGGACGACCGGTTCGACTTCCGGCCGCTTGGCGGGAAACGGCAGCTGCGGCTGGAGCTGCAATACGCCCTCCAGTGCCGTCACGACGAGCGGCAGGTCAACACCCACAGCTCGGCCGTCGCCCCCGTGATCCGGCTGGTCGCCGCCAGCGGCACCGCGTCGTTGCTGGAGTGGCCGATGGAGCGGTGGAGCGAGTACTACGCCACCGGACGCGGCTCCAGCCACAGCCAGAACGGGCAGCTGGCCTTCCTGCGCTACGCGTACACGCACCTGGAGGACCTCACCCACGGCAGCGGCTGGGAGAGCGAGTTCCCGCGTGATGTGTGGGAACTGCGCCGGCTCGGCATCGAGGGCACCCGGGCCCGGCTGCGGTTCGACCGCATCCTCCAGCCGTGGCTATGCGAGCTGGCCAAACGGTTCGTGCGGTGGCGGCTGAGCGTCGGCCGCAGCGTCAACCAGGCCGTCATCGACATCCTGGCCCTCAACCGGTTCTCCGGCTTCCTGGCCGACCCCCGGGTTGCCGCCGACGAGCCGGCCCGCGTGGATCGGGCCGTGCTCGAACGCTACCTCGCCGACCTGGCCCTCGACCCACGCTCAACGCATTCCCGCAGCCGGGACATCAGCTCGCTGAACGCCTTCTTCCATGCCGTGCGCCGCCACGGCTGGGACCAGGGCCTCCCGGCGAACGCGACCTTCTACCCCGATGACTTCCCCCGCCCTGACAAGCGGCTGCCTCGGGCTCTGGCCGAGCACGTGATGGCCCAGGTCGAACAGAGCGCCAACCTCGACCGCTGGCACACCCCCGACGGCCGGGTCCTGACCTTGATCCTCATACACTGCGGGCTGCGGGTCGGCGACGCCTGCCACCTGGCCTTTGACTGCATCATCCGGGACGCCGACGGCGCCGCCTACCTGCGCTACCTCAACCGGAAGATGAAACGCGAAGCCCTGGTCCCCATCGACGAGGAGGTCGAGGGCGAGATCGCCGCCCAGCAGCAGCGCGTCCTTGAGCGTTGGCCCGGCGGCAGCCGGTGGCTGTTCCCGGCGCCCCGGATGAACCCGGACGGCACTCGGCCACTGACCACGCACTCCTATCGCGGCCAGCTCGACCGCTGGCTGGAGCGATGCGACGTCCAGGACGAACACGGCCGACCGGTCCATCTGACGCCCCATCAATGGCGCCACACTTTTGGAACCAGGCTGATCAACCGGGACGTCCCGCAGGAAGTCGTACGCGTCCTTCTCGATCACTCTTCGGGCGAGATGACTGCCCACTATGCCCGGCTGCACGACTCCACGGTCCGCCGGCACTGGGAGAAGGCCCGCAAGGTCAACATCAAGGGCGAGAGCGTCACCGTCGATCCCGACGGCCCTCTGGCCGAGGCCACCTGGGCCAAGCAGCGGCTCGGGCGCGTGACCCAGTCCCTGCCCAACGGCTACTGCGGCCTGCCGGTGCAACGGACCTGTCCGCATGCCAACGCGTGTCTGACGTGCCCGATGTTCGTCACGACCCCCGAGTTCCTGCCGCAGCACCGCGAGCAGAAGCAGCAGCTGCTGCAGATCGTCTCCGCCGCCGAGACCCGCGGCCAAGCCCGCGTGGTCGAAATGAACCGCCAGGTCCTCGGCAATCTGGAGAAGATCATCACCAGCTTGGAAGACGACCTCGGACAGCCGGAGGCGACTGCCGATGCGAGCTGACAACAGCCAGCACATCGTCGACGCCGCCCGTCGCCGCAGCGAGTACACCCGCGCCAAGGCCGTCCAGGCCCTCCGCTCCCTCAACCTGGCGGGCGAGCCGGTGACCTTCGAGACTGTCGCGAAGCGGGCCGCAGTGTCCCGGTCCTGGCTCTATGCCCAGCCGGACCTGCGAGAGGAGATCGAGCGGCTGCGGGCAGCACACCGCCGCGACCCCAGTGCCCCGGTTCCTGCACGTCAGCGCACCTCCGACGCTTCCTTGCGGCGACGCCTCGAAGCCGCCAACGCCCGCATCCGGCGCCTCACCGAGGAGAACCAGCAACTTCGCGAGCAACTCGCCCGCGCACTCGGCGAACAACGCGCCGCGACAACTCGCACCAGCCCGCCCCAGGCAGGCGCGAGCGATCCCATATCGGCGTGCACATGAATGTGCCCAGCCAGGTACGAGTGAACGTGCTCGGTTCTGGGGGCCTGCCCGGGGGTGACGCAGGCGCCGCTGGTGGGCTCTCTGGCGCGCGCTGGCGCCGCTCGTCAGCGCGCCTCTGCTCCGCTGGGCTGGTTGCCCGCCGTACTCCGGTGATACCGGGCGTCCTTCCCGGGCCAGCTGCGGTCGATGAACGGCGGGCGGTCCACCCGCTCGAAGCATCGCAGCAGGAACTCGGTGAAGGTGCCGGCGGTCTCGAACCACTCTCCGATCTCGCTCCAGACGATGATGCGCCAGTCGTCCGGGTCCGGTTCCACGGCGAGGAAGTAGTACGTGTTGCCCTGCTCGTCGTGCCCCCAGTTGATCAGACCGCCCTCCTCGGGATGGAACGGCCATGGGTACAGTTCGGGGTCATTCATTCCCTGCCACCCCTGGTGCCAGAGCCGCTCCGCCTCCTCGTGGCTGCCGTCCATCGGCCGGTCCAACCGCACGTATCCGTCTACGGCGCCGGGCCCGAAGAGGTCCAGAAACGCCTTGTAATCGGTCGGCAGGGCCAGGCCCAGGTAGGCCTCCGACGCTTGCCACAACTCCGGCCGCGCCTGGCCCCACCACTCCGGCTTGCCAAGCCGATCTCTCAACTTGTCCAGCGCCGTTGCTGGCATGACCGCCCCCATCTGCCGTGTCCCATTGGTGCTGGAAGCATCCTGCCGCCACGGACCGACAGAACGGCGCCCGCCCTCGCATCAGGCCCGGCAATACGGCCGGCCGACCGGTCCGAGCTGAGCACGTTCATCCGTACTTGGCTGAGCACCTCAACGAGTACGCGGACATCCCAGGTCAATAACGATCGGCCCGTGCTGAAAGGACTCCCAGTGCCTGCATCCGCTACGTCACGGACAACCACCGCGACGCAAACATCCAGGTCAACAGCCCGCCGAACAAGCGAACCCAAGATAATCCAGGATCAGGTCGGCCACCGCTACGCCTCGACGACGGCCCTCTACACCGGCGTCAGCGGCGACTTCATGAACACGATGATGCGCACGGTCCTGGACCGCGCTCTGCGCAACGGACAGTAGGGAATCGACGTGACGGCAAAGCTGGACTACCGCTGGCACCTGCGAGAGGTGATGGCCACCCGCGGCATGTTCTCCACTACCGACCTGCGCCAGCCGCTGGCCGAACGCGGGATCGACCTGTCGCCCAGCCAGACCTACCGCCTGGTGGTCGAGCGGCCGGAGCGGCTGAGCCTGAAGACGCTGATGGCCCTCCTGGACATCCTCGGCTGCACGACGGACGAGCTGATCGAGCCCGTCGCTGCGGCCAGCACCGGGCGCCGCAAGGCGGCAGCGGCTGGCTCGGCCACGGGCTCGAGCGACGGACCGTCCGGAGTCGGCGAGTTCAGGCCCCGCCGGGCCCGCATCGTCTCCGAGTAGGCGGATTCCGTGGCCGACCACCTGCCGCAGTTCGCGGCCGAGCCCGAGCGCGTCATCGTCGAAGCCGTCCTGACGGCCGATCCCCAACTGCCGGCCGCCGACGTCGAGGCCGTCTTGGTCGCCGCCGTGCGGCGCCGACCCGACCGGCGCCAGCTCGCCGAGGCACTGGACGCCGACCCCGAGCTGCTGACCTCCGCCCGGGCCGAGGGCCCCAGGAGCATCGAGCACCTGATCCGCGCGCTGATCGACCATGGAGCCCGCCACCTGCGCCTGCCCCGGTGCAGTCGTTGCCAGAAGGAACGCCCGCTTCCCGCCCGCAACGGTGACCAGCGGATCTGCACGCCGTGCAAGGGGCGGCTGATCGCGCTCGCTAACCCGTGCGTGATCTGCGGTGGCACCAACTTCGCCGTCCGCGACCGGAACGACCAGCCGCGCTGCCGGCGCCACCTGCCCGAGCCGGACCGGGACGTCTTCACCGAGCTCAGCGAGCACGTCGCGGCCCTGCCGATCGGGCTGACCTTCGACACCGCCGCGGAGGCGATACGCGAAGCCGTCCCGAGCCGCCACGGCCAGCTCCGTCTCCTGTGGGCGCTGGAGGACCAACCCGACCTGTTGACCGAACACGCCGTCACCGGCCCGCCCAAGACCCTTCTGCTGGTAAAGGCCCTCGCTGATCGCGGCGCGGCCGGACTGAGCGAGCCGCTGTGCCCCTTCTGCAAGCTCCGCCCCGCGCGGTCCCTCGACCGCGACGGCATGCGCTGCTGCAAGAACTGCTGGCGCAAGGCCCGCGCCGAACCGTGCTCGGCCTGCGGACGCAGCACCTGGGTGGCCGCCCGCACGTTCGACGGCGCCCCGCTGTGCACGTCGTGCCGTGGCCACGACGCCTTCCACCACCAGACCTGCATCCGATGCGGCACCGCCGGACGCCCCGTCCAGCGCACCGCAGACGGCATCCTGTGCCGGCGCTGTTCCGAGAAGCCGATCGCCACCTGTTCCGTCTGCGGTCGGTCGAAGCCGGTCCACCACGCTCAGACCAGCACCCCGATCTGCGGCTCCTGCTCGACCCGAGCCCAAAAGCCGAAGACCTGCAGCCGGTGCGGCACCGAGCGGCGCGCCAACTACCGCACCCCGGACGGCCGGCCCTTGTGCAAGCCCTGCGGGCAGCCGCGAGTACCCTGCCACACCTGCGGTAACACCCGCGTCGTGCACGGCCGGACGCCTGACAACGAACCGCTCTGCGAGGGCTGCTGGTCCAAGCACCCGGTCGCCCGCCGACCGTGCAGCGAGTGCGGGACCGCGGAGAAGCTCTTCCACCACGGCCTGTGCGTGGCCTGCAGCGCCCCTCGCGCCCTTCACGCCGCGCTGGGCGGCGACACCGGCACGATGCGCGCCGAGGTCGAACCGGTCTTCCATGCGCTTCTCCACGTTCTTCCTCCTCTCGCTGTTCTGCGGTGGACCCGTCCTTCGACGACGTCCCGCCGACTGCTCGGCCAGCTGGCCGCGGGTTCCGGTCCGGTCACCCATGCGGAGCTGGACCGGCTCGGCCCACCCAAGGCCGTCAAGACCGTGCGCTCCGCCCTCGTCGCCGGCGGGGCCCTGCCCGCTCGCGACGAGCGGCTCGCCGATCTGGAGTCGTGGCTGGCGAGGACCTACACCCGCGTCGCGAACCCCGACGATCGGAAGGCCCTTCGCAGCTTCGCGACCTGGTACCACTTGCGCCGCCTCCGCCGTCTACCGGAAGGCCAGCCCGTCACCGCGGGCCGGGCCATCGCCGTACGGCACGAGGTCCGGAACGTCGTGCGTCTCCTGGAGTGGCTCGAGCAGCAGGGCGCCGCGCTGGGCACTGCCACCCAGGACCACGTCGACGCCTGGCTCGCCGAAGGCCCGGTCCAGCGAGTGCTCGTTCGCAACTTCCTGCTCTGGGCCAGCCGCCGCGGCCACGCCAACGGACTCCAAGCACCTTGGTACCGAGGCGACTTCACCCTCGCCGTGATCGCCCAGGACCACCGCTGGTCCCAGGTCCAACGCCTGGTCGGGGATGACACGCTCGACGTCGTGGACCGCGCGGCAGGTCTCCTTCTTCTCCTGCTCGCCCAACCGCCCAGCCGGATCAGCATCCTGCGAACCGACCAGGTCACCGACCACGGCGACAAGGTCACGCTCCAGCTCGGCCGGACACCGGTCGACCTGCCGCCACCTCTCGACGACCTAATCCGCGTCCTCGTTCAGCGACGCACCGGCCGAGCAGCCGCGACACCCCTCCAGGAGTCGAACTGGCTGTTCCCCGGCGGCCTGGCCGGCCGCCCGATGAGCCCCGAGCACCTTGCCCACCGCCTGCGCGGGATCGGCATCCATCCCCGGGCAGCCCGGAACACAGCCCTCATGGACCTCGCGGCCGAACTACCCGCCGTCGTCGTCAGCCGGCTGCTGGGCTTCCACCAGAACACCGCCGACACCTGGCAGCGCGAAGCCACGGGTTCCGGCACCGAGTACGCCGCAGACCTCACCCGCCGCTGACCTCTACCGCAACCTACGCTGTCGGGCTCTGCGCAGAAGTGCAGGCTGACAACCGTCATCAGCAGTCCATCTTTAGCGACCGTCAGCTGAGTCCGGGGCACACTGGTAAAACTTCGGGCGGATGGCGGCTCAATGGTCTTATGGTTTCGGCCATGGATGCAGAGCAATTGAAACGTTCGTCCCAGAGATGGATGGAGGCCGCCCTCGCTGCCTTCGTCGAGGGCCCCGACAGTTACGACTTCGCCGTTCACCATGCTGGCGTCGCGACCGAACACCTGCTCAAGGCGTACCTTGCTGGACTCCATCCGGCGTTGATCGTTGATGGTCGGCACTTCGACTCCCTGCTGCATGCCACGGGCCTGGGTGTCCACGCCACTCCGTTGACCAAGCTCAGGACCATCGGCCTCGCCGAGGCACATGAGCGGGTCCTGAAGCTCTTTCCGCGAAAGATCCCGATTGACAAGAAGGCTCTCGAGCCTCTGGCGGATGCCCGTAACGGAGTCGCCCACAGCGCGATACATGACTCGGCGCAATCTGCGGCCGTATTCACGATTTGCCTGCGCCTGGTCGATCCGATCCTCGAAGAACTGAAAATTGAACCCAGTGGCTACTGGGGTCCATATCTAGTCCTGCATGACAAGCTTGTCGACGAACAGGTCCGAAGGGAACGTATTACGGCAGAAGCTCTACTGGTTAAAGCCCGCGCGATGTTCGCACAGCGGTTCGGACACATGTCAGGCAAAGAGCGGGATGTCGTTCTGGCCGCGATCACCAGTCAGCCGATGATCACTGCAGTCAAGGAGGCCCCGAAGGAGTGCCCGGCCTGCGGGTCTCAGGGGTGGGTGGCTGGCGAGGTGAGCGTCTACACCCACGGCGGCGCTGGCTTGGAAGGGGTTTACGTCACTCCCTATGGATTTCATTGCGCGGCGTGCGACCTCGAAGTGGGCGGCAGCCTCCTCGTCCACCTGGGCGATCTGGACGAAGACGTCCTCTTGGAGGAGGACCCCTACGACTACGTCGATGATGAAGAGCCGATAGACGAGGACATCGCCAGGGGACGCTGAAGGTCGGCTCGATACCAACACAGAGCTGCCCATCAGCGGTTCACTGCCCAGGCCAGCCCATTCCGCATGTTGCGATCGCCGTAGTTACCAATAAGAAGTAGACGCGCCCCCCGGACGCCGAGGGCTCCGTACAGGTGGCTTCGCGCGAAGCCCGGCGCACGAAGCGGACGACCGCGAACTCGCGCTCGTTCGCGCCCGGCCAATTTCAGAGAACCGACCCCGCCGAGGTGGCCGCTCTGGCATGCTCACCCGAATGCAGCAGGCTCCGGATGAACGAAGCCTCACACAGAGTCAAATATCGGGCCGGGGTGAGCAGTGCAGTACACGATCAGCGCGACGGCGTTCCTCGCGATCCTCATCATCATCCGACTCCGGCGCCGCACCGAGGCCCGCAGCCGCACCGACGAGGCGTTCACCGTCTTCACCGCCGTCACCTTCGGCGTCCTGATCGCCGCCACCGCCTGGGGCCACGCCATCCTCCAGCTCGTCGGCATCGCCGTCGAAGCCACCCACTGACCCCTCCCGCTACGACGGCCCGTAGGAAGGACACCCACGTGATCAGGCCCCGAGCAGCGCATGGCTAGCCGCAGGCCGCCGGCACGACGACGCCGAGGACGCGGACCCGCACGACGCGACGACGCGACCTGGCTCGCCTACGGACTCCTGACACTTCTGGCCTTCAGTGCCGCGGCCGCCGTCCTGCGGTGGCTGGCCGCGAACTGGTGGATCCCGGTCGCCGTCGCCCTCACGGCCGGCGCCGCCGCCGTAGTCGTCCTGCGGAGCCGGGCCCTGGCCGCCCGCGAGGACCGGCTGCGCGCCGCCCGGCTGCGCCTGGCGCTCGGCGGCCCGGGCGGGATCGACCACATGACCCCGGACGCGTTCGAGTTCGCGGTGCGCGACCTGCTGGAGCGCGACGGCTGCCGTGCGCGCAAGGTCGGGAGGGCGAACGACCAGAGCGTGGACGTGCTCGCCGAGGATCCGACGGGACGGCGCTGGGCCGTGCAGTGCAAGCACAAACGGGACCCGATCGGCGGCAAGCCGGTGGGAGTCGGAGTCCTGTACGCGCTCGCCGGAACCTACCAGCGCGCCCACCACGCCCAGCTCGCCGTCGTCGTGACCAACGGCCGTTTCTCCCGCGAGGCCCACCGCTGGGGAACCGAGCAGGGCATCCACCTCGTCGACCGCACCACCCTCGCCCGCTGGGCCGCCGACGGCCGCCCCCTGTGGAACCTCCTGCCCCACATCCCCCACCCCCGCAACGGCCGACAGAACTGACCGGGACAGCCGGCACTGCCGTCCGGGCCTGGCCTCCCTGTTACGTGCTGTCGGCCGGCGCGCGCGGTGTCCCACCGACGAACACCGCGCCCTCGCCGGATGATGCCGGGCCTGACTCCGGGGCACATCAGGCTCCTTGGCACCACAGGTCGCAGCCGTCTCCCGCCCGCCCCGGCCCGGCCCGTTCCCCGTGCTGGTGGTCACCGCCGTGCCCAGGCCGGACGGACAAACTCGTGCCAGACGGTCCGCACGACCAGGCCGCCCGGGGTGAGGTGCTCGCTGGACCAGATCCGACAGCACCCGCCACCGCCCGGCCGAACCAAGGCCGGCAGCCAGGCAGCCATGCAGCGCGGACCGCAGCTGCGGGAGCGGACACAGCCGGTGCGGACGGGACGGCGGCGACGGCGGCAAGGGAGGTGGTACGGCTTCCCGGCTGACGGCCCCACGCCAGCCCAGGGGCTTTGCCGGGAACCGCCGTTCGACCGCTCCGGTAGCACGGGCTCCCGGTTTTGTCGCGACCACCGCTCCCGGCCGCGCCGCGATCAGCCGCGCAGACCCCGCCACACCGGCTGCCGGAGCCGGCCGGCGTCGGTGAGTTCGAGGAACTCGACCTCGGCTCGCAGTTCGGGTCGGACGAACCGGACCACGGTGCCGCGCGGCAGTCCCAGCCCGGCGGCGGTGAAGGGGGACAGCGGGGTGTCGAGGCGTCGCAGGACGGCCGCCAGGGCGCGGCGTTCCGCACCGGTGAATCCGCTGCCGACCGAGCCGACGAACGTCAGCCGGCCTTCGGCTTCGAGTGGGACGCCGGCCAGGACGGCGTGGACCGAGGCTTCACCGGGGCCGCCGGGCAGCCAGCCGCCGATCACGACGTCGGCGGTCCTCAGGTGTTTGATCTTGACCCAGTCCCGGGAGCGCGTGCCCGGCCGGTAGGGGGAGTCGGAGCGTTTGGCGATGACGCCTTCCAGCGTGTGTTCCCGTGTCCAGCCGTAGGCCTCGGCGACCGAATCCCACACCGGCGGGACCCGCAGGCCGGGCCGTTCCAGCTCCAGGCCCTCCAGTAGTTCGCGCCGGCGCGCGTAGGGCTCCGCGAGCAGTGACCGCTCCCCGGTGTGCAGGAGGTCGAACGCCACGAACACGGCGGGGGCGGCCGCTGCCGCGGCCCGTACCGCTGCGGGACGGGTGCGGTGGACGCGGCTCTGAAGGGCCGCGAAGGAGGGTCGGCCGCCGCGCATGACCACGAGCTCGCCGTCCAGGACAAGCGGGCCGCGCACCGTCAGTGCCTCGGCCACCTCCGGGAACCGGTCGGTGAAGTCCGTGCCGTGACGGCCGACCAGCCGCACCGGCGCGGCCTCGGGCACGTAGGCCACGCACCGCACCCCGTCCCACTCCACCTCTCCGATCCAGCCGGGTCCGGACGGCAGCGGTCCGGCCGTCGCAAGCATCGGCTCGACGTGCGGCAACCTCACCTGTGCGGATCCCCGGGGGCTCATACCTTTCAGGGTGCAGCCGTCCGGGCCTGCCGCGGGGCCGGATACGGCCGGTCGGCGGACAGCGAGCGGCGAGCCGGCGTTCCCTGCACGGGGCAGCGTGGCCGGCGCTCGCAGCGTCGCCGGTGGGCGGTGGCGCACGTCCCGGGCTGGCTCGCAGCGACCGAGACGGCCGTCCGTCTCGCACGTCGGCATCCGGTGTGCGGCGGGTGCACCGCTGCCGGCTGCGCCTGTGCCAGGGGCTGTCAAGCCGAGGGGGCCGGTGCGTCCGGTCCGGCGATGAGCGCGGCGACCAGGCGGTGGATCAGCCGGGGGTTGTCATCGGACTGGGTGCTGCCGTGCATGCGCAGGTGGTGGACCGTTCCGGCGAGGGCGAGGGCGAGCATTCCGCAGTCGGCGTGTGCGGGGATCCTGCCGAGCCGTTGCTCTGCCTCCAGGTAGCGGGCGAGCGCGTCCTCGACCGCACTGGGTCCAGGGGCCCCGGCCTCCCAGGCCTGCCGCACCCGCTCCACCACCACCTGCCTGGACATCGCCGTCGCCGTGAGCGCCGGCCCCTGCGTGCCGAGCATGGCGAGCGCCACGCGGAACAGGTTCTCCCGTACGTCGCCGTGTCCGGCCTGCTCCGGGAGGGGGCGAACCTCGGCGGCGAGCCGCTCGAAGCGGTCCAGGACCAGTTGCGCGATGAAGTCGTCCAGGTCGGCGAAGTGGTTGTACAGCAGGCCCTTCGCGCAGTCCGCCTCTGCGGTGACCGCACGGTTGGTCAGGCCTGCGGTCCCCTCCCGGGCCAGCACGCGCTCGGCCGCCGCGAAGAGCCGTTCCCGCACATCGACGATCGCTACACCGCGTGGTGACATCAGGCCCTCCTGGCAGGGTTGCATGTATGGGCATGTGCCCATACCTTCGTATGGGCACATGCCCATACTAGCTGTCCGACAGGAGTGATCTCATGCGTCAGCTCGTCAACACCCGGCAGTCCGAGGCCTGGAACGGCGACGAGGGCCGGCACTGGAGCGATCGCCACGACCGCTGGAACGCGGTCAACGAGGGGTTCGACGCCCCGCTTCTGGAGGCGGCCGGAATCCGCCCCGCAGACCGCGTGCTGGACGTGGGCTGCGGCGCCGGCCAGACCACCCGGCTCGCTGCCCTGGCGGCAACGCCGGGGTCGGCCCTGGGTCTGGACCTCTCCGCCCCGATGCTCGCCCGGGCCCGCGCCCTCGCCGCCGAGGAGGGCATCGACCGGATCGCGTTCGAGCAAGGCGACGCGCAGATCCACCCGCTGCCGACCGCCGGCTTCGACGTCGCGATCAGCCGCTTCGGGATCATGTTCTTCGAGGACCCGGTCGCGGCGTTCGGCAACATCGGCCGGGCCCTGCGCCCGGGCGGCCGGATCGCGTTCGTCTGTATGGCCGACCCGGCCCGGACCGAATGGGTACAGGTCTTCGACGCGGTACGCGCCGTGCTGCAACTCCCCGCGCAGGGCGTCAGCATCCCCTCGGGGCCGGGGATGTTCTCGCTCGCCGACCCCGCGGTGATCCACCAGGTCCTCGCCGGGGCAGCCTTCACCGACGTGCGGGCCGAACCCGTCGAGGCCCAGGGACAATTCGGTCGCGACATCGATGACGCTGCCGACCACCTGCTGGGCTCGGGCCCGGTGCGGCACCTGGCGAGTCTCCTCGGTCCCGCCGGCACCGACGGCCCCAGCGCGGCCGGGCAGGTCCGGGACGCGCTGACCAGCGCACTCGCCGGGTACGAAGGGCCCGGCGGCGTCCAGCTCCGCACCTCTGCCTGGCTGGTCACCGCCGCCCGTCCCTGACCCGGTCGGCCGTGCCGGCCGATATCCGGCAGACCGGGATATCGCCGCGGCAACGCCCCGGCCCCGGGCCGCTCGGCCGACCGGAAGCCTCGGAGCCGATCCACCGGGCCGCAATCTCCGTCAAAGGCGGCGCAGGACCGCGACGACCTTGCCGAGGATGGTGGCGTTTTCGCCGTCGATGGGCTCGTAGGCGGGGTTGTGCGGCATATGCCGGGTCCGGGCGCCGTCGCGCTTGAGGCGTTTGACAGTGGCCTCGCCGTCGATCATCGCAGCCACGATGTCGCCGTTCTCGCCGACGGGCCGGCGGCGGATGACAACGGTGTCCCCGTCGGTGATGGCGGCGCCGGTCATGGAGTCGCCGCGGACTTCCAGGGCAAACAGCGGGAACAGTGCCGTTCGCGCGGGCGGCCTGGCGGGCGGCGCGCAGGGCGGTGCGGGCCAGGCCGGCGTCGCTGCTCGACACATCTGGCGGTCGCCGCCTCGCGGGTCTGCTCGGCGGCCACGGGAGCAGGATGTGGAGGCGGCTCAGCGGACGTCGATGGTGAACTGGCGCTTGGTCTGGTCCGGTCCGCCGGAGAACGTCCCGCCTAACCGAACCCGGCCCCGGCACCATCGCTACCCATGGTCCTCCCCCATCCCCCCGATACGGTCCGCAGACCGCCGGACAGCATGACGTCAGCCTCACCGCCCCGAACCAACGAGGACGCCAACGCAGAACGGTGTACGCACAATCCGCCAGACCTGCGCGAAACGGGCACAGAATCACGAGGAAGTCTCGGCGAACCGGCCTGCGGAACGGAACAAGGACAGCGTCCGGGTGCTGTGACCGCATCCGTTCGCCGGATTGATGGTGACGAGGGGTGAACCGGTTGGATGTGGGTCGGCACAGCTGGCTTCCTGCCGGCGACGCGCCGCCGACGCTATGCCAGGGAAGCCCTTCGAAGGCTCCGCGAGTCGTGGATGGCCACAGAAACACTTCTCTTGGCCGTCACTGCCGTGATCGGCGGCCAGGACCGGTCAACACGCTCGAAATCGCGCGGCAACTCCTTGCGCTCGAACCGCCGGTCCCCAGCCGACGGACCGGCCGGGACGGCCGTAACTGTCCCCATAGCTGTCCGGATCGGCCCGGCCGCGCCGATCTGGCACCCGCTCAGCAGCCGGGGCGGGAGGCCGTGCGGATGGACGGAGCTGTAGGCGCCGGGTGGCCTACCGTCCGGTCCGCGGCAGGACTCAGTGTGCCGACATGCTCGACACCTGCACCTAGCCGATGTGGTCGGCCCACTCGCTGGCCACCGGGCGGGCCGACCACGCCTGCGGCCCCCGACGAGACACCGGGGGTTGCTGATGCTGTCCGGGGATCAGAGAAGGGTCACGGCCCCCTGGTAGTCCGAGATGTTCCCCGACTCGGTGACCTTGACCACGACGCCGAAGCCTCCGTTCGCCACCCCGCACCACTTCTCAGGGGTGTCGTAGGTGCGCTCGTAGTCGTTGTAGGAGATCCAGTCGTAGCTGGACCCCTCCGCGCCCGGGTACTGCCCGCACTGCGAGATGACCATGAACCACGCGCGCTCGTCCGTGTCCCCGCGCTGAAGCAGGTTGTAGGTCATCTGGAGGTAGTTCGCGTTGATCTCGTTGGCGCACATGGAGATCCGCGCACCGTGCGTGGTGCTGAGCGTGGTGCAGTGCTGCGCGGCCTGCGCCGGGCCTGCTCCGAGCCCGACGACGCCCGCGGCGGCCAGACCCAACGCCGCGCCCACCGAAGCAAGCCTCTTCACGATCGCCATGTCACCAGCTCCAGGTGTCGCCGACGCCGCCGACAGACGTGTTACCGCCCGATTCGGAGATCCAGCCGGTAGCCCAGGTGATCTGCGAAGCCGCACACACCACCTCGAAGTTCTTCGATGGCTCGGAGTAGTCGTTCCCCGAGACATCCGTGTAGGTGCCCTTCCCGCAGCCCGGCGTGTAGAGCGTGAACCAGACGCGCTCGTCGGTGCTCCCCCGCCGGATGACGTCGTAGTGCAGCGTCACGTCCCACGGATTGACCCGGGACGCGCAGACGTTGACCCGCGCGCCGTTGTAGCTGTCGAGCTCCTGGCAGCCGCTGTAGGCTTGCGCGCTCGTCCCGGTTAAGCCCACCAGGCCGGCGGCGAGCAACCCGACGGTCGCTCCGCTCGCGGCCAGGCGCTTCGTGACTCGCATGGTTCTCCCGTCCGCCCCCGGCCCTCGGGGGCGCCACGGCGGAGTCTGGTGCAGCGGCCACGAGCGCGCATCATGTTCAGCACAAGAAGAAATCCCGCTTCCGGTTCCCCACAGCGTCACAGACCTATGCCGTAAAGCACGTTGTGCTCCTCATCCCACTCAAACGCGACTACGAGACGACCGGAGCCTGCGCGCCCCAGTGGGTCAAGTACGCTCCCGCGCCAAACCTCCGGCGCCAAACCTCCTGCGCCGAACCGGTGGCGGCCGACTTCGCGGGCGGTGTCGGTGACCGAGGTTCCGAGTGAACCGAGCCGGTCGCCGACGAGCACGGCGGCGAGGCGGACGTCGACGGGTGGTCAGACGGCACCGCCCTGGTCGAGGGTGCCTCACCCGGCTCCTTTTCGAAGGCCTGGCCGAATCTCAGGTGTCTCTGAAGGAGCGACCATGGCGTTCAGGACCAGAGCCGATTTCGAAGTCATCGAATGGGACGAATGCTCCATTTCGCCACCTGTCGGTGTGGGACCGCTCCGGTTCGGTATGACCGTCGACGAAGTGGTTGAGGCGACTGCGAGTCGGCGCTCAGGGTGCGGCCCGAAGGCACAAGTTCCCGTGAGGAGGTGGCGGCCGGGGCCGCCGAACTCGCCCGGCGTGCCGGCTGCGCGCCCGCGCAGCCGGCAGGAGGACTCGCCTCCTGCCGGTGGGTCCTCGACCCGGCCGTTCCGGCTCCGGTGACCGGCCGCACCGTCGGGTCGCCGCCGGCCGACCGGGACCTCACGGCGGAGGAACGTGCGGCCATCGAGGCCTTCCGCGACACCGGGCGCCCCCCGGAGCGGGAACACGCGTTGGGTGCCGCCCGTGTGCTGGGCTGGATCCTCGGCTTCACCCCGGTCAGCCGCTGATCGCGGACGCCTCCCCGGCGCGCACCGAACCGTGCTACCTGTTGTGGCTGCGCGGGCCCACCGGCACGGTCGACGCCCTGCCGGTCACGGCCACCGAACGCCTCCGCCCCGCCGGACACCCCCTGTACGGCGGCGGCGACGGACACCTGATCGTGGAGATCCTCCGGCGGCGGCCACCGCGCGCTCACCCGCCCCGCCCTCGGGGCGGCGAGGACGGACGCCGGATTCGGGGCGGGCGCGCGGCAGCCGTCCATGGTGTGCGACTCGTCCGCCCCGCCGCTCCGTCCGACCAGCGGGCCAGGTCGGCGCCGTCGGTCGCCTGAGCGTGCCCCGGCGGCGGAGACCGTGCCGTGGTGCGAGGGGGGCGCCCGGCCGGGACCGGCGGGTGGGCTCACCGAGCGGGGTTCAGCGGCACAGGGTGCGCAGGGTGGTGAGGCAGTCGGCGGCCCGGCGTTGCGGGTCGGTGTCGGTGCCGACCCAGGCGATCCGGGCGTCCGGCCGGATCAGGACCGCGGTGACGTCCCGCCAGATCGGATGCGCGGCCTCGGTGCGGACGGTGGCTGCCCGCTGCTCCAGACCGCTCACGGAACACGGCGTCCGCGTCCCGTCGAGGTCCAGCAGCAGCAACCGGCCGTGATGCATCAGCGGGTGGGCGGTGGGTGCGTCGGGCGCGTCCAGGGCGAGGCCGGCCAGCCGTGTGCCGATCAGCGGGTGCGTGCCGGGTGCGGTGCCGGCGGGGAGCGGGTCGTCGAAGCCGGCGATCCGACGGGCCCACTGCCGGTTGGTCCGTGGTTCGGCCAGCGCTGCGGACCAGACCTCGCGCAGCGCGATCTGCTCCGGGCTCGCTGCGGCGAACAGGGCGAGTTGCGCCCGGGTGTTGTCGATGACGGCGCGGGCGGCCGGCCGGCGCTCCGTGTCGTAGCTGTCGAGCAAACCGTCGGGGGCCCGGCCCTGGAGGGTGGCGGCCAGCTTCCAGCCCAGGTTGGTGGCGTCCTGGATGCCGAGGTTCATGCCCTGGCCACCGGCCGGGAAGAACATGTGCGCCGCGTCCCCCGCCACCAGCACCCGTCCGGCCCGGTACCGCGTGGCCTGGCGGGTGGCGTTGCCGTAGCGCGACAGCCAGCGGGGGTTGCGGATGCCGAGGTCGCGTCCCACGAGCGTGCGGGTCTGCTCGCGCACCTCCTCCAGGGTCAGCGGTTCGCCGGCGCCGCGGTGCACGGTGGCGGTGGACAGGCCCGCCAGCCGGTGGACGCCGTCGCCGATCGGAGCCGCCAGGAACGAACCGGCCGGCCCGCTGGCGGCGAGCGGGGCGGTGGGCGGATCGTCGAGTTCGACGTCGGCGAGCCACCCGGTCATCGTGGTGTCCTGGCCGGGGAAGCCGATACCGGCCGCGTGGCGCACCGCGCTGCGGGTGCCGTCGCAGCCGACCACCCAGCGGGCCTGCACGGTCCGGTGGGTGCCGCCGGAGCGGATCACGGCCTCGACGGCGTCCGCGTCCTGGGTGAGGGAGACGACCTCCTCCCCGCGCAGCACCCGCGCGCCCACGGCGATCGCGTGCTCCTCCAGGAGCTGTTCGGTGACGGACTGACCGAGCGCCAGCATGAACGGGTGCACCGCGCCGACCGTGGAGAAGTCGAGCCGGGTGGTCGCCGCGCCGAAGTGGCCGGTAGGGACCGGGGTGCCGCGTTCGATGAACCGCTGTGCGAGTCCGCGGGTGGCGAAGGTGTCCAGGGTGCCGGCCTGCATGCCGACAGCGCGCGACCGTCCGTCCGGTGCCGGTCTGCGTTCCACGACGGTCACCTCCACACCGTGCAGGCGCAACTCCGCGGCCAGCCAGAGCCCGACCGGGCCGGCCCCGGCGATGAGCACGTCGAGCATGACAACACTCCCTCTCGGGGTTGGGACGATGGACGATGCGCCACGACGACGGCGCGCCCACGGGCTGGGCCCGGACGACGTCGTGGCGTCGGGTGGACGACGTGGCTCAGCGGGCGCTGCCGAGGTTCCGGTCGCCGTCGGCGCCTTCGAGCATGAGGGTGGTCTCCTCGATGCGGCGGAAGCGGCCGTCGGGGGCGA
>NZ_JBEZIQ010000101.1:0-17129 GCF_040651155.1 Kitasatospora sp. NPDC048545
GGTGTCCTGCACCGACGAGCTCCCGCTGGGCCTCGGCCACCTCGGGCCCGTCGAGGAGCGCGGCAAGCCGACCGCCGTCGCCCTGCCCCCGGCCCCGCGCGGCCGGTGCGCCGCCGACCGTGTACGCGCACCGCGGTGCCTCCTCGGCGGCGCCCGAGAACACCCTGGTCTCCGACGAGGTGGCCCGCCGGGCGGGCGCCGAGTGGATCGAGGACGATGTCCAGCCCAGCAAGGACGGCGTCCCGTACGTGCTGCACGACGACACCGTCGACCGCACCACCGACGGCACCGGCCGGATCCGCGACCTCACCGCCGCCCAGCTGGACGCGCTGGACGCCGGCTCCTGGTTCGCCCCGGCCTACGCGGGCACCCGGCTGCCGACCCTCGCCGCCCAGCTGGAGGACCTGCGCACCAGGGGCGGCAAGCTGCTGCTGGAGATCAAGGGGCCGCACACCCGGGACGAGGTCGCCCGGATCGTGCGCGAGGTGCGCGACCACGGCATGACCGACCGGGTCCTCGTGCAGAGCTTCGAGGTGGATGCCCTCCGCCACACCCGCGAACTGGCCCCCGAACTGCCGCTGGGCCTGCTCCGCGCCACCCTGGACACCGACCCGGTCGGCACCGCCCGCGAGCTCGGCCTGGCCGCCTACAACCCCTCGGACGACGCGCTCTCCGCGCGCCCCGGCGTGGTCCGGGACCTGCACGCCGCCGGGGTCGCGGTCAACGTCTGGACGGTCGACCGGCCGGCCCGCTGGAAGGCCCTCGCGGAGGAGGGCGTGGACGGCATCATCACCAACTGCCCGGCGGAGCTGGTCGGCTGGAACGCGGCCCGGTCGCCGTCCGGCGCCGCCGGTTAGGCTGCCCGGTCCGGAGAAGGAGAACGCGGCAGACGGTCGACCGGCGGACGACCGGAGCCCGGCGGAACGGCTCGGAGTCGGGCCGGCCCCGGTCACCGGGCCCTGCGGCCCCCGGAAGCCGGTGCACCCACGGGTGCGTGAGGCCGGCCGGCCAGCCGCGGGCCCGGGAAGTCGTGAGGCCGGCTACGCCCGGGTGAAGTCCCCGAAGGCCGGCCGCCCGGTGGGGCGGTAGCTCAGCAGCGCGGTGCCCGAGGCGGTGACGCGGGAGGCGGTCAGCTCGAAGGCGGTCGGTGGGCCGCCCTCGGGGAACAGCCGGATGCCTGCGCCGAGCGCCACCGGTGCGACCAGCAGGTGGTACTCGTCGATCAGGTCGTGACCCATCAGGGTGCGCGCCAGGGCGCCGCTGCCGTGGATCTGCAACTCGCCGTCGCCGTCGAGGCGCTCCTTCAGCCGGGCGACCTCGGCCGGGACGTCCCCGCCGAGCAGCGTGGTGTGCTGCCACCGCGGGTCGGTGAGGGTGTGGGTGGCGACGTACTTGGGCAGGCCGTTCAGCCTGGCGGCCACCGCGTCGGCCGGGTCGGTGATCCCGGGCCAGAACCCGGCGAAGATCTCGTACGTCCGCCGCCCCAGCAGGAAGGCCTGCGCACGCTCGAACACCTCACCGATGAACCGGTCCGTGTCCGGGTCGAAGAACGGCGCCAGCCAGCCGCCGTACGGGAAGCCGCCGGCCCGGTCCTCCTCCGGGCCGCCGGGGGCCTGCATGACGCCGTCGAGGGTGAGGAAGGTGGTGAGCGTGAGCCTGGCCATGGTGGGTCTCCCTGGGGTCCGTGCCGGTGGTCCCCCCACCGGCCAATCTCGCAGACCGCGGCTCCGAGGGGGGCCTGGCGCGCCGGGCACCGGACCGCGTCTGGGAGAGTGCGGGCATGACACCTCGGGTTCTCCGTTGCGCCCTCCTCGACGACTTCCAGGACGTCGCCTCCGGCATCGTGGACTGGTCGCCGCTGGCCGGCCGGGTCTCGCTGACCGCCTTCCGCGAGCACGCCGGCTCGGAGGACGAACTGGCCGCCGACCTGGCCGACTTCGACATCGTCGTGACCCTGCGCGAACGCGTGCCCTTCCCGGCCTCGCTGTTCGCCCGGCTGCCGAAGCTCAGACTGCTGATCGCCTCCGGCATGCGCAACTCGGTGATCGACTACGCGGCCGCCCGGGCCCACGGCGTGACCGTCTGCGGAACGGCCAGCTCCTCCACCCCGCCGGTCGAGCTGACCTGGGCGCTGCTGCTCGGACTCGCCCGCGGCCTCGTCCGGGAGAACACCGCGCTGCGCGAGGGCAGGCCCTGGCAGAGCACGGTCGGCGCCGACCTGCACGGCCGGGTGCTCGGACTGCTCGGCCTCGGGAAGATCGGCAGCCGGGTCGCCGAGGTCGGGCGCGCCTTCGGCATGGACGTGGTCGCCTGGAGCCGGAACCTGACCGACGAACGGGCCGCCGCGGCAGGCGTGCGCCGCGCCGCCACCAAGGAGGAACTGCTCGGCGGCAGCGACTTCGTGTCGATCCACCTCGCCTCGAACGAGGGCACCCGGGGACTCGTCGGCGCGGCCGAACTCGCCCTGATGAAGCCCGGGACCTACCTGGTCAACACCTCCCGGGCGGCGATCGTCGACCAGGACGCGCTGCTCGCCGCGCTCACCGGCGGAACGATCGCGGGCGCCGCCGTGGACGTCTTCGACATCGAGCCGCTGCCCGCCGACCACCCGATGCGCACCGCGCCCCGGCTGCTGGCCACCCCGCACCTCGGCTACGTCTCGCGGGACAACTACCGGCGCTACTACGGCGAGGCGGTGGAGGACATCGTGGCCTTCCTGGCGGGCGAACCGATCCGCCGACTGGACTGACGCCCGGTCTCCTGCCCCTCGGCCGCAGCGGCCGGCCTCTGCCTTCGCCTCTGCTTCCACCTCCGCCGCTGCCGCCGCCTCCGCCGCCCGCAGCGCCCCGGGTCGCATACTGACGGCATGACCGACCGCACGGCAGACCGCATGTCCGGCCCGGCGTCCGACCGTCCGACCGGCCGTACGACCGACCTCCGGACGCGCGCCGGCGGCGGCCCGGGCGCGGACCGGCGCACGGTGCTGAGGGCGGGCGCGGCGGCCCTGGTGCTGGGTGCGGCGGGCTGCACGAGCGGGGGCGGGCCGCGGGCCGCGGGGCCGAATCCGGGCGCGACGACGCCCGGCGCACCGAGCGGCACGCCGATGCCGACGAGCCCGATGCCGACCGCGACGCCCACCCCGTTGCCTCAGCCGCCGCTCTGGCAGCCCGGCCCGTCCGAGATCCAGCCCGACGTGAAGCGCCGCGCCGTCGAGCTGGTGGCCGCGCTCGGCGCCTGGCCGCCCGGCGGGCAGGGCGTGGAGGCGGCCCGGGCCCGGGTGGCGGCGCTCGGCCTGCCGCCCGCGCTGGCCGACCAGGCGGGCCCGCTGGCCCCGGCGGCGCCGGAGGCGAGCCTGGAGGTGATCGTCGCCCAGTACGGCGGGATCCTCGCCGACTCGGCGAGCGTGCTGGTGGTGTGCCGGCAGTGGATCCGGAGCCCGGACGGCTCGGTGGCCGAGGGCGGCACGACCGTGGACGTCCGGCTGAGCCGGGCCGAGCCGCGCTGGACCGTCACCGAGCTGCACCCGGGCGTCGCCGGCCCGGCGGCCGCCTCACCGCCGGCGGCGGTGGCCCGGGTGCTGGCCGAGCCGCGGATCGAGCTGCCGCCCGAGGCCGCGGCCGACCTGCGCAGCGGCACCGTCCACGAGAGTGTGCTGGAGGCGATGCTGCGGCTGGCCGGCCCGTACACGCTCTCGGTGAGCGTGGTGCGGACCGGCCACCCGCTGGACGTCTTCGGGACGACCCGGCCCAGCGACCATCCGCTGGGCCGGGCCTTCGACGTCTGGCGGATCGACGGCATGGCCGTGGTGGACGCGGCCACGCCCCGGCAACTGATCGCGTCCTTCATGCGGGACGCGGCCGCCGCCGGTTCCTACAACGTGGGCGGTCCGGTGGTGGTCCCGGGCGCCGGCAACCTGTTCTTCACCGACGACACCCACCACGACCACTGCCACGTCGGGTTCGACCACTAGAGCGCCGCACCTCAGTGCCCCGGGCGTCAGTTGACGTTGACGCCGCTCCAGGCCGCCGCGACGGCCTTGTACTCGGTGCTGGTCGCGCCGTAGAGGTCCTTGGCTGCGCTCAGCGACGCGGCGCGGGCGCCCTTGTAGTTGGTGGTGGAGGTCATGTACACGGTCAGTGCGCGGTACCAGATCTTGGCGACCTTCTGATTGCCGATGCCGGTCACCGTGGAGCTGTTGCAGGTGGGGCTGTTGTAGGTGAAGCCGTTGATGGTCTTGCTGCCGCTGCCCTCACTGGCGAGGTAGAACCAGTGGTTGCCGACGCCGGAGGAGTTGTGCACGTTCAGCTTGCCGACCGAGCTGCTCCAGCAGTCGGCCGAGGCGCCGTCCAGCGAGGGCTTGTCGAAGCGGCGCAGCCACGGCGGGGTGGACTGGTCGCTGAACAGGTAGTCGGGGGTGTCGACCTTGTTGTTGGCGTACCACTCGACCATGGTGCCGAAGATGTCGCTGGTGGACTCGTTGAGGCCGCCGGACTCGCCGCTGTAGCGCAGGTTGGCGGTGGCGCTGGTGACGCCGTGGGTCATCTCGTGGCCCATGGTGTCGAGGTCGACCTGCTCGGGGTCGTGGCTGCCGTCGCCGTCGCCGGTCATCATGCAGAAGCAGGCGTCGGACCACTGGGCGTTGTCCCAGTTGGTGCCGACGTGGACGAAGACGGTGGCGCCCTTGCCGTCGTTCTTGATGCCGTTCCGGCCGAAGGTGTTCTTGTAGTAGTCGTACGTCCAGGCGGTGTTGGCGTGGGCGTCGACGGCCGCGGTGGAGCGGTCGGTGGAGAACTTCCTGCCGTCGCCCCAGACGTTGGTGGTGCTGGTGAAGGCGGTGCCCGAGGAGGCCTTGACCGAGCTCGACGACAGGTTGTGGGCGTCCTTGGTGACGTGGCCGCGGACCGGGTCGGTCAGGGTGTAGCCGCCGCTGACCGGGGTGGTGTCGACGGTGACCGTGCCGGTGTACTCCGAGTTGCCGGTGCCGGAGGCCTGGTGCTCGGCGTCGTAGGCCTCGATCTGCTCGCCGGTGGTGGCGTCGGTGACGACGACCTTGCCGGCCGGCTGGCCGTGCTCGCCGGTGCCCTCGACGGTGGTGCGCCAGGCGAGGCGCGGGGTGCCGTCGGCGGCCCAGACGACCAGCTCGGGGGTGCTGACGGCGTCCCGGACGTCCGGGGCGGCGGAGAGCGCGTCGGCGGCGCCGTGCTGCGCGGCGACCTTGGGGGTGGTCGACTTCACGGCGGCGTCGTGGGCGGCCGCGCGCGAGGTGTCCTTCAACTTGCCCTTGGCGTCCTGGTGGACGACCAGGTCGCCGCCGACCACGGGCAGGCCCTGGTAGGTGCGGTCGAAGCGGACGTGCGAGGTGCCGTCGGCGTCGAGCACGACGTCCTTGAGCACGAGGTCCTGGCCGGCGCCGAAGCCGAAGACCGCCGCGTTGTGGGCGACGTTGGCGCGGGCCTGGGATATCGCGGCGCCGCGCGGGTCGGACGCGGCGGAGGCCGTGGCGGCGGGGACGGTCGCGCCGGCGAGGGCGGCGACGATCGCGATGGCTCCGGCCACGCGGGCACGGCGGAAGGAGGACGTGGGGGTCACTCTGACTCCAGTGGGGGTTAGCTGCAGGGATAGGAGCTGGTCAGAGATTGACGGCGATCAGTCAGGTCGAGCTAGAGGAAAGGTCATAACTTTGCCAAGTTGTGTCCTTGGGCAGTCAAAAATGATCAGAAGTTAACAAGCGGTCCACAGCCCTGTCGTGACGATCGACTACCTCCGGCGTGGCCCGCCGCCCCGCTCCCGGAAACCCGCGCGCCGGGACGGCGCAACGCCTAGGCTTCCGCCCCATGGACGGATGGGTGGAGGCCTGGACCGGCGGGCGGGCGGCGGTCCACGTGGGGGACGTCGCGGACTTCAACGCGCAGTTCTTCGCCCCCGGCATGGACGCCGCACAGCGCCTGCGCCGGCTGCGGCAGGCGCACCACTACGCCTGTCTGGCCGTCGGCTACAGCCCCGAACCGGCGCTGCTGGTGCTGCCCGCCGAGGTCGCCCCCGAGTGGACCGACTGGCTGGCCCGGGAGTTGGCCTGGGGCCCGGTCGAGGTGCACGGCGGCGTGGCGGCGGACCGCACGGTGGCCGAGGCCCTGGCCGCCCGCCCCGCCCTGACCACGCGGATCGCCGACTCCGGCGCACCCGTGGTGCGGTGGGGGCGGACGGCCGCGCAGGGCGAGGGGCCCGAACTGGCCGCCGCCCGCCGCTACGAGTCCAAGGCCGCCGCGCACGACCTGTTCGCCGCCCTGGCCCCCGACCACCCGGGCATCCGCCTCCCGCACCAGGAACGCCCGGACGGGCGGCGCCGGGCCGCCCGCAGGCTCACCGCGCTGGCCGCCCGCGGCCTGACCACCGTGCTGAAGAGCCCCTACGGCGTCGGCGGCTACGGCACCGTCGTGGTCGAGCCCGCCGAACTGCTCTCCGCCGGCGGCGGCGCGGCCCTGCTGCGGCGCCTGGTCCGCACCGAAGTCCTGCCGCCCGACGGCCCGTTGCTGCTGGAGGAGCACGTCGACCCGGGCCCGGCCGCCCGGCTGCGCGACCTCACCCACGACGCCGTGATCGGCCCCGACGGCACCGTCCACCCGGTCGGCGCGGGCGCCATGGACGTGGCCGGCACCCGCTACCAGGGCGTCACCGTCGGCCCCGGCGCGGTGCCGCAGGGCGCCGCCGCGACCGCCCGCCGGTTCACCCTGGCAGTGGGGGAGCGGCTCGCCGCCGAGGGCTACCGCGGCTGGTACGACGTCGACTTCGTCACCGACCGGGAACGCCGGCTCGCCCCCACCGAGATCAACCTGCGGCTCACCGGCCCCGCCGTCGCCTTCGCCCTGGCCGCCCGCCTCGACGAGGTGCGCGGCCCGGGCCACCTGGTCCGCACCCTGGACGGGATGCCGCTCGGCGCCAGGCTCGCCCCCGCCGCGCTGCACGACCACCTGGAACGGCTGCGGCCGCGCTGCGCCCGGCTCGGCGTCACCCTGCTCCCGCTGATCCCGACGGCCTGCCACGAGCCCGAACCCTTCGTCGGCCTCGCCCTCGCCGGGCCGGACACCGAGGCGCTGGACGCCGCCGAGGCCCTGGTCGCGGCCGCGAACCACGGGCTGGCCGGGATGTTCGAGGCGCTCAGGTGAGCCGCCGTCACGCCTGCCCGACCGGCGGCCGCCAGACCACGAAGCGGACCAGCACCAGCGCCGCCAGCATCAGCGGGATGTTGAACGCGAACACCAGCGCCGCCTCGCGCGGCCAGTCGGTGGCCCGGGTGAGCCGGTAGAGGTTGTCCTGCGGGCACCAGTTGACCAGCAGCCAGGTGATCGACAGATGGGTCAGCACCGACAGCCGGCGCGGCCGGCCCAGCCGCTGGACGGCCTCGAAACCACTGGCGAGGTACACGACCCCGGCGCCGAACGCGAGGTTCTCGCACAGGTAGAGCAGCCGGAACAGGGAGTCGTACGGGGCGGGGACGCCGCTGACGTCGGTCGCACCGGGGAAGAGCGCGTAGGTCACCGCCCAGGCGCCCGCGGCGAACAGCACGGTGCAGAAGACCGCCGCGCAGCCGTTCACGAAGCGCGAGTCCCCGGAGCCCGCGCCCCCGGCCTTGCCGCCGCCCTTGCCGCTCCGGCTCCCCGCCTTGGCGGAGCGCGGCGCGGTGTGCTCCGGCGGGGCGGGCAGCGGCAGGGCCGTGCGGTCCAACTTGCCCGCCCGGGTGCGCGGCAGCTCGGCCACCGGGACGACGGCGACGGGCACCGTGCGGCCCCTGAGCTCCGTCCCCAGGTACTGGGAGAGCGACCAGCCGTCCGCCCCGTCCGCGCCCGGCTCGGTCACCGCATAGCCCACCAGCTGCCGCTTCCCCGGCACCGGCTCCACCTCGACGACGGCCGCCTCCCGCACCGCCGGATGCCCGCGCAGCGCACCCTCCGCGTGGACCGCGGCCCGAACCCGCGCCAGCACACCGATCGGCGGCTGCGCGCCGAGCGGGCCGACCACCGTCGCGGCCCGGGCGGTGAACTCCAGGACGCCGTCCGCCCGCAGCACCCCGAGGTCGCCGGTCAGCAGCACCCGGCCGTCCGGGTCGAAGTCCGCGCGGACGAAGCGGCGGGCGGTGTCATCGGGCCGGCCGAGGTAGCCGCGGGTCAGGCCGGCGCCGCCGATCGCGATCTCGCCCGTCATGCCGTGCTTGGCGGGGGTGCCGTTCGGGCCCAGGACGTACACCCGGGTCCCGGGGAAGGGCCGGCCGACCAGCGAGACCCGCTCGGCGCCGTCGGCGGCGGCGGTGCCCTGCGCGTCGAAGTAGGTGCTGTCCACGGTGGCCTCGGCCAGGCCGTAGACGTTCAGCACCCTGGTCCCCTCGCCGAGCAGCCGCTGCAGGCCCAACTGCTCGTCCAGGTACCACTTCTCGGCGCCGACGGTGAGCAGCCGCACCCCGGGCAGGCCCGTGCCGGTCGCGGCCAGCAGGGCGGTGAGCCGGCGCGCGGTGCGGACGTTCAGCTCCAGGACGGTGATCCGCTCGGCGGTCACCAGGGCGGGCAGCGCGCCGAGGTCGGCGGTGCGGTCCAGGGTGAGGTTGAACGGGGTGACCACCAGGGTCGCGCCGGTGCACAGCGCCCGGACCCAGTCGGCGGTGAAGACGTCGAACTCCAGGCTCGCCGTCTGCAGGACGCGGTCCCCGGCGGTCAGCCCGTACACCTCGCGCCAGCCCTCGTACGCGGCCAGCAGATTGCGGTGCTCGACCAGCGCGCCGACGGGCAGGCCGGTGGATCCGGAGGTGTAGAAAACGCAGGCGAGGTCGTCCGGGCCGACCCCGGGCGGTGCGAACGGCGCCTTCGCGTCCGCCGCCGTGTCGACGCAGACCAGCTGCACCCCGCCCGCGTCCGCCAGCCGTACCCGGTGCTCCTCCTCGGTCACCAGGACGTCCGGCGCGGCGTCGGCCAGCAGGTGCCGCAGCAGCGCGTCGGGGGCGGTCGGCTCCAGCGGCACGTACGCCGCGCCCGTCTTCAGCACCGCCAGCAGCGCCACGTACACCTCGGTGCCCCGGCCCAGCGCGACGGCCGCCCGGCCGCCCGGGCCCAGCCCGCGCTCCGCCAGCACGGCGGCCAGCCGGTCCGCCCGCCCGTCCAGTTCCCGGTACGTCAGCTCGCGCTCGCCGCAGCGCACGGCCACCGCCGCCGGCGCCCGGCGTGCCTGCTCCTCGACCAGCCCGTGCAGTGTCCCGGTCCGCTCGGCATCCACCGTCATCCCGCCTCCCCCTTGTCCCCTTGCCCCCTCGGAGGCACGATCCTCCTCCCAACTCCCCTCGGGCAACAGGGTTCTGGCTGGTCCACCCTTCGGACGGCCCGGCCCCGCCCGGGCCGACGGTTGTACTCTGCATGCGGACGGAGGGCGCCGGCCCGCCCGGCGCCGCGATCGGAGAGCAATCCCCCATGAGTGAGCATTTCGACGGCCCACTGCTGCGCACCCGGGACGTGGACGTCGTGCGCGACGGCCGCCACCTGCTGCGCGGCATCACCCTCGACATCCGGCCCGGCGAGCACTGGGCGCTGCTCGGCCCCAACGGGGCGGGCAAGTCCACCCTGCTCGCGCTGCTCGGCGCGGTCTCCCACCCGACCCGGGGCGAGGTGGACGTGCTCGGCCGCCGGCTCGGCCGGGTCGACATCCGCGAGCTGCGCTCCCACCTCGGGCACGTCAACCCGCGCCACCCGCTGCGCTCACCGCTGACCGTCCGCGAGGTCGTGCTCACCGGGCACACCAACACCATCGAGCCCGAGCTGCACCGCAAGCCGGCCCCGGAGGTGCTGGAGCGGGCCGAGCGGCTGATCGAGACGCTCGGCATGGGCGCGATGGCCGAGGCGCCGTGGACCACCCTCTCCCAGGGCGAGCGCGGCCGGGCCCTGATCGCCCGCGCCCTGATGCCCGCCCCGCGCCTGCTGCTGCTCGACGAGCCCGCCACCGGGCTGGACCTGACCGCCCGGGAGCTGCTGCTCGACAGCCTGGACCTGCTGCGCCACCAGCACCCGGAACTGGCCGGCGTGCTGGTCACTCACCACCTGGAGGAACTGCCGGAGAGCACCACCCACGCCCTGCTGCTGCGCGCCGGCGAGTGCGTGGCAGCCGGACCGGTGGACGAGGTGATGACCACCGAGCTGATCAGCGCGACCTTCGGCCACCCGATCCGGATCAGCCGCCACGAGGGCCGCTGGACGGCCCGGGCCGCCGCCCGCCGCACACCGGGAAGGTAACGGTTCAGGGGGTGGGTGTGGACGTTGAGACATCCTTACGTAAGGTATGCCTTAGCTAACGACGGGGGCCCACCCCCGCCGGCCCCCGCACTACCTCGGCACCCCCATGCCCTTTTCCGTTGGAGCACGCATGTCCGCCCGTCGCCGTTCCACCGCAGCCGCGCTGCTCACCCTCGCCGTGGCGACCGCTACCCTGGCCGGCTGCGCGTCCAAGAAGGACGACAAGGCGGGCTCCTCCGACGCGGTCACGGTGAACGCCAGTGACACCGCGTGCGAGGTGTCCAAGACCACCTTCCCGGCCGGCCACGTCGTGCTGGACATCAGCAACAAGGGCTCCAAGACCACCGAGGTCTACGTCTACGGCGACGGTGACAAGATCATCACCGAGCGCGAGAACATCGGCCCCGGTACCAAGGCCAGCATCAACGCCGAGATCAAGGCCGGCTCGTACGAGATCGCCTGCAAGCCCGGCATGGTCGGCGACGGCATCCGCCAGAAGATCACCGTGTCCGGCGGCAGCGGCAGTGCCGCCCCGGCCGACCCGCGCCTGGCCGCCGCCGTCGACGCCTACCGCACGTACGCCCAGCAGCAGGCCGACGCCACCATCCCGGCCGTCCAGGCCTTCGCCGACGCGATCAAGGCCGGTGACCTGGAGAAGGCCAAGTCGCTGTTCGCGGCCTCGCGCACCGGCTGGGAGCGCACCGAGCCGGTCGCCGAGAGCTTCGGCGACGTCGACCCCAAGACCGACACCCGCGAGGACAAGGTCGAGGCCGGCCAGCAGTGGACCGGCTGGCACAAGCTGGAGAAGTCGCTCTGGTCCGACGCCAGGATCGGCGACGACGAGAAGAAGCTCGCCGACCAGCTGGTCAACGACCTCAAGGACTGGCAGGCGAAGATCCCCGCCGCCGAGATCACCGCGACCAGCATGGCCAACGGCGCCAAGGAGCTGCTGGACGAGGTCGCCACCAACAAGATCACCGGTGAGGAGGACCGCTACAGCCACACCGACCTGGCCGACTTCCAGGCCAACGTCGAGGGCGCGCAGAAGGCCTACGAGCTGCTGAAGCCGGTCGCCTCCGAGAAGGACACGGAGCTGGCCAAGACGCTGGACTCCGAGTTCGCCGCCATCAACGCCCTGCTCGCCAAGTACAAGCAGGCCGACGGCACCTTCACCTCCTACGACAAGGTCACCGAGGCCGAGCGCAAGACCTTCTCCGACGCGGTCAACTCGCTGGGCGAGCCGCTGTCGAAGCTGGCCGCCGCCGTGGTCGTCAAGTAACCGACCACGCGCACCCGGCACCACCCCACCGACGCCGCGGCGGCCCGAACCGGTCGCCGCGGCATCCGTGAGCCGGCGCACAGCAGTCCAGCACCACAGCAGTCGAGCACCCCGAGCAGTTCAGCACCGAGAAGGGCCAGCCCACCGATGGACGCCGAGAACGAGCAGCAGAACGGGACGCCGGCCACCGCCGACGCCACCGCGACCAAGGGCGCCGTCAGCCGTCGCGCCGTCATCGGCTGGGCCGGTGCGGGCGTCGCGCTCGGCGCCGCGGCCGTCGGCTCGGTCGCCGCGGCCACCAACCAGGACGACCCCGCCCCGGCGGCCGCCGCCCCGGCCGGCGCCGAGGTGCCGTTCTACGGCGACCACCAGTCCGGCATCGCCACCCCGGTCCAGGACCGTCTGCACTTCGCCGCCTTCGACGTCTCCGAGAAGGCCACCCGGGACTCCCTGGTCAAGCTGCTCAAGGACTGGACCAAGGCGGCCGCCGCGATGACCGGCGGCCGCGAGGTCGGCACCGGCGCCGCCACCGGCCTGCCCGAGGCGCCGCCGGACGACACCGGCGAGGCCCTCGGCCTGCCCGCCTCCCGGCTCACCCTCACCATCGGCTTCGGCCCGAGCCTCTTCGAGAAGGCCGGCCCGGACGGGCAGCCGACCGACCGCTTCGGCCTCAAGGCCAAGCGCCCCGAGGCCCTGATCGACCTGCCGGGCTTCAAGGGCGACAAGCTCGACCCGAACCGCAGCGGCGGCGACATCTGCATCCAGGCCTGCGCCGACGACCCCCAGGTCGCCGTGCACGCGATCCGCAACCTGGCCCGGATCGGCATGGGCACCGTCAGCATCCGCTGGTCGCAGCTCGGCTTCGGCAAGACCTCCTCCACCACCCCGGACGCGCAGACCCCGCGCAACCTGATGGGCTTCAAGGACGGCACCCACAACATCGCGGGCACCGACACCGGGAAGCTCGCCGACCACGTCTGGGCCGCCCCCGGCGACGGCCCCGAGTGGATGACCGGCGGCTCCTACCTCGTCGCCCGGCGCATCCGGATGCACATCGAGACCTGGGACCGCACCTCGCTCAAGGAGCAGGAGGACGTCTTCGGCCGCACCAAGGGCGAGGGCGCCCCGTACGGCAAGGCCAAGGAGCACGACGCGCCCGACCTCAAGGCGATGCCCGCCGACTCGCACGTCGCTCTCGCCCACCCGGACGCCAACAGCGGCCTGATGATCCTGCGCCGCGGCTTCTCCTTCACCGACGGCACCGACGGCCTCGGCCGCCTGGACGCCGGCCTGTTCTTCCTCGCCTACCAGCGCGACACCCGCAAGGCCTTCGTGCCGCTGCAGACCCGCCTGGCATCGAGCGACAAGCTCAACGAGTACATCCAGCACGTCGGCTCCGCCCACTTCGCCTGCCCGGCGGGCGTGCGCAAGCCGGGGGAGTGGTGGGGCCAGGCCCTGTTCGGCTGACCCGCCGCCACCCCCGTACGTACCACCTCTTCACCCCCAGGGAGCCAGCGTGTTCGGCAACTACCTGATCGGCCTGCGTGAGGGCCTCGAAGCCAGCCTGGTCGTCTGCATCCTGATCGCCTACCTGGTCAAGACCGACCGCAAGGACAAACTGCCGCCGGTCTGGTTCGGCGTCGGCGCGGCCGTCGTCCTCTCGATGGCCTTCGGCGCGGTGCTGCAGTTCGGCTCCTCGCAGCTCACCTTCGAGGCCCAGGAGGCGCTCGGCGGCTCGCTGTCGATCATCTCGGTCGGCCTGGTGACCTGGATGGTGTTCTGGATGCGGCGCACCGCCCGGCACCTCAAGACCGAGCTGCACGGCAAGCTGGACGCCGCGCTCGCGATGGGCACCACGGCCCTGGTGGTCACCTCCTTCCTGGCCGTCGGCCGCGAGGGCCTGGAGACCGCGCTGTTCATCTGGTCGGCCGTGCAGGCCACCGACGACGGCTGGAACCCGCTGGTCGGCGCCGCGCTCGGCCTGCTCACCTCGGTGGTCCTCGGCTGGCTGTTCTACCGCGGTGCACTGAAGATCAACCTGGCCAAGTTCTTCACCTGGACCGGCGCGATGCTGGTCGTGGTCGCGGCCGGCGTGCTCGCCTACGGCGTGCACGACCTGCAGGAGGCCGGCTGGCTGCCCGGCCTGCACAGCACGGCCTTCGACATCTCCAGCACCATCCCCAAGGACAGCTGGTACGGCACCCTGCTGAAGGGCGTGTTCAACTTCCAGCCCGACCCGACGGTGCTGCAGCTGGTCGTCTGGCTGCTCTACCTCGTCCCGACGCTGGCCGTGTTCTTCAACGTCATCGGCGGCGGCAGCAAGAGCAGGCCCACCCAGCCCGTCACGGCGAAGCCGGCCGCCTGACCCGGCTGCCTGACCCGGCTGCCTGACCTGGCAGTCCGACCGCACCGCCCCGCCCGGCACCCGCCGGGCGGGGCGGTGTCGTTTCGCCATGGGTGCGTCATGGGTGCGTCACAGCCGGAACCGGCCCGGTCGCGGCCACCGTGCTCCGGGGTGGAACTGCCGATCACCCACCCATCGGGGGACCATGACCGTTCGCAGGCCTGCCAGGACCGCCGCCGCACTGACGGTGCTCGCCGCCGCCGGGCTGCTGACCGCGTGCAACGACGACGCGGGGGCGGGCGCGCAGCCGGCGCCGACGGTCACGGTCAGCCTGCAGCCCTCCAGCCAGGGCGTGGTGTTCGCCGGGCCGTGACGCGCGGAGCCCGGGGCGCCCGACACGTCGGGCCCCGAGCCGTGACACGCCGGGCCTCGGGCCGTGACACGCGGGAGCCCCCGGGACGGTTCGACCGAACCGTCCCGGGGGCTCCCGTGCCCCGGGCTACTCGCTCTTGATGGCGCCCAGGATGTCCAGCTTCGCCGCCTTGTAGGCCGGCCAGAGGGCGGCCAGCAGGCCGACCACGGCGGCCGCGAGCAGGAAGGAGAGGATCTGCACCGGCGGGACCTCGGTGGTGATGCCCTTGAAGGTGTCCGCCAGGGTGCGCAGGCCCGCCCAGGCGACCACGACGCCGAGCACGACCCCGACCAGCCCGCCGAACAGCGCGATCAGCAGCGACTCCAGGCGGACCATCCGGCGGATGCCGAGCCGGTCCAGGCCGATCGCCCGCAGCATGCCGATCTCCCGGCGGCGCTCGAACACCGACATCGCCATGGTGTTGACCACACCGAGCACCGCGATCACCACGGACATCCCGAGCAGCCCGTACATCATGGTGAGGATGTCGGTGACGATCTGGCGGTTCTCCGCCTTGATGTCCTTCTCGCCCTTGACGGCGATCAGCGGGTTGCCGCCGGTCGCGTCGCGCAGCGCCTGCTTCAGCTTCTCGGTCGGGCCGTCGGTGCCCTTCACCAGGACCTTGCTCGGGCCGGTGCCCGGCGCGGCGTGCGGGCCGACCACGGCATCGGGGGCGACGATCCCGTGCAGCGCGCTGCTGGACTCCAGGATGCCGCCGACGGTCAGCGAGCCCTTGGTGCCGTCCGGGTAGGTGAAGGCGAGGGTCTCGCCGAGCTTGTAGCGGCTGGTCCCGGAGGTCCCGGCGCTCACCAGCACCTTGCCCTGCTTGAGGGCGTCCGCGGCGCCCTCCTTGATCTTGAGCGTCGCCAGCTGGTCGATGGTTGCGGCGTCCACGCCGGTCAGCCACTCGGTGTCCGCGTCGTCCGCGCCCTCCTGGCCGTCGGCTCCGGCCGCACCGGCCGCACCGATCGTCACGGGGACGGTGCGGTCCACGCTCATCGCGCTGACGCCGGGCGCCTTGGCGATCTGGGTGGCGACCTCGGGGGAGAGCATCGAGTAGTTCTGCATGGTGACCGTGAAGTCGGCCTTGAGGTCGCTCGCGGTCGCCTTGTCCACGGCCTTGTTCACCGAGGCTCCGACCACGGTCAGCGCGGTGATCAGGGTGACGCCGATGGTCAGCGCCGAGGCGGTGGCCGCGGTACGGCGCGGATTGCGGATCGCGTTCTCCTTGGCCAGCCGGCCCGGGGTGCCGTACAGCCCGCGCAGCAGCGGGGCGAACAGCGCGATCAGCGGGCGGGACAGCAGCGGGGTCAGCACGAACACGCCGATCAGCAGGGCGCCCGCGCCGGCGCCGACCAGCTTGACCTCCTTGCTCACCGCACCCGCCGCCAGGCCGGCCGCGCCGGCCAGGGCGAAGACCAGACCGATGGTGTTGCGGACCACCAGGCTCTTCTGGGTGGCGGGCTGCTCGGACGAACTCATCGCCGCCACCGGGGCGATCCGGGACGCGCGGCGGGCCGGGAGCCAGGCGGCGACCAGGGTCACCAGGACGCCGACCGCGATCGCGGCGACGACCGTGGCCGGGGCGATGACCAGCGGGCCGTCCGGCAGGTTGGCCTCCATCGGGCCGTTCAGCAGCGCCCGGAGCCCGGCGGCGATCCCGATGCCGGCCACCAGGCCGGCCACCGAGGCGGTCAGGCCGACCAGGACCGCCTCGATCTTCACGGAGCGGGTGATCTGCTTGCGGCTGGCGCCGATGGCGCGCAGCAGGGCCAGCTCCTTGGTGCGCTGGGCGACCAGCATGGTGAAGGTGTTGGCGATGATGAAGATGCCGACGAAGAGCGCGATGCCCGCGAAGACCAGCAGGGCGGTGCTCATGCCCTTGGTGCCCTGCTGGATCATCCGGTCCTGCTCGTCGGCCAGTTCGCGGCCGGTCCGGGCGTCGATGTTGTCGCCGTGCGGGACGGCCTGCTTGACGGCGGCGAGCAGCGCGGAGTCGTCGGTGCCCGGCTTGGCCTTGACGTCCAGCTCGCCGAACCGGCCCGGCGTGAGGTAGAGCTGCTGGGCGGTCGCGGTGTCGAAGGCGGCCAGCGAGCCGCCGGCCGTGACGCGCGGGTCGTTGGTGCGCAGGGTGCCGGTGAGCTTGAGCTCCATCACCGGGCCGTTGACGGCCACCCGCACGGTGTCGCCGACCTTGTACGCGCCCTTCTCGGCGGTCTTGGCGTCCAGCGCGATCTCGGTGGCGTTGTTCGGGCCGCGGCCCTCGACCAGCGGGTAGCGCGGGTCGGTTCCGTCGGCGCCCGGCACGTAGTTGGTGCCGGTGGTGGAGAAGCCGTTGCCGATCAGCGCGCCCTTCTTGTCGGCGATGCCGGCGAAGCCGCTGACGACGCCGCGCGCCTCGGCGGCGCCGGGCAGCGCGGCGACGGCCCGGCGGGTGTCCTCGGTGAGGGTCCGGCCGGTGCCGGCCTTCCCGCTGTGGTCGTAGCCGCGGCCGACCGCCTCCCGGTCGCTGACCGTGACGGCGATGTCGGTGTAGCTCTTGGAGTTCTGGGACCTGAGCGCGCTGCCGAGCGTGTCGGTGAAGACGAGTGTGCCGGCCACGAAGGCGGTGCCGAGCATGACGGCCAGCGTCGTCATGAGCAGTCGGCCCTTGTGGGCCAGCACATTGCGCAATGCGGTGCGGAACATGAGGGGTTGTCAGTCCTGGGGTGTTCGGGGGGCGGGTGGCTTCGGGGCTTCGGGCTGTCGGAGCGTCAGCTGGTGCGGCCCTTGGCGTCGAAGCGGCGCATGCGGTCCAGGACGGTGTCGGCGGTGGGGTGGTGGAGTTCG
>NZ_JBEZIQ010000102.1:0-17061 GCF_040651155.1 Kitasatospora sp. NPDC048545
CCCGTTTACCGACCCCCCCCCCCCGGGGGGCCCGGCGCGCAGGGCGTATCGGGCACCCCCGGGGGGCCGGACCTATACCCCCCCGACAACCGGGCCGGGGGGGCGGCCTGACAGGGCAGGCCGCCGACCGGTTCGAAGGCTGCGGCCGCCCGTGCGGCGTCGACGTCCTCGCCGCCGGGCGGCGCAGCGAGAACGCGCGGCCCGGCGGCGGGGAGCGCAGTTAGCCGCTGCCCCCGAGCGCCGTGCGGTACCACCCGGCGGCCTCCGGGAGGCGGGCGAGCGGGCCGGGGCCGGGCGGGCAGGCGGCGAGGCGCCAGACGGCCCCGCTGCGGTACCAGTGGTCACGGGCGACCAGCGAGAACTGGCGCTCCGAGACCCGGCCGGGTGCGGCGGCCAACAGCCGCCGGCACTCCTCCCAGGGCACGGCCGGGCCGTCCGGGGCCGTCAGCAGGCCGAGCGAGGCCAGCGCGGCCAGCAGGTCGCCGACACGGACCGGGTCCGGGTGGGAGGCGTGGTGGACGCCGGCCGGGGCGCCGTGGGCGTCCAGGGCGAGCGCCGTGACCAGCCGGGCCAGGTCGGTGCGGTCCACGACCGAGAGCCGGGCCTCGCCGCCCGCCCAGCGGACCGGCACCCGGCGGACCAGCTCCGCCATCGCGGGCACCACCCAGCGGTCGCCCGTCCCGGTCACCAGGCCGGGGCGCAGCACGTGCGCGCCGGCGTCCAGGGCGTGCCGCTCGCCGAGCAGCCGGGTGCGGCTGGCCTCGGACAGCGGGGCGGGCGGCACCTCGTCCACCCCGATGCCCGCGTGCGGGCCCTCGCCGTACACCGCCGTCGTCGACAGGTGGACGATCCGGTGCACCCCGGCGCGGGTGGCGGCCGCCATCAGCGCGGCCGTACCGCGGACGTTCGCCGCCTCGCACTCCTCGGCGCCGCCGGAGACCCGGGAGGCCAGGTGGACCAGCACGGCGGCGCCCTCGCACAGCTCCGCCAGCCCCGTGCCGTCGGCGAGGTCGCCCGGCACCCAGGTGGTGCCGGGGCCGGCGGTCTCCGGCACCCGGCGGGCCAGCGCGCGCACCCGTGCGCCGCGGGCCGTGAGGGCCGCCAGGACCCCGGAGCCGATGAAGCCGGTCGCTCCGGTCAGCGCGACCGTGTTCACCCCCGTCGCTCCCCGCTCCGCCGCCGTCGGCGGTTCCGTCGCCGTTCGTGGTTCCGTCGCCATGTCCGGGCCTCCCTGCCGACCGGCCGGTCAGTCTAGCCAGCGGGCCGCCCGCCGGGGAGGGAGCCGTACGGAGGGGGTGGGGGCACGGCCCGAAGTAAGGCCCACCTAGGCTGTATGCCAAGCAAAACGGGCGAACCGGACCCCCAGCGGGGACCACGAGGACGGAAAGCAGGACCCGCCGATGGGCGACGGAATGTCAGGCATGCACCACCACGGCGGGATGACCCAGCTAGGCCCGTTCACCCTCTCCAACGTGTGGACCTGGTCCCCGGACTGGTTCTTCCTGCTCGGCGGGCTGGTCGTCCTGGGGCTCTACGCGGCGGGCGTGGTCCGGCTGTACCGGCGCGGCGACCGCTGGCCGGTCGGCCGGATGGTCGCCTGGGCGGCCGGCGTCGGCACCCTGCTGCTGGTGACCTGCAGCGGGCTGAACGACTACGGCATGGTGCTGTTCAGCGCGCACATGATCCAGCACATGGTGCTCTCCATGCTGACGCCGATCCTGCTGCTGCTCGGCGCCCCGATCACGCTGGCGCTGCGGGCGCTGCGCCCGGCCGGCAAGGGCCGCCCGCGCGGGCCGCGCGAGCTGCTGGTGGCGCTGCTGCACAGCCGGTACGTCCGGATCATCTCGCACCCGGCGTTCACCATCCCGATGTTCATCGCGAGCCTCTACGGGGTCTACTTCACCCCGGCGTTCGACTTCCTGATGCAGTACCGCCTCGGGCACATCTTCATGATGGTCCACTTCCTGTTCACCGGGCTGGCCTTCTTCTGGCCGATCATGGGCGTGGACCCGGGCCCGCACCGCCCCGGCCACGTGATGCGGATCATCGAACTGTTCATGGGGATGCCGTTCCACGCCTTCTTCGGCGTGGCGGTGATGATGGCGAGCCACCCGCTGGTCACCACCTTCACCCCGGAGGGATCGCCGCCCGGGACGGACCTGCTGGAGGACCAGAAGCTGGCGGGCGGCATCACCTGGGCGTTCGGCGAGATCCCGACCGCGATCGTGCTGATCGCCCTGGTCTACCAGTGGATGGGCTCCGAGCAGCGGCAGGCCCGTCGCCGCGACCGTGCCGAGGAGCGCTCCGGCGACGCCGAGCTGGAGGCGTACAACGCCTACCTGGCCTCGCTCCACAAGCGCGACCGCACCCCGGGGGCGGGCACCGCCCCGATCGCCCCCGCGGCCGCTCCGGTGGCCGCCCCGGGCGCACCGGCCGCCGAGACCGGCTGAGTCCGGCTGAGTACGCCCCCTATCCGGAACCCTCGTTCCCGGGAACCCTCGTTCCGGCACCGGAACGGGGGTTCCGCCGTTCCGGAGGCGGGGCGGGGCCCGGGCCCGAGTCGGCAAGGACCGCGGCGGGGGCCGGAACGGTGGTTCCGCCGTACACGTTCGAACGGATATGCGCGCCCTGCTGATCGTCGCCGCCCTGCTCTGCGGGTACCTCCTGCTCTGGCTGCTCGGCTTCCTCGGCCTGGCCCTGCACCAGCGCCGCCGGCCCGCACCGGTCGGCTCCGACTACCTGGTCGTCCTGGGCGCCGCACTGGACGGCTGCGAGCCCGGGCCCACGCTGGCGGCCCGGCTGGACGCCGCGCTGGCGCGCCTGGCCGCCGAGGAGGCCGCCGGGTACGCCCCGCTGGTCCTGGTGACCGGCGGCAAGGGCCCGCACGAGCAGTGCACCGAGGCCGCCGCGATGGCCCGCTACCTGACCGCCCGGGGCGTCCCGGCCGAGCGGATCCGGCGCGAGGAGCGGGCCGCCAACACCGCCGAGAACCTCCGATTCAGCGCCGCCCTGATGGCCGCCGAGCGCCCCGGCTACCGGTGCACGGTGGTCACCAGCGGCTTCCACACCGTCCGCTCCGCGCTCGCCGCCCGCCGGGCCGGCGCGCGCGGCGACGTGCTCGGCGCGGACGGACCGCTGGCGCACGGCCCGTACCTGCTGGTGCGCGAGGCCGTCGGCACCGCGCTGGCCATGCTCGGCCGGGTCTGAACCGGCCCGCCGCCGCACGGCCGGGGACCGGGGCCGGACCCGAGGACCGGCGACCCGGGCGGAACGCGGGGAGGCCCCCGGGTCCGCTCTCACGGACCCGGGGGCCTCCCGGTGCTGCACGTCGGCTCGGTCGGCCCGGTTCGGACCGGCCGGGTTCAGCCGAGGTTGGCGAGCGCCTCGTTGAAGGTCTTCGACGGGCGCATCACGGCCGCGGCCTTGGCCGGGTCCGGCTGGTAGTAGCCACCGAGGTCGACCGGCGAGCCCTGGACGGCGATCAGCTCGTCGACGATGGTCTGCTCCTGCGCGGTCAGCGCCTCGGCCAGGCCGGCGAAGGCCTGGGCCAGCTCGGCGTCCGCGGTCTGCTCGGCCAGCTCCTGGGCCCAGTAGGTGGCCAGGTAGAAGTGGCTGCCGCGGTTGTCGATGCCACCGAGGCGGCGGCTCGGCGACTTGTCCTCGTTGAGGAAGGTTCCGGTGGCCCGGTCCAGGGTGTCGGCCAGCACCTGGGCGCGGGCGTTGCCGGTGGTGGTGGCCAGGTGCTCGAAGCTGGCGGCCAGCGCGAAGAACTCGCCCAGGCTGTCCCAGCGCAGGTAGTTCTCCTTGACGAGCTGCTGGACGTGCTTCGGGGCGGAGCCGCCGGCGCCGGTCTCGAACAGGCCGCCGCCCGCCATCAGCGGGACGACCGACAGCATCTTGGCGCTGGTGCCCAGCTCCAGGATCGGGAACAGGTCGGTCAGGTAGTCACGCAGCACGTTGCCGGTCACCGAGATGGTGTTCTCGCCACGGCGGATGCGCTCCAGCGAGAACGTGGTGGCCTCGACCGGGGACTTGATCTCGATCTGCAGGCCGGTGGTGTCGTGCTCCGGCAGGTAGCGCTTGACCTTCTCGATCAGCACCGCGTCGTGGGCACGGGTCTCGTCCAGCCAGAACACCGCCGGGTCGCCGGTGGCGCGGGCGCGGGAGACGGCCAGCTTGACCCAGTCCTGGATCGGCAGGTCCTTGGTCTGGCAGGCGCGGAAGATGTCGCCGGGCTGGACGGCCTGCTCCAGCACCACGTTGCCCGCGGCGTCGACCAGGCGGACGGTGCCGGCGGCCTCGATCTCGAAGGTCTTGTCGTGGGAGCCGTACTCCTCGGCCTTCTGGGCCATCAGGCCGACGTTCGGCACCGAGCCGATGGTGGCCGGGTCGAGGGCGCCGTTGGCGCGGCAGTCGTCGATGACGGCCTGGTACACGCCGGAGTAGCTGCTGTCCGGCAGCACGGCGAGGGTGTCGGCCTCCTGGCCGTCCGGGCCCCACATGTGGCCGGAGGTGCGGATCATGGCCGGCATCGAGGCGTCGACGATGACGTCGCTCGGCACGTGCAGGTTGGTGATGCCCTTGTCGGAGTCGACCATGGCCAGGGCCGGGCCCTCGGCCAGCTCGGCCTCGAAGGAGGCCTTGACCTCGGCGCCGTTCGGCAGCGCGTCCAGGCCGGCCAGGATGCCGCCGAGGCCGTTGTTCGGGTTCAGACCGGCGGCGGTCAGCGCCTCGCCGTGGGCGGCGAAGGTCTTCGGGAAGAAGGCGCGCACGACGTGGCCGAACACGATCGGGTCGGAGACCTTCATCATGGTCGCCTTGAGGTGCACCGAGAACAGCACGCCCTCGGCCTTGGCACGGGCCACCTGGGCGGCCAGGAACTCGTTCAGGGCGGCGGCGCGCATCACGGAGGCGTCGACGACCTCGCCGGCCAGCACCGGGACCTTCTCGCGCAGCACCGTGGTGGTGCCGTCCTCGCCGACCAGCTCGATGCGCAGGGCACCGTCGGCCTCGACCACGGCGGACTTCTCGGTGGACCGGAAGTCGTTCTCGCCCATGGTGGCGACGTTGGTCTTGGACTCCGCGGTCCAGGCACCCATGCGGTGCGGGTGGGTCTTGGCGTAGTTCTTGACCGACTGCGGCGCGCGGCGGTCCGAGTTGCCCTCGCGCAGGACCGGGTTGACGGCGCTGCCCTTGATCTTGTCGTACCGGGCGCGGACGTCCTTGTCCTCGTCGGTCTGCGGGTCGTCGGGGTAGTCCGGCAGGGCGTAGCCCTGGGCCTGCAGCTCGGCGACAGCGGCCTTCAGCTGCGGCACGGAGGCCGAGACGTTCGGCAGCTTGATGATGTTGGCGCTCGGGGTCTTGGCCAGCTCGCCCAGCTCGGCGAGGGCGTCGCCGATCCGCTGCGCCTCGGTCAGACGCTCCGGGAAGCTCGCGATGATCCGCCCGGCCAGGGAGATGTCGCGGGTCTCCACCCGCACACCCGCGGTCGAGGCGTACGCCTGGACAACCGGCAGGAACGAGTAGGTCGCCAGGGCCGGAGCCTCGTCGGTGTGCGTATAGATGATGGTCGAGTCAGTCATCGGTACTCCGCTTCAGGTCTCCAACGTCTTGACGTCAAGATATCTCGTCACGGGCCCCTCGCTCCACCTCCCCCCGCCCCGTAGCGCGCGCCGGTCCCCCGGGGGGCGCCCCGCGGCCGCGTCGAGGGCCGGAATCCACGGTCGTCCGAGCCGGGACGGGGGGCAACCGGAGCGCCGCCGGCGCGTGGGTGTGGTCCACCCGGGTGAGCCGAACGTCAGGAGTGCGTCAACGCACCACCCCATTCGGTCAACGCCGCGTCAGGACCGGCGACGCCCGGGGCGGGCCGACCTAGCGTCGAGGGAGCAGTTACGGCAGGCACCACCACCCACCCGGGAGCACCGCATGGCCAGCGTCTGGCACGTACCGGTCACCACCACCGACACCGGCAGCACCTTCGGTACCGGCAGCACCACCGCACTCCGCCTGTTCCGCCTGCGCGACGGTCGCCGCTGCGCGGTCGGATTCTCCAGCCCCGAGGCCCTCGCCGCCCTCCTCGGTCCGGACCAGGCGCACACCGAGCTCGCCGAACCCGCCCTGCGCGACCTCACCGCCCCGCTCAGGGTGGACGCCCTGGTCCTGGACCCGAGGCTGGTCGCCCCGCCCGTCGCCACCCCCGCCGCGCCGCCCGCCCCGGCCCCGACCGCACAGCTCCAGCACCGGTGACCGCCCCACTCCAGCTCGTCCCGGGCGGCCTGGGCCCCGAGGACCACCGGCGGCCGGCCCGGTCGCTGCACGCGATCGCCCGGATCAGCCACGGCCCGGTCCCGCTCGACTTCGACCGGCTCGCCGCCGAGTTCCCGGCCGTCCGGAGCGGCCTCGCCCTCGCCGGAGACGCCGACCTGGAGCTCCGGCTCGCCTGCACCGGCCCGGAGGAGTTACGGACCGTCGCCGCGGCCCTGCACCGCGCGGGCGCCGCGAAGGTCCGCATCGACCTGGTCCTGCGCACCCTCACCCCGGCCCCGGTGACCCTGCGGCCGGTGCCGTGAGGCACGCCCGGCCGTGCGGCCACCGGGGCCGGGTGCTCACTCCTCGCCGGGGCGCGGGTCCGGGTTGATCGCCTGGTAGTCGATGGGCTGGCCCCAGGCGTCGTCGCCGACGGCGTCGGCGCAGTAGCCGCTGCCCTCGACGTGCCCGCCCGCGTCCCGGCACTGCTCGGCGGTGACGTCCCGGAGCCCGGTCGCCGCCGCCGGAACAGCGGCGGCGGCCGCGGCACCGGCGGCGGTGAGCAGGACGACGGACGCGGTCGTGGCGGCCACCCGGGCAAGGCGTGAGCTGTTCATGCGGACCACCCCAGCACGCCCGCCCGCCCGCTGCGACCACAGGGCGCCCGGCCGGGTGGTCGGCCGACCGGACCGGCCCCGCACCCCCGGCCACCCCGCCCGGGCGCGCTACGCCCGGGCCAGGGCCGCGATCGCCCCGAGCAACAGCGTCGAGCCCGCCAACAGGCCCGCCGTGACGGGCTCGCCCAGGAACAGCACGCCGATCACCGCCGCCGTGGCCGGCTCCAGCAGCACCAGGACCGCCGCCGTCGCGCCCGGCACGGCGGTCAGCCCGGTGAAGTACCAGCCGTAGGCGAACAGCGTGGGCACCGTGCCGAGGAACAGCAGCGCGGCGCCGGTCGACACCGGGTCCCCGGCCGTCGGCAGCACGCCCTGGACAGCAGCGAACGGGAGCAGGCAGAGCAGCCCGGTGGTGAAGGCTCCGGTGCCGGCCCGGGCCGAGCCGCCGCCCCGCGCCCAGAGGGTGAGGCCGCTCTGCCCCGCGCCCGCGACGACGGCCAGGGCCGCGCCCAGCGCCGGGCGCGGGCCGGTCGCCGGGGCGGCGACCAGCAGGACCAGCCCGGCGAGGGCCAGGGCAACGGCGGCGAGCGCGCGACGGGTGAGCCGCTCGCCGAGCAGCACGTGTGCGCCGAGGCTGGTGAGCACCGGCCCGGCGCCGATGGTGATCAGGGTGCCCAGCCCCAGGCCCGCGTAGTGCACGGAGCCGAAGTAGGCGCACTGGCTGATCGCCAGGCCGAGCCCGGTCAGCACGGCGGCGCCGGGCCTGGAGGTGCCGCTCCCGGCCCGGCGCCCACCGGTCGGCAGCAGGGCCAGGCAGAGCGCCGCGACGCCGAAGCGCCAGCAGGAGACGGCCACCGGGCCGAGGCCGCTGGTGCGCATCAGCAGCGCGGCCACTGCTCCGCCCGCGCCCCAGGCGACGGCGGCGGCGGAAATGGACAACAGGCCGTGCCGGAAGGGCACGGCGGCGTACGAGGACATGCGTCAGTACTCCACGATGAATGGCCGGTTCGGGTCCGCGGGGTGCGCGGGCGGCGGTCATCGCCCCGGCTGCCGGCGGAGTCCCGCAGGGCCGGGGTGGGTGGAGTGGGCCGCCCGCTAGCGGGGCGGCGGGGGGAGGATCACATGACGCACGGGGCCAGGGTACGCCTCCGGTGCCGTGATCTTCCGCCCGTCCGGCCGCGCGACGTACCGTCGGCCCCGGACGGAACGCCCTGTCGACGCCCCACCGGCGAAGGAGCAGAACGCGATGGACCAGCTGACGTACGACGAGGTCGAGGCTGCCGCGCGGCGGATCGCCGGGCGGGTGCGCCCGGTCGCGATGGCGCCGGGGGACGACGGCGGACGGACCTGGTTGGCACTGGAGTTCCTGCAGCACACCGGCAGCTTCAAGGCGCGCGGTGCGCAGAACTTCCTGCTCGCGCACGCCGAGGCGGGCACCCTCCCGGACACCGGGGTCACCATCGCCTCGGGCGGCAACGCCGGGCTCGCCTGCGCCTGGGCGGCGCGCGAACTCGGCGTCCGGGCGACGGTGTTCCTGCCGGAGACCGCCTCCCCGGTGAAGCTGGCCCGGCTGCGCTCCTACGGCGCGCAGGTGCGGCTGGCCGGCCGGGAGTACGCGGAGGCGCTGGCCGCGTGCGAGGAGTTCGCCGCCGACAGCGGGGCGCTGGCCTCGCACGCGTACGACCACCCGCTGATCGCCGCCGGCGCGGGGACCGTCCTGGCGGAGATCCACGACCGGGTGCCCGGGCTGGACACCGTGGTGGTGTCGGTGGGCGGCGGTGGGCTCTTGGCCGGTGTGGCCGTGGCGGCGCGCGAGCACGGCGTCCGGGTGCTCGCGGTCGAGCCGACCGGCAGCCGCGCCCTGAACGCCGCGCTGGCGGCCGGCCGCCCGGTGGACGTCCCGGTCGACTCGGTGGCCCAGGACGCGCTCGGCGCACGCCGCGCCACCGCGCTGGCCGTCACCGCCGCCGGGCACGGGGGCGTGCGCTCCGTCCTGGTGGACGACGAGGCCATCGTGCGCGCCCGCCGGCGGCTGTGGGAGGAGCGCCGGATCGCCGTCGAGTTCGCGGCCTCCACCGCCCTCGCCGCGGTCGACCGGGCCGACGGCGAGCGCGTCGCCGTCCTCCTCTGTGGCGCCAACACCGACCCGTCCGACCTGGTGGACCGCGAGCGGGGGTGATCCGCCGGGGTCGGCGACGCCGGCGGCGGTCGGGCCGGCGGCGGTCGGGCCGGCGCGGGCCGACCTGTTCTTGCCTGTGCCGACAGGTCCGACAGGTCCGACAGGTCCGACAGGTCCGGTGGTGCCGATCGGCTGACCGGCCCGGCTGCCCGCTGTGGTGGTCGGGTTCGGCCGCCGGCCCGGGCATCACCGGCCCGTCTGCGGTCCGGGCTACCGGCGGCGGGCGGCAGCCTCGCCCTGGACGGGCCCCTGCCCGGCCACGCGCGGCCCGGCGGCCGGCCAGGAGGCCGGGATCCGCGGGAACTGGTACGCCCAGCGGTGGAAGAGCAGCCGGGCCGCGACGAAGCCCACGCCCAGGCAGACCGCCCCGCCCGCCGCGTCCAGCCAGAGGTGGTTCGCGGTGGCGATGATCACGGTCAGGGTGAACAGCGGGTACAGCAGGCCCAGCGCCCGCAGCCAGGCCCGTCCGGACAGGAAGAACACCGTCAGCCCGCACCACAGCGCCCAACCGAAGTGCATCGAGGGCATCGCCGCGTACTGGTTGGAGATGGTCGCTCCCGCGCCCGAGGCCAGCGAACCCCAGGTGTGGTGCACCGTCACCGTGTCGATGAAGCCGGGCAGCATCCGCGGCGGGGCCATCGGGAAGACGTAGTAGCCGACCAGGGCGATGCCGGTGGCACCGGCCAGCGCCGTACGGACCGCCGGGTACCGGCCGGGGTGGCTGCGGTAGAGCCAGACCAGCACGGCGATGGTGATGACGAAGTGCAGTGTGGCGTAGTAGTAGTTCATGCCGACGATCGCCCAGGTCACCGCATCCAGGCCGTGATTGACCGAGCGTTCGAAGGCCAGGCCGAGGCTCCGCTCCAGGTCCCACACGAGGCTCGTGTGGGCCTTCGCGGTCTCGGCGTGCTGCGGCACCGCGTTGCGGACCAGGTTGTAGACCCAGTAGCCGATCCCGATGAGCACCAGCTCGAACCGGAGGCGCGGCCGGACCGGACGCAGCCGCCGGGCGGCGATCCGGTCACGCAGGGCGCGTGCGCCGCCCGGCACCGCTCCGCCGACGGCCGGGCCCTCCGGCCCGCTCCCCGGACCGTCGGGTGAATTCCCTCCGGCATGAACGGAACTTGCGTCACGGGAACGGGAGTTGTTCTCGGCACCGGATGCATGGCCGTCGGTCGGTAACCTCATGGGGTAGAAGTCTGCCAGACGATCCGTGCCCGTCCGATCATCCGGTCGGCGGGGTTTCTTCGCCGCCGCACTCCCACCGGGGTACGGGACTTCACTCCCGCTGCGAGCGCACGGCAGGTCCACCCGACCCGGCCGCGGAGCTCATTTCCTCCATATTTCGCGACATTTCGCACGGGATCAGCACCGGCCGACCGGCGCGCCGGGGCAGCGGCGACAGCAGAAGCACCTGCACATTCCGTTCACACCTCCCGACATCAATCCACACTTCCCCTTTCGGGCCCGGATGAGTAAGACTGGAACACGGACCGGGCGGGGGCAGGTCCGTCCGGAACAGGGGATCCACCTCCGCCACGTCCGCATATGTCCAGCCGGCCAACCGGCTATGCGAGAAAAGGTGACGCGGTGACGAATCCCTTCGAGGACCCCGAGGCCAACTACCTGGTTCTGGTGAACGACGAGGGCCAGCATTCGCTCTGGCCCGTCTTCACGGAAATTCCGGCCGGGTGGCAGCAGGTGTTCGGCGAGGCCGGGCGCCAGGAGTGCCTGGACTACATCGAGAACTCCTGGACCGACATGCGCCCGAAGAGTCTCATTTCGGCCATGGAACAGTAGTTTCCGGCCCGCGCGAACACATTCAGCTGGCAGTACCGGCTGCGGCCGGTGGCAACGGGGGAAAGCCATGGAGCACGGCGGGCACTACACGGTTGTCTGCACTCGATGCGGCTTACGATTCGGGGACGACGGGCTGATTTCGGCCTGCCCGGAGTGCCGCGACAATTCACTGCTACGGACCGAGTACACCGCCGGCTCACTGGCCGACGCGATCGCCGTCACCCCGGCGGCACCCGGCCCCTTCCGCTACCGCGGCTGGCTCCCGGTCGTCCGCGAGGTCCCCGGGGCGAGCCTGCCTGCCGTGCACCGAAGTCGCGGACTCGGCGCCGCCCTGGGGCTGAGCGACCTCTGGACGGCCTTCAGCGGCTACTGGCCGGAACGCGACTGCCGCATGGACTCCGGGACCTTCAAGGAACTGGAGGCCTTCGCCGTCCTGGGACGGGTCCCGCAGGACGCGGGCGTCATGGTCGTCGCGTCCGCCGGGAACACCGCGGCGGCCTTCGTCCGGGCCACCGAGCAGTTCGACTTCCCCTGCGTACTGGTGGTCCCCGAACGCGCCCTGCCCGGGCTGGCGCTCTCCGGCACCGGACCGCGGGTGCGGATCGTCGCCGTCAAGGGCGGCGGCTACAACGACGCGATCACCTACGGCCAGGGCATCCTGGCCACCGGCACGCCCTTCTTCCCCGAGGGCGGGGTCCGCAACGTCGCCCGCCGCGACGGCCTCGGCGTCGTCATGCTGGCCGCGTACGAGCGGCTCGGCCGACTGCCCGACTACTACGTCCAGGCCGTCGGCAGCGGTACCGGCGCGATCGCCGCGCACGAGGCGGCCCGCCGGATCGCCGCCACCACGGGCGGCACCCCGCCGCGCACCCTGCTCTGCCAGAACACCGGGTTCGCCCCGCTGCACCGGCTCTGGCGCGGCCGGACCGCCGCCCTCTCCGGAGGACTCCCGGATCAGGCCGCGGCTCCGCTGCCGGAGCCGGCTCCCTCCCCGGCCGCGGTCACGCTGTCGTGCATCGACGTCCACGCCCCCGAACTCGTCAACGCCACACCTCCGTTCGGGGTCCACGGCGGCGTCGCCGACCTGTTGGCCGACACCTCGGGCGAGGTCCTGCTGGCCGACACCCCGGAGGCCCTCGCCGCGGCCGCGCTGTTCGAGGAGACCGAGGGCATCGACATCGAGCCGGCCGCCGCCGTGGCGGTGGCCTGCCTGCGACGCGCGGTCACCGAGCGGCGGATCCCGCGTGACGCGCGGATCCTGCTCAACATCACCGGCGGCGGCCGGCGTCGGGCCCGAGCGGAGCGCGACGGCGGCACCCACCTCCCGAACGCCTCGCTCGTCGGGGCCGAGGACGATCCGGCGGTCACCGCGGCCATGCTGCTCGACTCACTGTCCCTGTGACGGCGCACCCGGCCACCTCCCGGGCCACCTCCCGGGCCGACACCCCGGCTTCCTCCCCGGCGCCGGCGCACCCGACCGGGCGCTGACCGCCCCCGACCCCCGAGACCCACACCGCCCCAGGCGCGCACCGGCGCCGCGGGGCGGTCAGACACGTGCGTCCCCGGCCGCCCGGCCGGGCCGCGGTGGAACCCACGGGCCGACGGCCCGGCGCGACCCCCAGACGAACCGGAGTCCCAGCAGATGTCGCCTTCGCAGCCCGAGTACCTGCCCCTGCTTTCCGGCCAGGCCGGAATGTGGTTCGCGCAGCAGCTGGACCCGGCCAGCCCCGCCTACCAGGTCCACGAGTACGTGGAGATCCACGGGCCGGTCGACCCCGGGCTGTTCGAGCGCGCCCTCCACCGGGCCGTCCTCGACTGCGAGACGCTGCGCCTGCGGCTGGTGCCCGGCGGCCAGGAGCTCCGCCAGTTCGTCGAACCCGACCCCGCCTGGCGGTTCGTCCCCGTCGACGTCAGCGCCGAGACCGACCCGTGGGAGGCGGCGGTGCGCTGGATGCGCACCGAGTACCTCCGCCCCTACGACCTGGAGACCGGCCCCGCCTGCGCCTTCGCGCTGATCCGGCTGGCCGCCGACCACCACATCTGGTCCCTGCGCGCCCACCACGCGATGGGCGACGGCCACAGCGGCCCGCTCTTCGCCGCCCGGGTCGCGGAGGTCTACAGCACCTGGGCGGAGGGCCGGACCCTGCCCGACGAGAGCGGCATCCCGCCGTTCGCGCGGCTGGTGGAGGTCGAGGCCGAGTACCGCGCCTCCGCCCAGTTCGAGGCGGACCGCCAGTACTGGCAGGACCGGCTCGCCGACCGCCCGACCGCCGTCAACTTCGCCGGCCGGTTCGCCCCGGCCTCGCACACCCACCTGCGCCACGCACTCCGGCTGGACCCCGAGTACATGGCCACGCTGCGCACCTCCGCGCGCCGGCTCGGGGTCAGCTGGACCGTCCTGGTGCTCGCCGCCGCGGCCGCCTACACCTCCCGGGTGACCGGCAGCGGCGACGTCGTCCTCGGCTTCCCGGTCGCCGCCCGGTCCGGCGAGGTCGCCCGGACCACCCCGGGCGTCGTCAACAACGTGGTGCCGCTGCGCCTGGCCGTCGACCCGCAGGAACCGCTCTCCGCGCTCATCAAGAAGACCAGCCGCGCCGCCCGCGAGGCCCTGCGGCACCAGCGTTACCGCTACGAGGAGATCCGGCGCGACCTCGGCCTGGTCGCGTCGAGCGGGCAGCTGTTCGGCCCCACCGTCAACATCCAGTCCTTCGACTACAACCTCACCTTCGGCGGCCACCCGAGCACCACCCACAACCTCAGCAGCGGCCCCGTCGAGGACCTCAACATCCTGATCTACGACCGGCAGACCGGCGACGGCGCCGGTCTCGTCGTCGACGCCAACCCGGCGCTCTACCGGCCGGAGGAGATCGCCGCCCACTGCCGCCGCTTCCAGCACTACCTCGCCGCCCTCGCCGCCGCCGACGGCGCCCAGCCGCTGCACGAGGTCGAACTGCTCGACACGGCCGAGCGGCAACAGGTCCTGACCGACTGGAACGACACCGCCGTCGAGCCGCCGTCGGCCACCCTGCCCACGCTGTTCGAAGCCCAGGTCGCCCGGACACCCGAGGCGGTCGCGCTGGTCAGCGGCGGCCACGAACTCACCTACCGGGAGCTCAACACCCGCGCCAACCGGCTGGCACACCTGCTGATCCGGCGCGGCGTCGGACCGGAGGCGCTGGTCGCGGTCTGCCTGGAACGCTCCGCCGACCTGGTGGTCGCCCTGCTCGCCGTCCTCAAGGCCGGCGGCGCCTACCTGCCCATCGACCCCGACTACCCCGCCGACCGCATCGCCTACACCCTGGCGGACGCCCGGCCGGTCGTCGTGCTGGCCTCCGGGGCCACCGCGGCGGCGGTGCCGGCCGACGGGATCCCCGTGGTGCCGGTGGACCGGATCGAGCCCGCCACCTCCGACGACTTCACCTCCGCCGGCTTCACCTCCGACGACGCCGACCCGGGCGTCGCCGTTCTGCCCGGCCACCCGGCGTACGTGATCCACACCTCCGGCTCCACCGGACGACCCAAGGGCGTCGTCGTGCCGGTCGAGGCACTGGTCAACTTCCTGGCCGCGATGCAGCGCCGCTTCGCGTTCGGCCCCGCGGACCGGCTGCTCGCGGTGACCACGGTCGCCTTCGACATCGCCGCGCTGGAGCTCTACCTGCCCCTGCTCAACGGCGCCCGGGTGGTGCTGGCCCCCCGCGAGACCGTCCGGGACCCGCGTGCGCTGCGGGACCTGCTGACGGCGAGCGGGGCGACCGCGATGCAGGCCACGCCGAGCCTCTGGCACGCGCTGACCGCCGAAGCCGCGTCGCTCGACGGCTCGTCGGCCGACGCGCCCTCGGCCGGTGACGCATTGGCCGGTCTCCGGGCGTTGGTCGGCGGCGAGGCGCTGGACAGCGGGCTGGCCCGGACCCTGACCGCCCGCACGGGCGGTGTGACCAACCTCTACGGCCCCACCGAGACCACCATCTGGTCCACCGCCCACGAGGTCGGCGACGAGCACGGCGAGGTCCTGCCCATCGGGCGGCCCATCGACAACACCCGGGCCTACGTGCTCGATGAGGCTCTGCGCCCGGTTCCGGCCGGTGTGGCCGGCGACCTCTACCTGGCGGGCAACGGCCTGGCCCGCGGCTACCTCGGCCGCCCCGGGCTGACCGCCGAACGCTTCGTGGCCTGCCCCTTCGAGCCCGAGGGTGGGCCCCTCCTGCCCGGTGGCGGGCAAGGAGGTGGGCCCCTCCTGCCCGGTGGCGGGCAAGGAGGGAGGATGTACCGCACCGGCGACGTGGTCCGCTGGACCGCCGACGGTGAGCTGGAGTTCCTGGGCCGCGCCGACGACCAGGTCAAGATCCGCGGCTTCCGCATCGAACTCGGCGAGGTCCAGGCCGCCTTGGCGTCCTACCCGGGAGTCGCCCAGGCCGCCGTATCGGTGCGCGAGGATGCCCCCGGCGACCACCGGCTCGTCGGGTACCTGGTGGCGGAGCACGACGCGGACATGGCCGCGCTGCCCGCCCTGGCCCGGGCGGCGGCGGCCGAGCGGCTGCCGGAGTACATGGTGCCGTCGGCCGTGGTGGTGCTGGAGTCCCTGCCGCTGACCGCCAACGGCAAGCTCGACCGCAAGGCCCTGCCCGCCCCGGACTACGCCGCCGCGGGCGCCGGCGCCGGCCGGGCGGCGGAGAACCTGTCCGAGGAGATCCTCTGCGCGCTCTTCGCCGAGGTCCTCGGCCTGCCCTCGGTCGGCGTCGAGGACGGCTTCTTCGACCTGGGCGGCCACTCGCTCCTCGCCACCCGTCTCGGCAGCCGGGTGCGGTCCGCCCTCGGGGTCGAACTCCCGCTGCGCACCCTCTTCGAGGCGCCGACGCCCGCCGCACTGGCGCGCCGGCTCGACCGCGGCGCGACGCTGCGGCCGCCCGTGGTGGCCGTCGAGGAGCGGCCCGCGCCGGTGCCGCTCTCCTACGCCCAGCAGCGGCTCTGGTTCCTCGGACAGCTGGAGGGGACGAGCTCCGGTTACAACATCCCTGCGGCGCTGCGCCTTTCGGGCGCGCTGGAGCCGGATGCCCTGGCCGCGGCCCTGCGTGACGTGATGGAGCGGCACGAGGTGCTGCGGACCGTCTACTCCCCGGTCGACGGCGAACCCGTGCAGCGGGTACTGCCGATCGAGTCGGTCCCGTTCGAGCTCACCGTCGAACCGGTCGACGGGGAGGAGGAGCTGGCCGTCGCCGTGAACCGGTCGGCGGGACGGCCCTTCGACCTGGCGACGGAACCGCCGCTGCGGGCAGCCCTGTTCGCCCTGGCACCCGAGCAGCACGTCCTTGTTCTGACGCTTCATCACATCGCTGGCGACGGCTGGTCCTTCGGACCCCTCGGGCGGGACCTGTCCACCGCGTACGCGGCGCGGGTGCGGGGCGGCTCGCCCGCGTGGTCGCCGTTGCCGGTGCAGTACGCGGACTACACGCTCTGGCAGCGCGAGCTGCTGGGGTCGGAGGAGGACCCCGAGGGCCTGCTGGCGGGGCAGTTGGGGTACTGGCGGGAGGCGCTGGCCGAGCTGCCGGAGGAGCTGACGCTGCCGTTCGACCGTCCGCGTCCGGCCGTCGCCTCACACCGGGGCGGCGACGTCGAGCTGACCGTCCCCGCCGAGCTCCACACCAACCTGCTGGAGCTCGCCCGGAAGGAGGGCGTCACGCCCTTCATGCTGCTCCAGGCGGCGCTGGCGGTGCTGCTCTCCCGGCTCGGCGCCGGGCAGGACATCCCGATCGGCACACCCATCGCCGGACGCACCGACGAAGCACTGGACGACCTCGTCGGCTTCTTCGCCAACACCCTGGTGCTGCGCACCGACCTCACCGGCAACCCCACCTTCAGCGAACTGCTGAGCCGCGTCCGGGAGACCGGACTCGGGGCGTTCGCCCACCAGGACGTGCCCTTCGAGCGCCTGGTCGAAGAGCTTGCACCCGTACGCTCGATGGCCCGCCACCCGCTCTTCCAGGTCATCCTCACCCTGCAGAACACCGTCGAGGCACGCCTTGAACTGCCGGGCGTGGAGGTCGAGTTGTCGACCGCCGGGGACCCGACGGCCAACTTCGACCTCGCCTTCGAGGTCCGCGAGCGGTACACGTCCACCGACACTCCGGACGGGCTGGCGGTGCGGATCGTCTTCGCGGCCGAGTTGTTCGACCGGTCGTCGGTGGAAGTCCTGGGACAGCGCTGGCTGCGCGTCCTCACCGC
>NZ_JBEZIQ010000103.1:0-16648 GCF_040651155.1 Kitasatospora sp. NPDC048545
TCCGGTTCAGCAACTCCTCGTCCGCACCCCACATCACCTCGCGCAAGCCCGGATCCAGCTCCGCGCACACCGCGTCGAACGCCTCCGCGAACACCGGGAAACGGGTGTACAACTCCCGCCCCATCCCCAGACGTTGCGACCCCTGACCGGAGAACAGGAACGCCGTCGCCCCCTTCCCCACCACGCCCGTCACGACGCTCGTTCCCCCACCGCCGGCCGCCAGGGCGTCCAGAGCGCGCAGTCGCTCCTCCGGGTCGGCCGAGACGATGACGGCCCGGTGGGCCATGGCCGTCCGGCCGGTCGCCAGGGAGTACGCGACGTCGGCCGGGTCGAGCGGGCCGCGCGTCCTGAGGTGGGTGGCCAGGCGTCCGGCCTGGGCCCGCAGGGCCGTCTCGCCGTGCGCCGACAGGGTCCACGGCAGCACCGCCCCGGGTACGGGATCACCGACCTCCAAAGGCTCCGGGGGCGCCGCCTCCAGCACGACGTGCGCGTTGGTGCCGCTCACGCCGAAGGAGGACACCGCCGCGCGCCGGGGCCACGCGTTGGCGGGCCACGCGCGGGCTTCGCCCAGCAGTTCGGCAGCGCCGGCGGTCCAGTCGACGTGCGGGGTGGGGGCGTCGAGGTGCAGGGTGCGCGGCAGCAGTCCGTGCTGCATCGCGAGCACCGTCTTGATCACGCCCGCCACGCCGGAGGCCGCCTGGGTGTGGCCGGTGTTGGACTTCAACGCGCCGATGAGCACCGGCCGTTCGCGGTCCTGCCCGTACGTCGCGAGCAGCGCCTGCGCCTCGATGGGGTCGCCGAGCCGGGTGCCCGTGCCGTGCGCCTCGACGACGTCGACCTCGCCGGGCGTCAGACCGGCGTCGGCCAGGGCCGCCCGGATCACCCGCTGCTGCGACGGACCGTTGGGGGCCGTGAGGCCGTTGGAGGCGCCGTCCTGGTTGACGGCGGAGCCGCGTACGATCGCCAGCACCCGGTGGCCGAGGCGCTGCGCGTCGCAGAGCCGCTCGACCAGGAGGACCGCCGCGCCCTCGCTCCACGCCGTGCCGTCGGCCGCCGCGGTGAAGGGCTTGCACCGGCCGTCGGCGGCCAGGCCGCCCTGCCGGGAGAACTCGGTGAACATCTGCGGGCTGGACATCACCGTCACGCCGCCGGCCAGGGCGAGCGTGCACTCGCCGCGGCGCAGCGACTGCACGGCGAGGTGCAGGGCGACCAGGGAGGAGGAGCAGGCGGTGTCGACCGTGACGGCCGGGCCCTCCAGGCCGAGGACGTAGGAGATCCGGCCCGAGGCGACGCTGACGGTGTTGCCGGTGAGCAAGTGCCCGGCGGCCGCCTCGGCAACCTGGCCGGAGGCGGTGGAGGCGCCGTCGTAGCCGCCGTGTCCGGCGCCGACGAACACGCCGGTGGGCGTTCCGTGGAGCGCCCCGGGGGCGATGCCGGCCCGTTCGACGGCCTCCCACGCGGTCTCCAGCAGGAGCCGCTGCTGGGGGTCCATCGCGAGGGCCTCGCGCGGGGAGATGCCGAAGAACTCGGCGTCGAACTCGCCGGCGTCGTGCAGGAAGCCACTCTCGCGGGAGGTGACGGCGCCCTCGGGCAGGTCCCAGCCGCGGTCGGCGGGGAAGGTGGAGACGGCGTCGACGCCGTCGCGCACCAGGTCCCAGAGTTCCTCCGGGGAGGCGACCCCGCCCGGCAGCCGGCAGGCCATGCCGACCACGGCGATCGGCTCCCGGCGCTGCTCGGTCACCTCGCGGAGCTGTTCGCGGGTCTCGTGGAGGTCCGCGATCGCCCGCTTCAGGTAGTCGCGGAGCTTGTCTTCGTTCGACATCGGGACGTCAACCTCTCCGGGGGTCTGCCAGGAACGCCGTGCGGGAAGGGCGCGGCCGAACGCCCGGTCCGGCGCCGCGCGCACCCCTGGCGTCGGGTCCGACCCGTCGCCCGCCCAGTCTCGCCACGCCCGGCCCCGGTTTTCCCTAGACGCTGGACGCCCCCGACGCGCGGACGGGCGTCGCCCGGCACCCGCAGGTGCCCGGCGACGCCCGTCCGTCGGGTCACTCCCGGCCGCGAAGCCACTCCTCCACGATCTGCGCGGTGAGGGCCGAGTCCTCGCGGATCATCGACAGGTGGTCGGCGTCGACACCGACCACTCGGGCGCCCGGCACGAGCGGCTCGGCCTGGACGCGCTGCTCGATGGGGACCTCGTCGACACCCGTCAGGGCACGGTCGCAGGTGACCAGCAGGACGGGGGCCGTGGTGTGGTGGACCTCCAGGCTGTTGAGCAGGACCATCCAGCGGCCCATGGCGGACAGCCGGGAGTTGGTCAGCCGCACCGGCGAGTCGGCGCCGGTGAAGTTCAGCCGCATCATGCCGGTGTAGTCGGTGCCCTCGTCCGCGTTGTGCTGGAAGCTCAGCGTGTCGAAGAGCACCACACCCGCCGGGCGGATGCCCCACGTGTGCTCCAGCAGGCCGGCCGCGGCGTAGGCGAAGGAGCCGCCGGAGGAGTGGCCGGCGAGGACGAACGGGTGGCCGTCGCCGGCACGCAGGGCGCTCTCGGCGATCACCCGGGTGGCGACCTCGGCAGTGGCGGGCAGCCGCTCGCCGGTGGCGAAGCCGACCAGCGGGAGCGCCGACACCTCGCGCTCGCCGCGGAAGTGGGCGGCGAGCCGCGCGTACTGGTGCACGCCCGCGTTGGCGGTGGGCGCGCTGACGCAGATCAGCCGGGTCGGGCGCGGCCCCTCGGCGAGGCGGGTCGCCCAGGGCAGGTCCTCCAGTTCGGCGGTCGCCTCGAAGGTGGGGCGCAGGGCGGCGACGGTCGCGAGCATGCGCTGGGCCTCGGGCACCTTGCCGTTGGCCAGGGCGTCCGTGAACAGCCGCTCCAGGGAGTCCAGTTCGGGTGCGCCCCCGGGTACGAGGACGGCCCCGTTCTCGCCGTCCTCGGCGCGCTGGTCGGCGATTTCGCTGCGGATCCAGGCAGCGAGCTCGACGGGCGAGCGGCTGTCGAAGACGACGGTCGCGGGCATCCGCAGGCCGGTGACGGCGGCGATCCGGTTGCGCAGTTCGACGGCGGTCAGCGAGTCGAACCCGAGCTCGTAGAAGTCGCGTTCGGCGTCGACGGCGTCCGGCGAGGGGTGGCCGAGGACGGTGGCGGCCTCGGCGCGGACGGTGTCGACGAGGTAGCGCACCCGGTCGCGCTCGTTGAGGTCGAGCAGCTGCCGGGTGAAGCCGGCGGCCGCGTCGGCACCGCTCGCGCCACCGGCTGCGGTACGCCGGGCGGCGCGGACGAGCCCGCGGAACAGCGGCGGCACCTCGCCCTGGGGGCGCATGCCCCCGGCGGCCAGGCCCATCGGGATGACGAGCGGTTCGGCAGAGCCGAGGGCGGCCTCGAACAGGGCCAGGCCCTGCTCGACGGAGAGCGGCGGGATGCCGCCGGACTGCATGCGCCGCATGTCGGTCTCGCTGAGCTCGCTGGTCATGCCCGCTTCCTGGGCCCACGGGCCCCAGGCGAGCGAGGTGCCGGCCAGGCCGAGGGACCTGCGGTGGTCGACCAGGGTGTCGAGGAAGGCGTTGGCCGCGGCGTAGTTGCCCTGGCCGGGGCTGCCCATGACGCCCGCGATGGACGAGAAGACGGCGAAGGTGGCGAGGTCCAGGTGCCGGGTGAGCTCGTGCAGCTGCCAGACGGCGTCGACCTTGGGCCGCAGGACGGCGGACAGCCGCTCGGGGGTGAGCGCGGTGATGATGCCGTCGTCCAGCACGCCGGCCGTGTGGATGACGGCGGTGAGCGGGTGTTCGGCCGGGATGCCGGCGAGCAGGGCCTCGGTGGCGGCGCGGTCGGCGGTGTCGCAGGCGACGACGCGGGCCTCGGCGCCGAGGGCCGCCAGGTCGGCGAGGAGTTCGGCCGCGCCGGGCGCGTCCGGTCCGCGGCGGCTGGTGAGCAGCAGGTGGCGGGCGCCCTTGACGGCGAGGCGGCGGGCGAGGTGGCGGCCCAGGGCGCCGGTGCCGCCGGTGATCAGGACGGTTCCGTCGGGATCGGGCTCCACGGGCATCGTGAGGACGGTCCGGGTGGCGGGCGCCTGGGCGGCGAGCGCGGTGCGGGCGTCGCGGATGTCGTGCGCAACGATTCGAGGCGGGGTGAGCTCGCCGCTTTCCGCCAGGCTGAGGAGTTCCGCGAGGATCGCGGCGGTCTCGTCGGCGTCCGGTTCGGGACGTCGGGCGAAGGCGTCGCCGTCGAGGACGAGGTCGGTGCCCGACGCCGCGCGCTCGACGAGCCGCTCGGGCGGCAGGCCTCGGCCGAGCAGGGCGTCGCGCAGCCCGTCGGGCGCCGTGGCGGACACCTCGGCGCCCAGCCGCAGGGCGAGCTCGACGGCCGCGGTGGCCGGTCCGGTGGCGGTGGCGTGCACGTGGACGGTCCGGCCGGCCGGTCCGCGGCCGAGGGCCTGTCGGGCGGGGAGGAAGTCGGCGGCCAGGGCGGCCGCGGCCGCGAACGACCAGCCGTCGGGCAGCGGGGCCAGCAGGCGCCGGTCGGCGGCCGCCTTCGGCCCGGCGGGCAGCACGCCGAACACCGCGTCACCCGGGCGCAGGTCCGACACGCCGTCACCGACTGCCGTCACCACGCCGGCCCCACCGGAACCGCAGCCAGGGGCGGCGGCCCGGACGGCAACCGCCACCTGTCCGGCCGCGGGCGGCTCGGCCGCCTCAGGGCAGGGCACGAGCGCCATGTCGCCGGGCAGAAGGCCGTCGAGGACCCACGGCGTGCCTGCCGGGGGCAGCAGCCCCGCCGCGTCCACGAGCCGGGCCAGTCGGCCGACCCGCAGCGCGCCGCCGCGGACGGCGAACTGGGCCTCGCCGTCGGCCAGCAGGCCGGGCAGCAGCGGCAGGACCGCGGCCACGTCCTCCGTCCGCTCGACGTCGAGCAGGGCGAAGCGGCCGGGGTGCTCGGAGTTCGCCGAGCGGACCAGGCCCCAGGCGGCGCCGCCGGGAAGGTCGCGGACGGTCTCGCCGTCGGCGGCCCGGACGGCGCCCCGGGTCACGAACACCAGCCGCGAGTCGGCGGCCCGGTCCTCGGCCAGCCAGTCCTGGACCAGGGCGAGCGCGCGCGTGGTGTGCGCGTGGACGGCCTCGGGGACGTCGCCGACCGGGCTCTCCAGGGCGACCAGGACGAGGTCCGGCACCGGGCGGCCGAGGTCCGCGAGGGTCGCGGCCGAGGAGCCCGTGCCGTAGGTGTCCCGGCCGAGCGCCGTGCAGCGCGGCGCCGTGGCGGCGGGCGGCGCGGCCGGCGCGGGGACCCACTCGATCCGGAACAGCGGGTCCCGGCCGGTGCGGGCGGCGGCCGCGGCGGCCTGCGGGGCGCGCAGGGTGACCGAGCCGACGGTCAGCACCGCGCCGCCCGCCGGGTCCGTGGCGGTGACGGACACGGTGTCCTCGCCGAGGCGGGCGAGGCGCACCCGCAGGGCGGCCGCTCCCCCGGCGTGCAGGGCGACGCCCTGCCAGGCCTGGGGCTGCGGCAGCTGCTCCTCGGTGCCGACGCCGATCAGCACGGCGGCGTGCAGGGCGGCGTCGAGCAGGGCCGGGTGGAGGCCGAAGTAGCGGGCGTCCTCGCCGGGTTCGCCGGGCAGCTCGACCTCGGCGAACACCTCCTCGCCGCGCAGCCAGGCGGCGCGCAGGCCCCGGAAGGCCGGGCCGCGTCCGGGCTCGCGGTAGAAGCCGTCCAGGTCGACGGCGAGCGCGCCGGCCGGCGGCCAGGCCGCCTGGGCGTAGTCCGGCAGGTCGGCGTCCTGCGGCACGAGGGTGCCGGTGGCGCAGCGCGTCCACGGCTCGTCGGGGGCGGCGTCGCCGGGGCGGGCGTAGCAGGCGACCGGGCGGGCGCCGGTGTCGTCGGGCGCGCCGACCCTCACCTGGACGACGGGCTCGTCGTCCTCGGCGAGCGGCAGCGGGTCGCCGAGCGTGAGCTCCGCGATCCGGCCGCAGCCGACCTGGTCACCGGCCCGGACGGCCAGTTCGACGAAGGCGGCGGCGGGGAAGGCCGGGTGGCCGCCGATCCGGTGGTCGAGCAGCCACGGGTGCACGCGCAGGGCGAGCCGGCTGGTGAACAGCACCCCGTCGGTGTCGTCGGCGAGCGGGACGGCGGCGCCGAGCAGCGGGTGCTCGGCCGGGACGAGGCCGACCGAGGTGACGTCGCCGGAGAGGGCGGCCGGGCGCGGCCAGTAGCGGCGGCGGTCGAAGGCGTAGGTGGGCAGGTCGACCCGGCGGGCGCCGGTGCCGTCGAACAGGGCCGCCCAGTCGACCGGGACGCCGGCCGCGTGGAGCGTGGCGAGGGCGGTGAGCAGGGTGCGTTCGTCGGCGCGGTCCTTGCGCAGGGCGGCGGCGCGGACGCAGTCGGCCGCGTCGTCGCCGAGGCTCTGCTCGGCGAGGGCGGTGAGGACGCCGTCGGGGCCGAGTTCGAGGAAGGCGCTCGCGCCGGCCTCGCGCAGGGTGCGGACGCCGTCGGCGAAGCGGACGGCGTCGCGGACGTGGCGCACCCAGTAGTCGGGAGTCGTCAGGTCCTCGCCCAGGGCGCCGGTGAGGTTGGAGACGACCGGGATCGAAGGAGCGCCGTAGGACAGGCCGTTGAGGACGGTACGGAAGTCCTCCAGCATCGGGTCCATCAGCGGGGAGTGGAAGGCGTGGGACACCCGCAGGCGCGTGGTCCGGCGGTCGGCGAAGTGCTCCTCGATCGCCGCGACGGCCTCCTCCGCGCCGGAGACGACGACGGAGGTCGGGCCGTTGACGGCGGCGATCGACACGAAGTCGTCCAGCAGGGGCAGGACTTCGTCCTCGGCAGCCTGCACGGCGAGCATCGCACCGCCCGACGGCAGGGCCTGCATCAGTCGGCCGCGCGCCGCCACCAGGGCGCAGGCATCGCCGAGCGAGAACACCCCGGCGACGTGCGCCGCGGCGATCTCGCCGATCGAGTGGCCCGCAACGAACTCCGGCCGCACACCGAGCGATTCGACGAGGCGGAACAGCGCCACCTCGACCGCGAACAACCCGGCCTGGGCGTACGCGGTCCGGTTGATCAGCTCTTCGTCCTCACCCCAGACGACCGTACGCAGCGGCTGGTCCAGGTGCTCGTCCAGCGCCGCGCACACCGCGTCGAAGGCGTCCGCGAACACCGGGAAGCGCGCGTGCAACTCCCGTCCCATGCCGAGGCGCTGGGAGCCCTGCCCGGAGAACAGGAAGGCCGTCGAGCGGTCCGCCGCGACGCCGCGGGCGACCTCCGTCAGCCCCTCGCTGCACGCGAGCAGCACGGCCCGGTGCTCGAAGGCGGAGCGTCCGGCGGCGAGCGAGAAGCCGATGTCCAGCGGGGAGAGTTCGAGCGCGCGGGCGCGGGCGACGTGGGTCTCCAGTGCCTCGTCGGAGCGGCCGGAGAGCACCCACGGGACGACGGCGGGCAGCACCCGCTGGTCCTCGGTGCTCTCGGTGTCGGCGGGTGCCTGTTCGAGGATCACGTGCGCGTTGGTGCCGCTGATCCCGAACGAGGACACCCCGGCGCGCCAGGGCCGGTCGACCTCGGGCCAGGGCCGGGCCTCGGTGAGCAGGTCGATCGAGCCCGCCGACCAGTCCACGACCGTGGACGGCCGGTCGATGTGCAGGGACTTCGGCAGCACGCCGTGCCGCATGGCGAGCACCGTCTTGATCACGCCGGCGACGCCGGCGGCGGCCTGGGTGTGGCCGATGTTGGACTTCAACGAGCCGAGCAGCAGCGGCCGTTCGCGATTCTTGCCATAGGTCGCGAGGAGGGCCTGGGCCTCGATCGGGTCGCCGAGAGCGGTACCGGTGCCGTGGCCCTCGACGGCGTCGACGTCGGCGGCCGACAGTCCCGCGCTCGCGAGGGCCTGGCGGATGACGCGCTGCTGGGAGGGGCCGTTGGGGGCGGTGAGGCCGTTCGAGGCTCCGTCCTGGTTGACGGCGCTGCCCCGCACGACGGCCAGCACCGGGTGCCCGTTGCGGCGCGCGTCCGACAGCCGCTCCAGGACCAGCATGCCGACGCCCTCGGACCAGTTGGTGCCGTCGGCCGCGTCCGAGTAGGCCTTGCAGCGGCCGTCCGCCGCGAGGCCGTTCTGGACGGTGAAGCCGGCGAAGCTCACCGGCGTGGTCATCACCGTCACGCCGCCCGCCAGCGCCAGCGTGCACTCGCCGGCCCGCAGCGCCTGGCCGGCCCAGTGCAGGGCGACCAGCGAGGAGGAGCACGCGGTGTCGACGGTGACGGCCGGGCCCTCCAGGCCGAGGGTGTAGGAGATCCGGCCGGAGAGCACGCTCGATGCGAGGCCGGTGCCGGCGTGGCCGCCGATGTCCTCGCGCGAGTTCATCATCAGGGTGGCGTAGTCGAGGCCGTTGGTGCCGACGAAGACGCCGGTGCGGCTGCCGCCGAGCTTCTGCGGGTCGACCCCGGCGTGCTCCAGGGCCTCCCACGAGGTCTCCAGCAGCAGGCGCTGCTGCGGGTCCATGGCGAGGGCCTCGCGCGGCGAGATGCCGAAGAAGGCCGCGTCGAAGTCGGCGACGGAATCGATGAAACCGCCTTCCAGGGTGGCGCTGCGGCCGCGGCCGTCCCGGTCGCCGACGAGCAGGGTCCGCAGGTCCCAGCCGCGGTCCTCCGGGAAGCCGGCGACGCCGTCGCCGCCCTCGGCGACCAGCCGCCACAGCTCGTCGGGCGAGGTCACCGCGCCGGGCAGCCGGCAGGCCATGCCGACGATGGCGATCGGGTCGCCGTCGTCGGCCGCGGCGCCCGCGGCGGGCGGCAACGGCGCGGAGGCGGGCGTGTCGAGGAGTTCGGCCAGGAGGTGCTCGGCGAGGGCATGGGCGGTCGGGTAGTCGTAGACGGAGGTGGCGGGGAGCTTGAGGCCGGTGGCCGCGCCGAGCCGGGCGGGCAGTTCGACGGCTGTCAGGGAGTCGAAGCCGAGGTCCCGGAATTTGCGGTCCGGGGCGACGGCGGACCGGTCGGCGTAGCCGAGTACGGCGGCGACGTGGGTGCGGACGAGGTCGGTGAGGAGGGCGGTCCGCTCCGTCGGGGTGAGCGCGCGCAGGCGTCCGGTGAGTTCGGAGGCGCCGGTCGCGTAGTCGCGGCGGGTCGCCGCGGCGGCCTCCAGGGCGGTCCGGGCGGCCGGGAGGTCGCGTAGCAGCGGGTTGCCGCGCAGGCCGACGAGGCTCTCCAGGACCTGCGGCTGCGTCAGGTCGAGCAGCACGAGCGCCGGGGCCGGGCGGGTGACGGCCTGGCGCAGGGCTGCCAGGGCGAGGTCGGGGTGCAGGGCCGGGACGGCGGCGCGCTGGGTCCGCCCGTCGTCCTCGGCCGGAGCGCCCGAGCCGATGCCGGTGGCCTCGGCGCCGACCCAGGCGCCCCATGCGATCGAGGTGGCGGGCAGCCCTTCGGCCCGGCGGCGCCGGGCGAGCGCGTCCAGGACAGCGGCCGGGGCCGCGAGGGTGGCCCGGCCGGCGGTGCCGACGGCGCCGGCGACGGAGGAGCAGAGCACGAAGGCCGTCAGGTCGAGGCCGCGGGTGAGCTCGTCCAGGAGGAGCGCGCCCAGGGCACGGACCCGGTGGACGGCGGCGAGGCGCTCGGGCGTCAGGTCGTCGAGGACGCCGTCGTCGACCGTGCCCGCCGCGTGGACGACGGCGGTCAGCGGGGCGTCGGCCGGGATCCCGGCCAGCAGGGCGGCCAGGGCTTCGCGGTCGGCGACGTCGCAGGAGACGATCGTCACGACGGCGCCCAGGCCGGTCAGCTCCTCGGCGAGGTCGGCGGCGCCGGGGGAGTCCGGCCCGCGGCGGCTCGCCAGCAACAGGTGGCTCGCGCCCGCGGCGGCGAGCTGCCGGGCCACGGCGGCGCCCCGGCCGCCGGTGCCCCCGGTGATCAGTACGGTGCCCGGGGTCTCCCCCGGCGTCCAGCCCGCGTCCGGCGCACCGGCCGGGGCCGGCGCCAGCCGGCGGGCGTGGACGGCGGCGGCGCGGATCGCGATCTGGTCCTCGCCGTCCGCGCCGGCGAGGACGGCGGCCAGTCGGCGAACGGCGGACCGGTCCGGCGTCTCGGGCAGATCCACGAGGCCGCCCCACTCCTGGGGGTGCTCCAGTGCGGCGACCCGGCCGAGGCCCCACACGGCGGCCTGCTCGGGCGCGGTCGGCGCGTCGGTGCGGGCCACGGAGACCGCGCCGCGCGTCAGGCACCACAGCGGCGCGGTGACGTCGGCGTCGCGCAGCGCCTGCAGCAGGGTGAGGGTCGCGGCGGCCGGCGCGGCGCCCCCGCCGAGCGCGAGGAGGGACAGGACACCGGTGAACGGGCGCCCGGTCGAGGGCAGTTCCCGCAGCAGCGCGGCGAGCTCGACCCGCTCCGACGCGGGCACGGACAGGCACAACGCGTCCGGTCCGACGGCCTCGCAGACTGCCGTCGCCCACGCCTCGTCGCCGTCCCCGGCCGGCGTCACCACCAGCCACGGGCCGGACGGCCGGGCCGTCGACCCGCCCGGCAGCGCCCGCCAGGACTCGTGGAAGCGCAGCGCGTCCAGCAGGGACTGGTCGCGGTGGTGGCGCCGCCACGCGGACAGGGCGGGGAGCACGGCGCCGAGCGCGTCGCCGTCCACGGCCAGGCCGGCGGCGAGCGCGTCCAGGTCCTCGCCCTCGACGGCGGCCCAGAACCGGGCGTCCAGCGGGTCGTCCGGCGCAGCGCCGCCGGGGCGGCCGGCCGGGGCGTGCGTCTGCGGCCAGTAGCGCTCGCGCTGGAACGCGTAGGTCGGCAGGCCGGTGCGGCGGGCGCCGGTGCCGTCGAACAGCCGCGCCCAGTCGACGGGCACACCGACGACGTGGAGGCGGGCGAGCGCGGTCAGCAGGGTGGCCTCTTCGGGGCGGCCCCGGCGGCCGACCGGCTCGACGACCGCGTCCGGGGCGTCAGCGCGCGGGGAATCGGCCAGCGTCTGGCGGACGGCCGGGGACAGGGCCGTGTCGGGGCCCAGCTCCAGGAAGTCGGTCGCGCCGGCGGCGTACAGGGTCCGGACGCCGTCGGCGAAGCGGACGGTCTCGCGGACATGGCGCACCCAGTAGTCGGGAGTCGTCAGGTCCTCGCCCAGGGCGCCGGTGAGGTTGGACACGACCGGGATCGAAGGAGCGCCGTAGGACAGGCCGTTGAGGACCGTACGGAAGTCCTCCAGCATCGGATCCATCAGCGGGGAGTGGAAGGCGTGGGACACCCGCAGACGCGTGGTCCGGCGGTCGGCGAACTGCTCCTCGATCGCCGCGACGGCCTCCTCCGTGCCCGAGACGACGACGGAGGTCGGGCCGTTGACGGCAGCGATCGACACGAAGTCGCCCAGCAGCGGCAGGACTTCCTCTTCCGTCGCCTGGACCGCGAGCATCGCACCACCGTCCGGCAGCGCCTGCATCAGCCGGCCGCGCGCCGCCACCAGGGCACAGGCGTCTTCGAGCGAGAACACCCCGGCGACGTGCGCGGCCGCGATCTCGCCGATCGAGTGCCCCGCGACGTAGTCGGCCCGCACGCCCAGCGATTCGACGAGGCGGAACAGCGCCACCTCGACCGCGAACAACCCGGCCTGGGCGTACGCGGTCCGGTTGATCAGCTCTTCGTCCTCACCCCAGACAATCTCGCGAACAGGCAGGTCGAACTGCGCGCAGACCGCGTCGAAGGCCTCGGCGAACACGGGGAAACGCGCGTACAGGTCCCGTCCCATGCCGAGACGTTGGGCTCCCTGCCCGGAGAACAGCAGCGCCGTCCTGCGCTCGCCGTCGACGACACCGCGAGCCACCTCCGTGCCGTCCAGCAGCACCGCCCGGTGCGCGAACCGCGACCGGTCGGCGGCCAGTGACAGGCCGACGTCCACGGGCGAGCCGTCCACCCTGGCGACCCGCGCCAGCTGCGCGTCCAGCGCCGCCTCCGACGTGCCCGCCAGAACCCACGGCACGACGCCCGGCACGAGCGACGGCTCCGCTGCGGGGACCTCGACCGGCGGAGCCTGCTCGACGATCACGTGCGCGTTGGTGCCGCTGATTCCGAAGGCGGACACGCCCGCGCGGCGCGGTCGGCCGGTGTCCGGCCACTGCTCGGCCTGCGTGAGCAGCCGGATGTCACCGGCCGCCCAGTCGACGTGCGAGGACGGCGCGTCCACGTGCAGCGTGCGGGGCAGCACGCCGTGCTGCATCGAGAGCACGGCCTTGATCACGCCGGCCGCGCCGGCGGCGGCCTGGGTGTGGCCGATGTTGGACTTCAACGAGCCGAGCAGCAGCGGCCGTTCGCGGTCCTGCCCGTAGGTGGCGAGGAGAGCTTGGGCCTCGATCGGGTCGCCCAGGGTGGTGCCGGTGCCGTGGCCCTCGACGAAGTCGACCTCCGCCGCCGAGAGACGGGCGTTGGCGAGGGCCTGGCGGATGACGCGCTGCTGGGAAGGGCCGTTGGGGGCGGTGAGGCCGTTCGAGGCTCCGTCCTGGTTGACGGCCGAGCCGCGAACGACGGCCAGGACCGGGTGCCCGTTGCGGCGGGCGTCCGAAAGGCGCTCCAGCACCAGGACGCCCGCGCCCTCGGACCAGCCCGTCCCGTCGGCGCCGTCCGCGAACGCCTTGCAGCGCCCGTCCGGGGCCAGTCCGCCCTGCCGCGTGAAGCCGGGGAAGCCGAGCGAGGACGACATCACAGTGACGCCGCCGGCCAGCGCCAGCGTGCACTCGCCGCTGCGCAGCGACTGCGCGGCCAGGTGCATCGCCACCAGCGAGGAGGAGCACGCCGTGTCGACGGTGACCGCCGGCCCCTCCAGGCCGAAGGTGTAGGAGATCCGGCCGGAGACCACGCTCGCGGCCAGGCCGGTGCTCGCGTGGCCCTCGATGTCCTCCTGGGCGTTCATGACGAGCGTCAGGTAGTCCTGGCCGCCGGTGCCGACGAAGACGCCGGTCCGGCTGCCGCGCAGCGCCGCGGGGTCGATCCCGGCGCGCTCGACGGCCTCCCAGGACGTCTCCAGCAGGAGCCGCTGCTGCGGGTCCATGGCGAGGGCCTCGCGCGGCGAGATGCCGAAGAACGCCGCGTCGAAGTCGGCCACCCCGTGCAGGAAGCCGCCCTTCGCGGTGGCGCTGCGCCCCCGGTCGCCGGGGCCGCCGCCGAGCAGGGTGTCGAGGTCCCAGCCCCGGTCGGTCGGGAAGTCGGAGATGCCCTCGCGGCCCTCGGCGACCAGCGCCCACAGCTCCTCGGGCGTGCCGATCCCGCCGGGCAGCCGGCAGGCCATGCCGACGATCGCGATCGGGTCGTCCGCCGTGGGGACGACCGCGACGGCCGGGGCCGGCGGCTCCTCGTGCTGCCCGAGCACCTCCGCCAGGACGAGGTCGGCGATCGCGGCGGGGGTGGGGTGGTCGAAGACCAGCGTCGCCGGGAGGCGCAGGCCGGTGACGGCGGTGAGGCGGTTACGCAGTTCGAGTGCCGTGAGGGAGTCGATGCCGAGGTCGTGGAAGTCACGGTCGGCGGCGACGGCCTGCGGCGAGGCGTGGCCGAGGACGGCGGCGGCCTCGGTGCGTATCAGGTCGACGACGTGGCGCAGGCGATCGGTCTCGCGCAGCTCGTACAGGCGAGCGGCGAGGGCCGTCATGGTCGCGGCGCCGGTGCCGGTGGCGGAGGCCGTGCGGCGCCCGCCGGGCAGGAGGGCGCGGAACATCGTGGGCACCTCGCCACGCGGGCGTGCCCCGGCGGCCATGCGGCCGGTCGCGACCAGGTACGGCTCGTCGACGGCCATGGCGGCATCCAGCAAGGCGAGACCGTCTTCCTCGGTGAGGGGCGGGACTCCGGAGGCGTGGATGCGGTGCAGGTCGGCTTCGGAGAGGGTCCCGGTCATGCCGGCGGTGGGCATCCAGGCGCCCCAGCCCAGGGACTGCGCGGGCAGGCCCTGGTGGCGGCGCCAGTGCGCCAGCGCGTCCAGGTAGACGTTCGCGGCCGCGTAGTTGCCCTGGCCCGCCGTACCCATCACGCCGGAGATGGAGGAGAACAGGACGAAGGCCTTCAGGTCCTGGTCCTCGGTCAGCTCGTGGAGGTTCCACACCGCATCCACCTTCGGGCGAAGGACGCCCGACAGCCGCTCGGGGGTGAGCGCGGTGACGACACCGTCGTCCAGCACACCGGCCGCGTGCACGACGCCCGTGACCGTCCGGCCGTGGAGGGCTTCCGCGAGCGCCTCCCGGTCAGCGGCGTCACAGGCCACCACCTCGACGCGCGCACCCAGCTCCGCCAGCTCGTCCACCAGCTCGGACGCGCCGCCGCGCCTGCTCAGCAACAGCAGTTCGCCGACGCCGTGTTCGGTGACGAGGTGCCGGGCGACGAGACGGCCCAGACCGCCCGTGCCACCCGTGATCACCACCGTGCCCGCGCCCCAGCCCTTCGAAGGTTCGCCACCGAGGGCGGCACGGGCCAGCCGGCCCACCCGGACGACGCCGTCGCGCACCACCACCTGGGACTCGCCCACGGCCAGCACCGCGTCCAGCGGCAGCTCACCGTCCGCGTCCGGGTCCGCGTCCACGAGGACGAACCGGCCCGGGTTCTCCGCCTCCGCCGCCCGCACCAGGCCCCACACGGCAGCGCCGGCCAGGTCCGCGACCTCGCCACCCGGCACCGCGCCCCGGGTCGTGAACACCAGACGCGCGTCCGCGAAACGCGGCTCGGCCAGCCACTCCTGCACCAGGCCCAACGCCCACGCCGCCACCTCGTGCACGGCCTCCGGCGTCGAACCACCCGTCACCGGAACCACCACGGCACCCGGCACCTCGTCGCCGATCTCAGCCAGCGAGGCGACGTCCACGCCCAGCGTCAGGGCCGCCACGCTCTCACCCGCACGCGACGGCGCGGGCACCCACTCCAGCCTGAGCAGCGACCCCGCCGCCGTTCCCTGCGCCACAGCGGCCGGCTCGGCCAACGTCAGGGCCTCGGCCGACAGCACCGGGTCCCCTGCCGCGTCCGCGACGGCGAGCGCGAGCGTCTCCGCGCCCGTGCGCACGAGCCGCGCCCGCACCACGGTCGCGCCCGAGGCGTGCAGCGACACCCCCGACCACGCCGTCGGCACCAGCCCGCGGCCGTCCGCCCGCACCACCGCCGCCAGCAGCGCCGGGTGCACGCCGAACCCTGCGGACTCGCCGACCGAGTCGCCCGGCAGGACCGCCTCGACGAAGGTCTCCTCGCCGCGCCGCCAGACCGACCGCAGCCCGTCGAAGGCCGGGCCGAGGTCCGCCTCCTCCCGGAGCGCGGTGAGCTCCGCGACGACCGCGCCCTTCGGCGGCCACACCGAGGCGTCGAACTCGGCCGTGCGCTCGCCGCGGACGAGGTCGCCCGTGGCGTGCTCCGTCCACGGGCCGTCGTCGGTGTCCGGCCGGGAGAAGATCCGCACCGGGCGGGCGCCGCAGGCCGCCGGGGCCTCCACCTGGATCTGGACGACGACCGCCCCGTCCTCCGGCAGCACCAGCGGCTCGGCCAGCGTCAGCCGCTCGACCCGGTCGCAGGCGACCTGGTCACCGGCACGGACCGCCAGCTCCACGAACCCGGCCGGTGGAAAGACCGCCACGCCGCCCACCCGGTGGTCGCCCAGCCACGGCTGCGCCTTCAGCGACAGCCGGCCGGTCAGCAGCGTGCCCTCGGCGTTCGCGAGCGCGACGGTCGCGCCCAGCAGCGGGTGCTCGGCGGGCGACAGACCGGCGCCGGTCACGTCCCCGATCCGGCGGGCCGGGCGCGGCCAGTAGTGCTCGCGCTGGAACGGGTAGGTGGGCAGCTCCACCTGGCGGGCGCCGGTGCCGTCGAACAGCCGCGTCCAGTCGACCGGGACGCCGACGACGTGCAGCCGCGCCAGCGCGGTGACCAGGGTGTGCTCCTCGGGCCGGTCACGGCGCAGCAGCGGGAGCGCGGGGGCGTCCGGGTCCTGCTGGGCGAGGGCGGCGAGGACGCCGTCCGGGCCGACCTCGACGAAGGCGGTGGCGCCGGCCTCGCGCAGGGCGCGGACGCCGTCGGCGAAGCGGACGGTCTCGCGGACGTGGCGCACCCAGTAGTCGGGGGTGCGGAGGTCCGCACCCAGAGCGCCTGTGAGGTTGGAGACCAGCGGGATCGAAGGGGCGCTGTAGGACAGGCCGTTGAGGACCTCGCGGAAGTCCGCCAGCATCGGATCCATCAGCGACGAGTGGAACGCGTGGGAGACCCTGAGCCGCGTCGCCTTGCGGTCGGAGAAGTGCGCGCGGATCTCCTCGACGGCCTCCTCCGCGCCCGAGACGACCACGGAGGTCGGACCGTTGACGGCCGCGACCGACACGAACTCACCCAGAAGCGGCCGGACTTCGTCCTCCGTCGCCTGCACCGCCAGCATCGCGCCGCCCTCCGGCAGTGCCTGCATCAGCCGGCCACGGGCACGCACCAGCGTGCAGGCATCCGCCAGCGAGAACACCCCGGCCACGTGTGCGGCCGCCACCTCACCGATCGAGTGCCCGGCCACGAACTCCGACTCCACGCCCAGCGATTCGAGCAGCCGGAACAACGCCACCTCGACCGCGAACAACCCCGCCTGGGCGTACTCCGTCCGGTTCAGCAGCTCCGCGTCCTCGCCCCACACCACCTCGCGCAAGCCCGGCTCGAACTCCGCACACACCGCATCGAATGCCTTCGCGAACACCGGGAACCTGG
>NZ_JBEZIQ010000104.1:0-14747 GCF_040651155.1 Kitasatospora sp. NPDC048545
CGGCCAGGGACAGGACGGCGGCCTTCTTGAGGTTACGCATGGTCTTTCCTCCGATTTCTGCCCGACGGAAGAGAAGTGTCGGGTATTCGGGCGGGTGCGCCTGTGCGACGGCGCAGCGTGGATCGGTGTGCCGCTCAGGCCTCGGCCATGGCGGCGACGAGGCTCGCGGGACGCATGTCGGTCCAGTTCGACTCGACGTAGTCGACGCAGGCCTGGCGGTTGTCGGGACCGTGGGCGGTGGTCCAGCCGGCCGGGACGTCGATGAAGGCGGGCCAGAGCGAGTGCTGGTTCTCCTCGTTGACGAGAACCAGGTAGACGCCATCGGCGTCCTCGAAGGGATTGGCCATGGGTGGGTTCCTTTCAGGTTGGTGGTCGGCGCGGTAGTGTTCACCGGCCGACCATGACAGACCATGATCGACAGCGGCGAACGAAGCAAGGCCCCGGCCTGTCCGTCAGGTGAACTTGCTTCAGCTGGGGAGGTCGTAGCGGCGGCGGATGCTGCTGCCGTGGCGCCGGACGTCGGTGCCGTATACGTGGAGCGAGACCGCGAGGTCGTCGCCGCCGTTGCGGACCAGGTGGATGTCGCCCGGTGGGGTCAGGTACGTGACGGTGCCCGGCGGGTTGACCGTCGTCGCGACCGGCTTCAGGCCGGAGCTGCCGTTGGCGTGCCGGTTGAAGCGGTAGCTCGTCTCCTCCTCGGTCCCGCGGTAGGTGCCCACGACGCACCATGTCGTGTGGTCGTGGAGCGGAGTCGCCTGGCCGGGCAGCCAGACCAGGGCGACGAGGGAGAACCGGCCCTGCGGGTCCACGTGCAGGACGTGCTGCCGGTAGTGCGACGGGTCGGGCTGCAGGTGTTCGGCGGCGAGCAGATCCGGGTGGTGCAGGAAGCCGGCGAGGCGGAGGGCGACCCGTTCGGCGGTGCGGTCGGCCGGCTCGGTCAAGGGGGCGGCGCGTACCGCCCGGGTGAGGACCTCGACGAGCTCGACCGTCCGCGGCGACGCGCCGGGCGCGGTGGCGGGAACGGGCGCGTGGCCCGGGGCGGGCTGCGCGGGCGCTCCGTGGTGCTGGGGTGAGGGTGTGGAGACGAGGGACATGGCGGAACCGCTCCTCGGCGCTGGGGTGTCGGCTGAGGTGGGACGGGCAGGGTGGCCGGGCACCGTGGGGTCTACGGGCCGGTGAGGAGCGCGGGCTGACGGCCCGTCGCCGTGGTCCGGCTGAGCGCGGCCGCGATCTCGGCGACCGACCCTGCGTCGTGGGCGGCCTCGCGCGGGACGACCAGCGTCGGCGCATTGGCCTCCAGGCGGTGTTCACGGCGGTAGCGGGCCCGGCCGCCGCCCGTGATGTTGAGCAGGACGGTGGCTCCGGGGTCGACCCGACCGTCCCTCAGGGCCGAGCGCAGGGCGGCAAGCGCGACGCCCGCCGGGGGTACGATGTCGACGCCCTCCAGTTCGGCGAACGCGTCCATGGCGGCGCGGGCGGCAGCGGCGTCCTCGGTCAGTACGTCGCCGCGGCTCTCCCGCAGCGCGTCGGCCAGTCCACCCGCGACGTCGTACGGCGGGCGGCGGTTGGTCAGCTCCGGGGCGAACGCCCGGTGGACCGCCTCCGGTTCGCGGTCGGTGCCCTCCCAGGGCCGGACACCGGTGTGCCAGGCGGTGTGGACGGGGGCGAAGCAGGAGTTCTGGGCGAGGACGAGACGGGGGAGCGGCCCGGCCTGCTCGCCGCCGGTACATCGCAGCCGCAGGGCGGCCTCGTGGGCGGCGATCGCCCCGGCCCCGCTGCCGACAGCCTGCACGTAGACATCGGGCAGCCGGCCCAGCTCCTCGTAGGCGGCGAGCATGACCGTGCCGAGGCCGTCACGTCGGCCGACGTTGCGGGTGCCGCCTTCCGCGGTGAATCCCGGCAGCACGGCGACCGCGTCCGCCAGGGCGATCGCGTCGGCGTACTCGGCGTCGGCCACGGCGACGAGCCGCACCGACGGACCGTAGGAGGTGCGTGAGCGCAGCTGTCCGAGCGCGCTCTGCGGCACCACCACGACGACGGGGACGTCGTGCCGTGAGCAGAGCTCGGCGAAGGCGGCGGCGGTGTTCCCGGCCGAGGCGACGACCAGGGTGCCGGCCGACTCCGGCAGCCTGCCCAGGACGGTGGCGGCCTCCAGCTCCTTGAACGAACAGGTGGTCAGGTCGGCTCCCCACTCGGGGTGGTAGCCGTTGAAGGCGATCCACAGCTCGCGCAGGCCGAGCTTCGCGCCGAGCCGCTCGGCGCGCCGGACGACGGTGCGTCCGGTGTCCGGCAGGCTCCGGCGCACCGGCAGCCACCGGTGGTAGCGGTAGACGCCTGTCGCCCGGTCGTCCGGTGCGAACCCGGCTCGGGCGTACTCGGTTCGCAGCAGGGAGGCGCCGTGGGGGGCGGGACAGGCCAGAGCCGTCCCGTCGTCGTCGCGGCGGTCGCCGCATTCGCAGCAGACGAGCCGGTAGTGACCGGCGTCGGTCTGTGGCAGTCGGTCAGCGGGCATGGTTACCAGTCGCCTTGGGGATCAGGGGTGCTTCACAGGGGGTGCGTCGGGGGTCCGGAGTGCGCGGACCCCCGGCGTGGCGCGGCGTCGGTCGAGCGGGACGCGCAGCGGTCACGCACCGTGGCAGTTGTCAACCTAGCCTGTGCTCTTCGGAGGAATCCCGTCCAGAGCCATCGAGCGTATGAAGATCATCTGAACGGAAGATCAATTTCCGTCGCCCAGGCTGCCGGAGAATGGCCGCCAACCAGCTCAAATGGCCATGCCAGCAGGGCATTTGGGCTCGAATCCGGGCTCCGGTGGGCGACTGTCGCCGCTGCTCCCGGGCCGCTACTGTCCGGATCACTGACGTCCCTCGAAGCAAGCAAAGGAAATGATCATGGGTCCCCGATCCGCCGACGGCATCGCCGCCGACTACGCAGAGTTGCTGATCGGCGATCTTCATGCATCTCTCGCCTCGCCCGTGAGCGAGTCGATGAACTTCCTCAACGAGATCGCGCTGCGCTACCCCGAGGCGGTCTCGCTCGCCGCCGGGCGGCCGTACGAGGGCTTCTTCGACCTCGACGACCTCCCGCGCCACCTGTCGCTGTACCGGCGGCACCTGACCGAGCGCCTGGGCGGCGACGAGGAGAGCGTGCGCCGCACCGTGCTCCAGTACGGCCGTACCAAGGGCGTCATCCACGAACTGGTCGCCGAGCACCTGCGCCTCGACGAGGGCATCACCGCGGACCCGCAGGACCTCGTCGTCACCGTCGGTTGCCAGGAGGCCCTGTACCTGACCCTGCGAGCCCTGCGCCGCGACGAGCGCGACGTGCTGCTCGCCGTCGCGCCCAGCTACGTCGGCGTGCACGGGGCCGCCGGGCTGGTCGACATGACGCTGGTGCCCGTCCGCGACGCGGCCGACGGCATCGACCTGGACGACCTGGTGGCGAGGATCCGCGGGGTCAAGGCCGAGGGCCGCAACCCCCGTGCCTGCTACGTGATCCCCGACTTCGCCAACCCCAGCGGCACCCGGATGAGCCTGGAGACGCGCCGCCGGTTGCTGCGCATCGCCGCCGAGGAGGACCTGCTCCTCCTGGAGGACAACCCCTACGGGCTGTTCGGCGACCCGGACGGGCCGCCCACCCTCAAGGCCCTGGACACCGCCGCCCGCGTGGTCTACCTCGGCAGCTTCGCCAAGACCGGTCTGCCGGGCGCCCGCGTCGGCTACGTGCTGGCGGACCAGCGCGTCACCGACGGCGATGGCCGGGCCGGCACGCTCGCGGACCAGCTGGCCAAGGTCAAGAGCATGCTGACGGTGAACACCTCGCCGATCGCCCAGGCCGTCATCGGCGGCAAGCTGCTGGCCCACGGGTGCAGCCTGCGCGACGCCAACGTCCGGGAGATCGCCACCTACCGCGACAACCTCACCCGGATGCTCGCCGGGCTGGAGCGCCGCTTCGGCGACGTACCCGGGGTCAGCTGGAACGCCCCCGCGGGCGGCTTCTTCCTGCTGCTCACCGTCCCCTTCCTGGCCGGGGACGACCTGCTGGAACGGTGCGCCTCGACGTACGGGGTGCTGTGGACGCCGGTGCACCACTTCTACGCCGACACCCGCCCCCGGAACGTCATGCGGCTCTCCTTCAGCCACCTGCGGCCGGAGGAGATCGAGACGGGCCTGGACCGGCTGGCCCGGTTCGTCCGTGACCAGCAGCACAACTGACGACGGGACGGACCCACCGATGACGAACACCACCACGGCCGGCCTGGCCCGCATCGTCGCGGTCAGCACCGCCGTGCCGGAGACCTCGTACTCCCAGGCGGAACTCCTGGACATCTTCCGGATCGAGGACCCCCGCGTCCGGTCCGTCTTCCTCAACAGCGCCATCGACCGCCGCCACCTGACCCTGCCGCCCGAAGGCCCCGGAGGCACAAGGGTGATGGAGGCTCAGGGGCAGCTGCTCGCCAAGCACAGGACCCACGCCGTCGACATGGGCGTGCGCGCCGTCCAGGACCTGCTCAAGCAGACCGGCGCGGACCTGTCCGACATCGGCTACCTGTGCTGCGTCACCACGACCGGCTTCCTCACCCCGGGGCTGAGCGCCCTGATCATCCGCGAGCTGGGCATCGACCCGCACACCAGCCGCCTCGACGTGGTCGGCATGGGCTGCAACGCCGGCCTCAACGCCCTGAACGCCGTCAACGGCTGGTCCCGTGCCAACCCCGGCGGCCTGGCGGTCATGGTCTGCGCCGAGGCATGCTCGGCGGCCTACGTCTTCGACGGCACCATGCGCACCTCCGTCGTCAACAGCCTCTTCGGCGACGGCGCCGCTGCGGTCGCCCTGATGTCCGGTGAGCCCGAGCTGCCGCTCGCGCACGCCGAGGGCCCGCGGATCCTCAAGTTCGCGAGCCACATCATCACCGACGCGGTTGACGCGATGCGCTACGACTGGGACGACACCCAGGACCGGTTCAGCTTCTACCTGGACCCCCAGGTCCCCTACGTCGTCGGCGCCCACGCCGAACGCGTCGTCGACCGGCTGCTCGCCGGCACCGGCCTGCGGCGCAGCGACATCCGGCAGTGGCTGGTGCACTCCGGCGGCAAGAAGGTCATCGACGCCGTGGGCGTCAACCTCGGCCTGACCCGCCACGACGTCCGCCACACCACCGGGGTGCTGCGCGACTACGGCAACCTCTCCAGCGGCTCGTTCCTCTTCTCCTACGAGCGCCTGCTCCAGGAGCAGGTCGTCGAACCCGGCGACCACTGCGTGCTGATGACCATGGGCCCCGGCTCGACGATCGAGACCGCCCTCGTCCGGTGGTGACCCGGCCAGGCCCCGGCCGGCCGACCGCGCCCGCAGAACCCCCGCATCCCCTTCCCGAGCACGAAGGCCACACCCTCATGAACAGCATCCCCGAGCCACAGCTGACGCTCGACGGCAGCCAGCCGCTGACCCCTGCGACCGTCCAGGCCCTGGGCGCGCTCTGCGACGCCGCCGAGGATGCCACCGGCGCGGCCACGCCGCTGGTCGTCGCCCTCACCGGCGCCCCGGCCACCCGGGTGGACGTGCCGCTGCCGCTGGTCAACAAGTGGGAGCGGGCCGTGCGTCGGCTGGAGAAGCTGGCCGTGCCCACCGTCGCCCTGGTCACCGGCGACTGCGGTGGCACCGCCCTGGACGTGCTGCTCGCCACCGACGTACGCATCGCCACCCCTGACGCCCGGCTCGTGCCGCTCGCCGGCGCCGACACCGATGACGCCTCGCCCGTCGAGGTCTGGCCCGGTATGGCCCTCTACCGGCTCGCCAACCAGGCCGGTGTCGCCGCCACCCGGCGCGCCGTGCTGTTCGGCGAGGCCATCGGGGCCGAACGCGCCTACGCCCTGCACCTTTTCGACGAGCTCGTCGCCGACCCGGCCGCGGCCCTCGCCCCCGTGCTCGCGAAGCTGACGGGCGGCGCCGGCACGGGCATCCGCCGCCAGCTGATGCTCGACGCGAGCACGACCAGCTACGAGGAGGCGCTCGGCCGTCACCTCGCCGCCTGCGACCGCACGCTGCGCGCCGTCGGGGCAGCCTCGTGACCGCGCCGGTTGCGCTCGCCCGGAAGGAGGACGGCCTGGCCCGGGCCGCGCGGGAGTTGGCCCGGATCGCCGAGCGGACCGATGCCGTCCTCGCCGCCCTGCCCGTTCCCGCCGAGCGCGACCGGCAGCAGTGCGAAGCCGCCGCCGACGCGAAGAACGCCGCCCGCAGCGCGCGCGCCCGGTTCCTCGACCAGTACGCCGAGGCCGTCTACCGCCGTCTCACCGCGGACCTCACGCTCCACCCGCGCCTGCCCGAGCTGGTCGCGGCCGCGGCCGAGGAGTGGCCCGGCCTGGTGCCCACCGCCGAGCAGCTGGCCTGCGAGCGCGGCCGTCTCCAGGCGGAGAAGGAGGGCCACGAGATCGACCACGGCCTCTTCCTGCGCGCCGTGCTGCGCTCGCCCGTCGCCGGGCGCCACCTCGTCGACACCATGGCCCTGCCCACCGAGCGGGCCCTGAAGCTGCTGCCGGAGTTCCTGGAGACCGGTGAACTCGACCTCGGCTCGGTGCACCTGGCCCGCCGCGACGGCGCCGCGCACCTGACCATGACCCGGCCCGACTGCCTCAACGCCGAGGACAACCGCCAGGTCGACGACATGGAGACGGCCGTCGACCTCGCCCTGCTCGACCCGGGCGTGCGCGCGGGCGTGCTGCGCGGCGGCGAGATGACTCACCCGCGCTACCGCGGCCGCCGGGTCTTCAGCGCGGGCATCAACCTCAAGAGCCTGCACAGCGGCGACATCTCGCTCGTCGACTTCCTGCTGCGCCGCGAGATCGGCTACATCAACAAGATCTTCCGCGGCCTGCGGGTCGACCACGACGGCGCCTGGCACACTCCGGTCGTCGAGAAGCCCTGGGTGGCGGCCGTCGACACCTTCGCCATCGGCGGCGGCGCCCAACTCCTCATGGTCTTCGACCGGGTGATCGCCGCGGCCGACTCCTACATCACCGTCCCCGCCGCCCAGGAGGGCATCGTCCCCGGGGCCGCCAATCTCCGCCTCGGGCGGCTCGCCGGCGGCCGGGTCTCCCGTCAGGTCGTGCTCTGGGGACGCCGCCTGCACGCCTCCGAGCCCGACGCGCGCCTGCTCGTCGACGAGGTCGTGGAACCCGACCGGATGGACCGGGCCGTCGCCGAGTCCCTCGCCCGCCTCGACGGCCCCGCCGTGACCACCAACCGGCGGATGCTCAACCTCGCGGAGGAGTCGCCGGAGCAGTTCCGGGTCTACATGGCCGAGTTCGCGATGCAGCAGGCGCTGCGCCTGTACAGCGCGGACGTCATCGGCAAGGTCGGCCGCTTCTCGGTCTGAGGGCCGCACCGACCCGTACCGCTCCGGGAGCCCGAACCCCCGTCGGGCTCCCGGCCCCACCTCTCCTTCACCAGGCAGGACAGCAGATGGAAGCCGCCGACCTCACCCGCGTGCGCTACGAGAAGCGCGGCCGTGTCGCCCACGTGACCCTCGACCGGCCCGACCGCGCCAACGCGCTGGACCTGCGCATGCACGAGGAACTCGCCTTCGTCTGGGACGACTTCGAGGCCGACGACGAGCTGTGGCTGGCCGTCCTCACCGGAGCCGGGGATCGCGCCTTCTCCGCCGGGCAGGACCTCAGGGAGCTCGCCGCCCGCATCGAGGAGGGCAGCAACGCTCCCTCCACCTTCGGCAGCCGCGGCAAGCCCGGCTGGCCCCGGCTGACCGAGCGCTTCGAGCTCGCCAAGCCGGTCGTCGCCCGGGTCAACGGCGCGGCTTTCGGCGGCGGCTTCGAACTCGCCCTCGCCTGCGACGTCATCGTGGCCGCCGACACCGCCACCTTCGCCCTGACCGAGGCGAAGCTCGGGCTGATCGCCGGAGCGGGCGGCGTGTTCCGGCTCACCCGGCAGGCACCGTACCGCGTCGCGCTCGGCCACCTGATCAGCGGCCGCCCGATGACCGCCGGTCGCGCCTACGAGCTGGGCCTGGTCAACGAGGTCGTCCCCGCCGCGGACCTCGACACCGCCGTCGACGCCTGGGTCACCGACATCCTCGGCTGCGCGCCGCTGGCCGTGCGTGCCGTGAAGCAGGCCGCCGCGGCCGCCGCCACGATGCCGCTCCAGCAGGCGTTCCGGACCCGGTTCCCGTGGGAGGAGCGCCGCATGCACAGCGAGGACGCCGACGAGGGCCCGCGCGCCTTCGTCGAGAAGCGCCCGCCGCGCTGGCAGGGCCGCTGACGGCCGGCTGCCGTCCGCCACCTCGCCGCGGCCCGGACCGCCGCACCGCACAGACTCGCACCTGACACGAACCGGAGCACTCACCATGTCGGACACCACCCCCGCCACCTGGCCGCTGACCGCCGCCCAGGCGGGCGTCTGGTTCGGCCAGCTACTGGACCCCGCCAACCCGGCGAACCAGGTCGCCGAGTGCGTGGAGATCCACGGTCCGGTCGACGCCGCCCTGTTCGAGCAGGCGGTGCGTCAGATGGCGACGGAGGCCGACGGCCTGCGGATGCGGTACCGCGTCGAGGCCGGGGAGGTGTGCCAGTTCCCCGCCTCCGACGAGGGCGTGTTGCTCCACGTGCAGGACGTGAGCGCCGAGAGTGACCCCGAGGCCGTCGTCGAGCGCTGGATCCGCGCCGACCTCGCCCGCCCGGTCGACCTGGCCCAGGACCCGACCACCGCGCTGGCCCTGTTCCCCGCCGGACCGGACCGCTTCTTCTGGTACCAGCGCGCTCACCACATCGCCTGCGACGGCTACGCCGGCTCGCTCGCCTCCGCCCGCGTGGCCGAGATCTACTCCGCCCTCGCCACAGGCAGCGACGACCTCGGCGCCCCGCTGCCCACCTTCCGCTCCCTGCTCGACGAGGACCTCGACTACCGCGCCTCCGAGAAGTTCGAGGCCGACCGCGCCTATTGGACCGGGCTTCTCGCCGACCGCCCCGAGCCGGTCACCCTCGCCGGGCGCCACGCCCCCGCAGGCCACCGCCACGTGCGCCACGAGCGCCCGATCGCCGTCGAGCACGCCGACCGGCTGCGCGCTGCCGCCCGCGGCTTCGGTACCGGCCTGCCCGTGCTGGCCGCGGCTGCGGCCGCCCTCCACCTCGCCCGGCTGACCGGCGCCGAGGAGGTCGTCCTCGGCCTGCCCGTCGCCGGCCGCACGACGGCGCTGCAGCGCCGCTCGGTGGCGATGACGGCCAACGTCCTGCCGATCCGGCTCTCCCCGCGTCCCGAACTGAGCGTGCGCGAGTACGTCCGCCAGACCTCGAAGACGATGCGCGAGGCGCTGCGTCACCAGCTGTTCCGCTACGAGGACATGCGGCGTGAGCTCGGGGTCCCGGTCAGCGGTGCGCTGGTCGGGCCGAGCGTCAACGTCATGTCCTTCGACCGCGACGACATGACCTTCGCCGGGCACCGGGCCACCTTCCGCAACCTCGGCAACGGGCTGGTCGAGGACCTGGCCTTCATCCTCTACGACCACCGCGCGGGCGCGGGCGGTCGGCTCGTCGTCAACGGCAACCCGGCCCTGTACTCGGCCGAGGAGCTGCCCGGCCACGCCGACACCTTCCTGCGCGTCCTCGACGCCCTCGCCGACCAGGCTCCGGAGACGCCGCTCGGCCGCATCGGGCTCGCGGCGGACGCCGACGCGCGGGCCGCGCTGACGCTGGGCACCGGGCGGCGTGTCGAGCGGCCGGCCACCACCCTGACCGCCGCCTTCGAGGAGCGCGCAGCCCGTACGCCCGAGGCGACCGCCCTGGTCTGCCGCGACGAGGCCGTCGACTACGCCTCCCTCAACGCCCGCTCCAACCGGCTCGCCCGCCTGCTCGTCGAGCGCGGCGTCGGCCCGGAGGACCTGGTCGCCCTCGCCCTGCCCCGCTCGCCCGAGCTGGTCGTGGCACTGCTGGCGGTGCTGAAGGCCGGGGCCGCCTACCTGCCCGTGGACCCGGCCTGGCCCGCCGAGCGCGTCCGCTACATGCTCGGTGACGCCCGCCCCGTCCTCGCGCTGACCGTCGCCGAGACGGCCTCCGCTCTTGCGGACACCGACGTCGCGACCCTGGCGCTGGACGCGCCTGCCGTCGTGGCCGACGTGGCGGACCGTCAGGCCGCCGACCTCACCGACGCCGAGCGCCGAGCGCCGCTGCGTCCCGAGCACCCCGTCCACACCGTCTACACCTCCGGCTCGACCGGCCGGCCCAAGGGCGTCGTCGGCGTCCACGCCGCCGAGATCAACCACCTGGCCGCCATCGCCCAGCGCGACCCCTACCGGCCCGGCCGCCCGGCGCTCGCCAAGAGCTCGATGAGCTTCGTCGACGGCTCCACCGAGATCCTCGGCTCGCTGCTGCACGGCGAGGGCCTCGTCCTCGCCGACAGCGAGCAGGCCAAGGACCCCGTCGCGCTCGCCGCGCTGATCGAACGCCACGGAGTCGGCCGCATCATGCTCGTCCCGAGCCTGCTCGCGGCCCTGCTCGACATCGCCGGCCCGGAGCGACTGGCCACCTGCGAGCTGTGGGTGACGACCGGTGAGACCATCCCCGCCCACCTCGCCGCCCGCTTCGCCGAGGAGCTCCCGCACGCCCGCCTCGCCAACTACTACGGCGCCTCCGAGATCAGCGGTGACGCTGTCACCGGCGAGGTCGACGCCGAGCGGCAGCCCATCGGCCTGCCGCTGGACAACATCGACGTCCACGTCCTCGACGCCGCGCTGCGTCCCGTCCCGGCCGGCGCCACCGGCGAGCTCTACGTCGGCGGCGACGCCCTCTCCCGCGGCTACCTGCGCCGCCCGGCGCTGACCGCCGGGTGCTTCGTCGCCGACCCGTTCGGCACCCCCGGTGCGCGGCTGTACCGCACCGGCGACCTGGCGCGCTGGAGCGACCAGGGGGCCCTCGAGCTCCTCGGCCGCACGGACGCGCAGGTCAAGGTGCGCGGCCAGCGCGTCGAGCTCGGTGAGGTCGAGGCCGCGCTCTGCGCCCACCCCGGCGTGCGGCGCGCCACCGCCGTCGTCCGCGAGGACCGCGCGGGCGACCCCCGCCTGGTCGGCTACATCGTGCGCGAGGACGGCGCACAGGTCGCGCCGGAGGAGATCCGCGCCCACCTGGCCACCACAGTCACCGACGCCATGGTGCCCAGCGCCGTCGTGGCGCTGGAGGAGCTCCCGCTGACCCCGAGCGGAAAGATCGACCGACTGGCCCTGCCCGCACCGGAGTTCACCGCCGCCACCGGCTACCGTGCGCCCTCGACGCCGCGCGAGAAGGTTCTGTGCGAGGTCTTCGAGCAGGTCCTCGGCGTCGACCGCGTCGGCATCGACGACAGCTTCTTCGCCCTGGGCGGCCACTCGCTGCTGGCCGTGTCGTTGGTGGAGCGGCTGCGCTCGCGCGGCATAGGCGTGGACGTGCGCGCACTGTTCGGCGCGCCCACCGTCGCCGGGCTGGCCGCCATCGCCACGGTCGACGGCGGTGGCGATGGCGATGGCGTGGCCGTCCCGCCGAACCTCGTCCCCGCCGACGCGCGGCGGATCACGCCGGAGATGCTGCCGCTGGTGTCGCTGACGCAGGACCAGATCGACCGGATCGCGGAGGCGATCCCGGGCGGCGCCGCCAACATCGCGGACGTCTACCCGCTGGCGCCCCTCCAGGAGGGCATCCTCTTCCACCACCGGATGGCCGCCGAGGGCCGCGACGTCTACGTCCTGCCCGTGGTGCTGGCCTTCGACGGCCGCGAGCGGCTCGACGGCTTCCTCGGTGCGCTGCGGTCCGTCGTCGACCGCCACGACGTGCTGCGCACCGCCGTGCTGTGGGAGGGCCTGCCCGAGCCGGTCCAGGTCGTCGCCCGCCACGTCACCCTCCCGGTCGAGGAGATCGACCTCGCGGCGGCCCAGGATGCCGAGGGCGACGCGGTGCAGCGGCTCCTCGCCGCCTGCCCCGACACCATGGACCTCGGCAGCGCCCCGCTGCTGCGCGGCCATGTCGCCGCCGAACCCGGAACCGGCCGGTGGCTGCTGCTGCTCCGGCAGCACCACCTCGTCGTCGACAACACCGCTCTGGCCGTGCTGCTCGCCGAGGTGCAGGCGCTCCTCGCGGGCGAGGCGGACCGACTGCCCGCGCCCGCGCCCTACCGCGACTTCGTCGCCCAGGCCCGCCTGGGCCTCCAGGACGCGGACCACGAGCGCTACTTCGCCGAGCTGCTCGGCGACGTGACCGAGCCCACCGCGCCGTTCGGCGTGCTGGACGTGCGCGGCGACACGGGCGGTCTCACCGAGGCGGCCTTCCCCGTCGAGGGCGAGCACGCCGAGCGCCTTCGCGCCCTGGCGCGCCGCCACGGAGTCAGCGCCGCCGCGCTGTTCCACCTCGCCTGGGCCCGCGTCCTCGCGGCCACCGCCAACCAGGACGACGTCGTGTTCGGCACCGTGCTGTTCGGCCGGGCGGCCGGTGGTGGCAACGTCCCGGGGCTCTTCATCAACACCCTGCCCGTCCGCCAGGCCACCGGCGCCGTGGCGGTGGCCGACGCGGTACGGGAGACGCAGACCCAGCTCGCCGCCCTGATCGCCCACGAGTACGCGCCGCTGTCGCTCGCTCAGCGGGCCTCGGCCGTCGAGGGCACCGCGCCTCTCTTCACCGCGCTGCTCAACTACCGTCACGCGCACGGCTTCGCGCTGCGCGCTGGCACGGTCGAGGCGCTACCCGGTGTCGAGCTGGTCCACCTGGAGGACAGAACCAACTACCCGCTCGCGCTGACCGTCGACGACCGCGCCGACGCGTTCACCTGCTCCGTCCAGGCCGCCGCGCCGATCGACGCGGCGTCCGTCGCCGCTGTGGTCGAGCAGGCGCTCGCCGCGCTGGCCGCCGCGCTCGACCACGCCCCGGCGACGTCCGTCGGTGACCTCGACGTGCTGGGCCCGGAGGAGCGGCAGCGCCTGCTGACGCAGGGGAGCGCGGGCGGCCCGGCGGCGCCCGCGCTGTTGCCGGAGCTGTTCGGCGCGCAGTCCGCCCGCACACCGGAGGCGACCGCGCTGGTCGTCGGCGACACCGTGATCTCCTACGGCGAGCTGGAGGCCCGCGCCAACCGCCTGGCCCGGCTGCTCGTGCGGCGTGGCGTCGGGCCCGAGGAACGCGTCGCCCTCGTGCTGCCGCGCACCGCGGACCTGCCGGTCGCCCTGCTGGCCGTGCTGAAGGCCGGCGGCGCCTATGTGCCGGTCGACCCGGAGTACCCCGCCGACCGCATCGGCTACGTCCTCGACGACGCGGCCCCCGTCCTCGTCCTCGCCTGCGCCGAGACCGCCGAGCGGCTCGGCGACCAGGACCCGGCGCGGGTGCTGCTGCTGGACGGCGACCCGGCGCGGGAGTGCTCCGACGCCCCGGTCACGGACGCCGACCGCCGCGCGCCACTGCGGCCCGCCCACCCCGCCTACGTGATCTACACCTCCGGCTCGACCGGCCGCCCCAAGGGCGTCTCGGTGCCCCACGCGAGCCTGGCCAACTTCCTGGCCGACATGGCGCTGCGCTTCCCGCTCACCGAGGCGGACCGCTGGACGGCGGTCACGACGATCTCCTTCGACATCGCCGCACTGGAGCTCTACCTGCCGCTGGTCAGCGGCGCCGTCGTGGACCTGGCCCCCCGCGACACGGTCGTGGACCCGGCCGCGCTGATCGCGCAGCTCGCCCGCACCGGCACGACCGTCGTGCAGGCCACGCCCTCCCTGTGGCAGGCCGTGGTCGAGCACGCCCGCGAGACCGGTGCCGCCCTGCCCGCGCTGCGCGTCCTGGTCGGCGGCGAGGCGCTGCCCGGCCCGCTGGCGTCCGCCCTCACCGCCGCCGGGGAGGTCACCAACCTCTACGGCCCGACCGAGACCACCATCTGGTCCACCTCGCTGCGCGTGGACCCGGCGGCCTGCGCTTCCGCCCCGCCGATCGGTGCGCCGATCGCCAACACCCGCGTCCACGTGCTGGACCGCCGCCTCCGTCCTGTCCCGGCCGGGGTCATCGGCGACCTCTACCTGGCGGGCGACGGCCTCGCCCGCGGCTACCACGAGCGCCCCGCGCTGACGGCGGAGCGTTTCGTCGCCGACCCGTCCGGTCCGGCCGGGACGCGCATGTACCGCACCGGCGACCTCGCGCGCTGGAACGCGGCGGGTGAGCTGGTCTTCGTCGGCCGCGCCGACACCCAGGTGAAGGTGCGCGGCCACCGCATCGAGTTCGGCGAGATCGAGGCGGCGCTGCTGCGTCACCCGCGGGTCGCGCAGTCGGCGGTCGTCGTCCGTGAGGACCAGCCGGGAGATGCGCGGCTGGTCGGCTACGCGGTCCCGACCGAGCGCCTCGACACATCCGAGCTGCACGCGCACCTCGCCGCGATGCTGCCGGACTACATGGTCCCGGCCGCATTGGTCCTGCTGGACGCGATGCCGCTGACCCCGAACGGCAAGCTGGACCGCCGGGCCCTGCCCGCGCCGCAGTTCACGCAGACCACCGGCCGCGTCGCGCGCACGCCGCAGGAGCAGCTGTTGTGCGGGGTCTACGCGGACGTCCTGGGCTTGACCCAGGTAGGCATCGACGAGGACTTCTTCGCGCTGGGCGGTCACTCCCTGCTGGCGACGCGGCTGGTGAGCCGGGTGCGGTCGGTGCTGGGTGTGGAGGTGCCGATCCGGGCGGTCTTCGAGGCGCCGACGGTCGCGGGGCTCGCGGCGCGGCTGGGGGAGTCGGGGGAGCGGCGTCCGGCGCTGGTGGCGG
>NZ_JBEZIQ010000105.1:0-14585 GCF_040651155.1 Kitasatospora sp. NPDC048545
GATCGAGGCCGGGGATGTCAACATATCTGGCGTTGACTTTTGGCACGCTGTTGAGTTCTCAAGGAACGGACGCTTCCTTCGGACCGCCTTCCAGCGGACCCTCCGGGCTTCGTTCTTTCGTGTTTCCAGCTTATCAGACGTTTTCCGCTCCGTTTCCGGGGCTTCGTTCATCCAATTCGCCGGTGTCTTCCGGGGCTTGACGCCCTGTCCGACGTTCCAGACTCTAGCCCTTCCCCGCTCCGAAAAGCGAATCCGGCCGCAATCCGATAAAACGAGCACGCCGCATAAGAGCCGGAGCCGCGCTTGCCCATGGCAAGTTCGACCCGGCTCGAACCGGGAAGTGCTGATTCTGTGGATTGGCCGCTCCGGGACCGTCCGCGCCGATGCGTGTCCGGTGCTCCCTGCCGAGCGACTGGAAAACAGTACTCCCCCGTCCCCCCGGTGACCAAATGCTCAGACCGCCGCGCCCGGCCGGGTGACGCGTTCGGCGACGGCGACCGTGGCGCGGCGCGGCAGGAAGCGGGGCGCCAGCGTTCCGAGGCGGTTGAGGAAGCCGTCGACGACGCTCGGCCGTCCCTTCTGCAGGGCCGCCAGGGTGGTGGCGACGACCTGCTCGGGGCGACGGCGCACGCCCACCGCCGCTTCCTCCCCCGCGACGTCGAAGAAGGGGGTGTCGGTGGCGCCGGGGCAGATGGCGAGCGCCCGGACGTTGGTGCCGCGCAGTTCGTTCGCCAGTGCCTCGGTGAAGGAGAGCACGTACGCCTTGGTGGCGCCGTAGACGGCCATCCGGGGTATCGGCTGGAAGGCGGCCGTGCTGGCCACGTTGACCACGGCGCCGTGGCCCCGCTCGACCATGCCGGGCAGCAGCCTGGCGGTCAGGTCGGTGAGCGTGGAGCAGTTGAGGTGGACCTCTTCGGCGATCCGGGTCGGGTCGGCGGCTGCCACGGTGCCGAAGGTCCCGAAGCCCGCGTTGTTGATCAGGACGTCGACCGTCACCCCCAGTTCCTCGACGCGCCGCTGCAGTTCTGCCGCCGCACCGGGACGGGCGAGGTCGAGCGGCAGGACGTGCACGGTGACGCCGTGGGCCGCCGTCAGCTCGTCGCGGAGGCCGGCCAGCTTGTCCTCGCTGCGGGCGACGACGACGAGGTCCGATCCGCGGGCGGCGAGTTCCCGGGCGAAGGCGGCTCCGATGCCGGTGGACGCTCCCGTGATCAGGGTGGTCTTGCGGGTGAAGTCCATGGCTCTCCTCGTACGGCGGGACGCGGGCGGACGTCGGGTCCGCCTCGCCGCCCAATGTAGTCAATGACAACAATGTAGTCAATGACTACATGCTCGTATGCTGATGCCCATGCGAACGGGCCAGTACCACCACGGAGACCTCCGCGCCGCGCTGCTGGAACGCGCCGAGCAGACACTGCGCGAGCAAGGCGTCGACGCCCTCTCGTTGCGCGAGCTCGCCCGGGCCCTCGACGTCAGCCACGCCGCGCCCAGCCGGCACTTCAAGGACCGGCGCGCCCTGCTCGACGCCCTCGCGCTCACCGGTGTCCAGCGGCTGACCGCCGCGGCCCGCAACGGTCTCGCCCGGAGCGGGGAGGGCTTTCGCGAGCAGGTGTTCGCCTTCGCCCGCGCGTACGTCGACTTCGCCGCCGAACACGGCGCGCTCCTGGAGCTGGCCTTCGCCCGCAAGCACGACGCCGCCGTCGCGGACGGGCTGGAGCTGGCCTGGCAGCCGCTGAAGGACGACCTCCACGCCCTGATCGCCCGGGGCCAGGAGGAGGGACGGATCCGGGCCGGCAGCGCCGACCGGATCGGCGACATCCTCTTCGTCGCCGTCCACGGCGTGGCCACCCAGGCCGCGAGCGGCCGACTCGTCGGCCCGGCCCTGGACCAGGTCTTCGACGACCTCCTCACCCACCTGCTCCGCGGCGTGGCGCCGGGCGCGGGCGACGAGGCACTGGCCGAGTCCGACGTGTCGACCTGCTGACGCAAGCGGCCCGCACCCGGACTGCGCCGGGTGCGGGCCGTACAGGGGGCGAGCCGGGGCCCGGCAGGGCCCCGGTCACGGGCCGGTGCGGGCCCGAGCCGCCTCCTACCTGAACATGCGGTCGCCGCTGGTGGCCATGCGGTGGGTGGAGCCGTGGTGGTTCACCCAGTCGCGGACCAGGTTGATCGCGTTGGCGCACTGCCAGCTGTCGTCGTACTCGCGCACCCCGGTGAAGGCGCCGTAGCCGGCGATGATGCCGTCCACCCGGGCGTCGCCCAGCAGCTTGTCGACGTACCACGGGTCGTTGTAGGTGGTGGTCCAGGACAGCGTGGCGGCGAGCTTGCCCGAGGCGCGGTCGCCCGCCCCCTTCTTCAGCTCCGCGCAGGTGTTGTAGCCGGCCTCCGTGCAGTTGCCGAAGCCCTTGGTGATGTCGCTGTCGCCGTAGTCCATCGCCCGGTGGCCGGTCGGGAACCCCGAGCCGGAACGCTCGAAGGCGCTGCGGACCGTGTCACGGCTGCCGGTCGTCGTGATGCCCTCCAGCGGGCCGAGCTTGCCCCCCAAGCTCTTCCAGCCCCGGCCGCCCACGTCCGGGGTGTTGCCCCCGTGGTACTCGTAGAAGCCGTAGAGCACCTGGATGCCGGCGGCCGTCAGCCGCTGGGCCTTGTCGTGCAGGCCGGCCACGCTGCAGGTGCGGTTGGGCTCCTCCCCGCAGTAGTTCGGGTCCTTGATGTCCAGCCAGACCAGCGACAGCCGGCGGCCCGCGTCGGCGTTGGAGAGGATCCGGTCGATCATGCTGTCGAAGCTGGGGCCCAGGCGGTTCTCCCCGGCCGAGGAGCAGTCGTGGTAGGCGCGCCACTCGTTCGGGTTCCACCACGAACAGACGTCGATCTCGATGCCGTTGGCGCCGTGCTTGAGCGCGGCGTCCACACCCGCGACGGTGTCGACCCGGTGCGCGATCGCGTAGACCGCCTGCCGCTGGTCGGCGGCCGCCGCCGGGGTCGCGCCGACCGCGCTGACGCCCGCGATCCCGCACAGGGCGGCCGTCAGCGCCGGTACGGTGCGCCGGAGGGCGGAACGCCTGGTGTGAGTGGTCAAGGTGGTCGCTCCTTCTCGTCGATGTCCTGAAGTGGACATGCCGATTTCACCAACTGTACGTCGACGCACGATAAATGACGGCTGAACAGTAGAACTGCCCACGACCGCGACACGTCAGTGGCAGACCTCCGGGCTCAGGTGCGCTTGAAGAACTCCACCTCCCCGAGGGCGATGGCGCGGCCGGGGCCCGTTCCGGCGGCCTCGCGCACGGTGAGCTTCACCTGGACGACGTCGCTGATCCCGGTCACCACGGTCTGCGGGCCCGGTTGGTCGTTCAGCGAGACCTCCTTCCGGTGCAGCTCTCCGTCCGCCGACGTGACCTCCAGGGACAGGACGACGGGCCGGCCCTGCTGCCGGAAGTGCTCCGGGTCCGTGGAGTCACCGGAGTGGATGATCAGGTCCACCAGCCGGAACGGGGTGCGGAAGCCGAAGGTGATGGAGTCCCCGACCGCGGGCGCCCCCCAGTAGGTGTTGGTGAGGCCGTCGTCGGCCGCGGTCGCGGGACGGCCCTCGACGGCGGCGCTCGCCGAGGTCTGGGAGGGGCTGATCGGCGCCGTGCTGCCCAGCTTGTCCAGCACGTCCTGGAAACCCCGCTTGCCCGCCGGGTACAGCAGGATCCCCGCCACCACCACCGCGACCAGCACGATCAGGGCGATGGTGCGGCGCAACGCGTTGCCCGAGCCGCCGATCCGCACCCGGCGGCGGAACGGCCACCGGGTGCGCCACCACGGCAGCGCGGGCGCCGCCGCGGTGACGGTCAGCGGAGCCGCGCAGCGGCGGCAGAACTTCCGCTGGGGCAGGTTGGGCGTGCCGCACCGGGGGCAGGGCGGGCCGTCCTGCGCCTCGACGGCCTCGGACGCCCGGACGACGGGGCGGGGCGCCACGGGCTTGGCGGGTTGCACGGCCACCGGGTCGGCCCGCGGCTCGGGGGCCGGGGCCGGTTCGGGTGCCGGTGTCCTGAGGGGGATCGGCGGCGGCGCCGGTGCGGACGCCTCGGGCGGTGCGGCGGCCGGTGGCGGCTCGGGGGCCTGCACCGGTGCGCGCGTCGGAGGGGGTGCGGGAGCGGGCGTCGCCGCCGGGGCGGGCGCCGGTTCCGGAGCGGGCCGCACCCGGGTCGAGGACGAACGCGAAGGCTCGGCGGCCGGCGGGGCCGGTGGCTCCTCGGCGGGCAGGGTCGCCGTCCCGGTGTCCGGGGCGGGCGGCTGCTCCCGCCTGCCGCGCGTCATCCGCCGCGACACGTTCCGCCAGGTGGATTCGGTGCGTGACGTGGTGGGCTCAGCGGGCTCCGCGGCCTCCGCAGGCCCGGCGGACACCGCAGGCTTCGCGGACGCCGCAGGCTCGGCAGACGCCGCAGGCCCGGCGGACGCAGCAGGCCCGGCGGACGCAGCAGGCCCGGCGGACGCCGCGGACGCGGGCGGCGCGGCGGACGCCGCGGGCCCGGCCTGCGCCGTCCCGGACCCCGCAGCCGACGTCGTCGACGCCGCCGGAGCCGTACCCGCCGCCGGGGCGGCGCTGCGCGACCACCCCAGGTAGGCACCGCAGTTGCCGCAGAAGTCGTCCCCCTCCCCGTTGACTGTTCCGCAGTCGGGGCACACCGGCATCTGTCAACCCTCCGCTCGCCCGGGTGAACCGGGTGGGCCGGGCAGGATCTCCACCCGGCAGGTCAGGTGGACCGGGCAGCCCGCCCTGACGACGGTCAGCACCTGGTCCTCGTCCAGCCCCCGGCCGTCCAGCGGCCAGACCCGGACCAGGACGTCACCGCTCGGCGCGGCCGGCGGCGCCGGGGCCGGCGTGGCGTCCGGGGCGGTGGACCAGGTGGCCCCGCCCCCGTCGACGACCTCCGCGCCGGCGCCCAGCACCAGTCGCAGCCGCTCGGTGAGTCCGCGGCGGGTGCCGCGCCACCGGTGCAGTTCGACCGCGCGCTCGACCACGACGCGGCGCACCTCGACCGGCCAGGCAGGGTCGACGTCCACCGCGACCCAGGACGCCAGCCAGTCGACGAAGTCGGCCGGTGCGAGGCGGGGGTCGAAGTAGGCGGGCAGGCTGTCCAGGGTGGCGAAGACCGGGGCGAGGACGGTGTCCAGGCCGGCCGTGAACCGCTGGGCGAAGTCGTCATCGGCGAACAGCGCGGGGAGCAGCGCGCCGATCGGGTGCGGGCTGGGCAGTCCGGGGACCGCGGCGCGGCTCATCCACGCCTCCCGGTGGCGGGGCCGCCCGGCGCGCTCATGACTGCCCGTCCTCGGCGGCCGCGGTGACCACGACCTGGTGCTGGTGGGAGAAGACCAGGGCGTCCACCGGGACCTCGACCCGCTCGGCCGGGGCGCCGCGGCGTCCCGTGATCGGGTCGGCCGGGAAGAGCCGCAGCTCCTCGACCCCGGCGACGGCGGCCACCCGCTGGAGGACGGCGAACACCTCCCCGTACTGCACCGCCCGGCCGAACGGCCAGCCCGAGCCGTCGGCGCCACCGCGCAGCGGGTTGAGGTGCCCGTACAGGGCGGCGAGCACCTCCTCGCGGACCCGGTCGGGGTCCGCCGCGCGGGTGGTGAGCCGGGCGACCACCGTCACGCCCTGGTAGGCGGGCGGCTGGACGACGATCCGGGTGCCGATCAGCCGCCGTTCGTCGAGGGCGGTGGCGACGGCGGCCAGCGTCTGCTCGTCGGGGATCAGTTGCTCGAAGCGCAGCCGTTCGCCGTCGTCCGCGACCGCGTCGGGGACGACCAGCACCCGCACCGCGCCCGGGTCCGCGGCACCGGAGGGCACGCAGCTGATCCGGGCCGCGGACGGTGCGGCCTGCCGGGCGATCAGCTCGAAGTCCCCTGCGGTGACGGCCCGTTCCTGTAGCCGCAGCTGGTGCGGGGCGCGCAGTTTGGCGTTCTCCACGGTCTCGCCGTCGACGCCGCCACGGGCCGCCTCGCGGTTGTCGACACGGGCGACGTAGGGGACGGAGCTGCGCAGCACCGTGATCGTGCCGCGGGCGACGTTGCCCGCGGTCCCGCCGCCGGTGCGGTAGTGCGGGACGCGCAGCCGGGCGCCCTTGGGCGGTACGGCGCCGAAGGCGCGCAGGCTGCCGTCGGGTTCCCGGACGGCGGGTGGGAGGAGGAACTCGCCGGTGGTCGCGTCGAGGACGACGTGCCGGTCGACGGGCGAGGAGTCGCCGAAGTGCTCGACGAGGGTCCACGGCTCCCAGCCGTCGCCGGCCGCGACCTCGACCACCGGGGGTTCGCCGTCGAGCAGGACCGGCGGCCTGGCGAGGGTGAAGCGCTGTCCCGCGACCCCTTCCGAGGTGCCGAGCGGCGCGTCGGTGACGGTCTGCGCGTGGACGACGGTCGCGGTGCCGCCGATCGTGAACACCTCGGCCCGGCGGATGGTGGGGGACTCGGAGTAGAACGGCTGTCCCGGCCGCGGCTCGGTGACCCGGCAGCGCAGCCAGCCGGCCCGGCGGCCGGAGACCACCGAGGCGGTGTGCCCGGCGGGCACGAACACGACGACCTCGCCGGGCCGGTTGAGGCCGCCGGTGGTGTCGCTGCCGGTCTCGCAGCCGATCCAGCGCGCGCCGTCCCACACCTCCCAGGCCAGCGGCGGCTGGCGCGGGTCGACGCCGACGCCCTCGACCCGGCTGTCCAGCCGGACGACCAGGATGCAGCGCGGCACGACGGCCGGCAGGGCGAAGAGCATGGCGTCGCCGGCGACCGGGCGCGGCTGGAAGCACGGCACGTCCGCGCCGTCGGCCAGCCGGGTGGTGCCATCATTCTGTTCGCCGGAGGCGTTGACGGTGACCAGCCGGTCCAGCGAGCTGGGGACGATCGGGAGGTCGTCGACGGTGGAGAAGACCACCGCCTCGTCGGTCTCGGTGCGCAGGGTGGACACTTCGGTGCCGGCGCGCAGCAGGACCGTCTCGGGCTGCGGGGCGGAGAGCCAGAAGTCGATCTCGGCCCGGGCCGCGGCGGGCGGGAAGAGCCGGATGCCCAGCAGGTCGAGGAAGGCGGAGTAGTTCTTCTCCGGGACCCGGTTCAGCCGGTAGAGCAGTTGGTCCACCAGGTAGGCGAAGGTCTCGATGAGGGTGACGCCGGGGTCGGAGACGTTGTGGTCGGTCCATTCCGGCGCGCGCTGCTGGACGTACCGCTTGGCCTCGTCGACGAGTTGCTGGAAGCGGCGGTCGTCCAGGTTCGGGGAGGGCAGTGCCATCAGTTCTCGCCCCCGTCCGGCCCGGCCGGGTGCTCCGGGATGGTGTAGAAGGGGAAGACCAGGTTGCGGCGGTCGTTGGTGGCGCGCACGGTGTAGTGGACGTCGATGTAGAGCGTGCCCTCGTCGACACTGTCGAAGGCGATCACCACGTCGTCGACCTCGATCCTCGGCTCCCAGCGCTCCAGCGCGATGCGCACCTCGCGGGCGATCCGCCCGGCGGTGGTGCTGTCGCCCGGCGCGAAGACGTACTCGTGGATGCCGCAGCCGAACTCCGGGCGCATCGGCCGCTCGCCGGGGGCGGTGCCGAGGATCAGCCGGACGGCTTCCGCGATCTCCCGGTCCCGCTCCACCATGCCGATGCCGCCGGTGGCGTTCACCCGCAGCGGGAAGGCCCAGCCCCGGCCGATGAAACTGCTGGTCATGCGACGCCTCCGATCAGCACGTTGAACGCGCCGGACGTGATGGTGGCGCCGCAGGTCGTCTTGTCGCCCATGCGGGCCGCGGGGAGGCCGCCGATGAGGACCATGCCCGTGGTCGCCGTGCCCAGGGAGGGTTCGACGAGGTTGGCGGGGCCCATCTCCACGTGGGGGACGCAGGCGTGGATGGTGCCGACCACCGCGGCGGGCCGGCCGCCGATCAGCACGGTTGCCACCTTGAGGGCGGCGCCCGGCGGCGGGGTGGTGAGGGCGCCTCCGTGGTCGGTGAGGTCGCCGGTCCGGGCTGCGGGGGGCATGTGCGGTCTCCGTTTCCGATGGTGCCCTGCGGGTCGCGGGCGCCTGTCTGCTGCCGGCCGTCCGACGTCGCTCGACGTCGTCCGGTGCGGTCCGGTGCGGTCCGGCGTGGTCCGGTGCGGTCGGACGCCGGCCGAAATGGCCTGATGATCCGTCAGTTGATGCGCACGAAGGCTCCCTTGAGCACCGCCTCGGCCCCGCCGTCCACGGTGACCGACGTCGTGCCGCGGACGTTCACCGATCCGCCGCGCACGTTCACCTCGCCGGTGCCCGCGTCGAGGGTGATGCCGGTGGAGGTCAGGCGCACCGTGCTGCCCCCGCCGCCCAGGCCGTGGACACTGAGGACGATCTCGCCCTTCTGCTGGTCGAGTCTGACCTCCAGCTTCTTGTCGCCGCTCGCCAGCCGGACCCCGGAGGCACCGCCCGGGACGTCCAGCAGTTCCAGGCGGTGGCCCGAACGGGACACCAGGGAGCGGCGGTTGACCTTGCCGGAGCCCGCGTCGACCAGCGGCACGTCGTGCGGCGAGGGCCGGTCCACGCCGTTGTAGAGGCCGCCGAGGACGTAGGGGCTGTCCAGGTCGCCCTGGTCGAAGCCCACCAGCACCTCGTCGTTGACCTCGGGGCTGATCACCCCGCCGCCGCCGTTGCCGCCGAACTGCACGGTGCGCACCCAGTCGGAGACGTACGTGTCGTCCAGCCAGGGGAACTTCAGCTTCACCCAGCCGCGCTGCCCGCCGCCCGGCTCCCGGACGTCGGTGACCACACCGACGGCCAGGCCCGGCATCCGCGGCCCGCGCGGCGGCGCGTTGCCGCCGGTGGCCAGCCCGGCCAGGGAGCGGTCGGGCGACGCGCTGACCACCACGGTGCTCCGGTAGCCGCGGAACGGTTCGAGCAGGTGGCGCACCCCGGTGACGGTGTAGCGGCCGGAGAAGGCGGCGCCGACGTTCCCCAGTGCGACCGGGGTGCCCGCCCGCAGCCGCGGGTTGCCCTCGACGACCGCCTCCAGTTCGCCGAAGCCAGCCGCCACGGTGGCGGCCAGCGATCGGGCCGCGGCGGTCGTCTCCGCCTGGGTGCGGTACGGGGTGTCGGCGACGGTCAGCCGGGCAGTGCCGGGGAAGGCGGAGGCCACCGTGGCCGGGCTCATCCCCGGCTGCACGGTCCGGGACGTCACCGACGGCTCGGTGGCGACCAGGGCGCTCTTGGTGGTGACGTTCCAGCCGCGCGCCTCGACCGTCTCCGCGCCGCCCGCGCCGGTCAGCACCCCGCGCAGTTCCAGCAGGTTGCGGCCGTACTCCAGGACCATCGGGCTCTGCGGCGCCGGGGTGGAGGGGGCCGGTGCGCCGGACGCGGGCTCGGGCTCGACGAACTCCAGCTTCCCGTCGTCGTCGACGCGCACCTGCGCGCCGCTCTCCTGCGCCAGGAACTGGAGGAACTCCCAGTCCGGCACGTTCGCCTGGGAGAGCTGCTGGTGGACCACCGGGAAGGAGTCGATCCGGCCGCAGGTGAGACCCGCGCCGGCGGCGACCGCGCGGACGATGTCGGTGGTCGTCATGTTCCGGAAGGCCTTCACCCGGCGCCCGCGCATCAGGCGGTGGGTGACCGCCGAGGCCCGCACCACGGTGTACGAGCCCGTGCCGTCCACCTCCAGTTCCAGCGCCGTCACCTCGCCGGTGAACAGCCGCACCCGGGTGTGCCCCTGCACCGTCACCACGGACACCCGCAGCTTGGTCCCGATGGTGATCCCGGTCGCGGAGAGGAAGGTGTGGTCGGCGTCCCGGAAGCTCAGCACCGCGGTGTCGGGCAGGCCGACGCTCTCCTCGATGTCGCAGGAGACCAGCTGGGTCGCCCAGATCGGCGGCAGCGGGCCCGGCGCCTCGACGACCGGATCCGCGGCGAAGGAACGGCCGCCCCGGGCCTCGGGCGTGGTCATGACCGACCGGCCCGGGTGAGCTCGTCGATGCCCGGCACGATGAGCTCCGCACCGGGGACGAGGGCCAGCGGGTCGTCGATGTCGTTGGCCTCCGCGATGGTCCGCCAGGCCGTCGCGTCCCCGTACGCGCGCCAGGCGAGCAGCGGCAGGCTGTCGCCCGCGATCACCCGGTGGGTGCTACGGGCCTCCGGCGAACCGGACGTCGGGTTCTGGCCCGCCGGGTCGACGCTGGCCTCGTCGATGGTGAGCGAGCAGACCGCCCGCAGCGGATTGCCGTTCACGTCGAAGAGCGTGTAGGTGACCGAGAGGCCGGTCAGCACCCCGTTGAACGACGTCGTCTTCAGGGTGCCCCAGTCCAGCCGGATCCACGGACTGGCCGGCGTCTTGCGCGCCAGGCTGGTCGGGGTGGGCACGCACGCCGTCATCAGCTTCTCCACCGCCCGCTCCACCGAGTTGTCGTGGGTCGCGGTCGAGTCCAGGAACACGTCGAGGGAGAGCGAGCGCGGGCCGCTGCCGACGAACTCGGGCAGCGCGGACTCGCCCGCCATCCGCGACGGCGTGCGCCGCCACTCCGTGCTCTTGCGCAGCACCAGGGTCGCCGGGTTGAACTGGAGCTGAAGCTGCGCGAGCGCACCACCGGGCTGGGCGCCGACCGTCGCCGGGGGCTCCATGATGGTCAGTTGGGCCCGGGTGACGCTGGCGGGGACCGCCGAGGACATCCTGGTGCTCCTTACGTGGGTGGGACGGCTGGTGGCGCGGAGGTGTCGGGTGCGGGACGGCGTCAGGACGGGCGCAGGCCCGCGTGGGCGATCTCCAGGGTCTCCATCGCGGCCTGGGAGCTGGAGGGGTCGAAGGAGGGGCCCTCCCACCGCACCGGGACGATCCCGAGCACCTGCCAGCCGACGATCCGGCTGAGGTCCGGCCGCAGCGCCACGATCTCGCCGTCCTTCGGCTCGACCTTCCGGACGATCTCGCCCAGCCAGCGCGCGATCTTGGTGGTGTCCGCGGTGACCGCACGGGTCAGGGTGATGTTCGACCAGGTGATGCGGCCCGGCAGCTGCCAGGCGAACCCGTTGTTACCGCCCTCCGCGTACTGCTCGATCTCGACTTGGGCACCCAGCCCCGAGCAGGTGGTGAACTCGCCCAGGTCGTTGCCACCGATGGTCAGGCTGAAGAACACACTGGTCGCGAAGATGTTGTCGGTCATCGGTTCCGCATCCTGATTCCTGGTCCGTGCTTCCGGTCTTGTCGCGGCGGTCGTCGGTCGACCGCCCTGTCCCGCGCTGCCCTGCCCTGTCCCGCCCTGTCCCGCGCTGCCCTGCCGTGCCCTGCCACGCGCCGCTGCGCTCAGCGGCGCCCGTCGTGCGGACGTCCGCCGCGCTCCCGCCCCCGGCGCAGTTCGGTCCGCAGCAGCCGCCCGACCGGCTCGATCAGGCGCCGGGCCAACTCGTCGAGGTCGGCGGACGTGTGGCCGGCGGCCCCGTGGCCGGCGGGCTCGGCCGGCGAGCCGCCCGCGTGCGGCGCGGAAGCGCCCCGGGAAGGCGATCCGACGGACGGAGCCGCCTGCACCGTGGTCGGCGTCCGGGCCGGCACGGCGGTCAACGGAATCCCGGTCAGGCCCGCCTGCTCCGCCACCCGCTGCAGCACCCGCGCCGTACCCGGCGACTGCGGCGCGGGCGCGGCCGGCGGGGCCGTCCGTACGGAGGGCGCGCTCGTGGCGCGCGCCACGACGGGGGAACCCGCCGCCGGGATCAGCGTCCCCGGCACTGCCGCGACCGGGCCCGGCAGCGACGGGGACGACGGCGGGACCGGCTGCGCAAGCCGGGAGGCGGCCGGGAGGCGTTGGAGCGACGGGGCCGTGACCGGCGCGAGCCGGACCACCGGCGGGCGGGCCGCCGACACCGGGGCGGACGGCGAGCCGGAGCCGCCCGACTGCGGACGCCCCGCGGACGCCGGGGCGCCCGCGCGCTGCACCGCCGGGTGACCGGCACCCGGGACACCGCCCCGGGCCGGTCGGGCAGCCGGCGGCACCGGGCCGCCCGGGATCGACACCGCCGCACCCGGGGCCGACACGGCAGCACCCGGGGTCGACGCGCCCGTACCCTGACGGCCGGGGCCGGCGTGCAGCGGGACCACGGGCTCGGCCGCGCCGGGCGCGCCGCTCACCACCGGGCTCCCCTGCCCCGCCGGGTGACCGGCCGCGCCCCGGCCGCTCCCCTGCCTCGACGGACGCCCCGCGCGCGCACGCTGCAGCACCGCGGCCACTCCGCGCACCGCGCCCGTTCCCGTGCCGGCGCCCGCACCCTCGTATGCACCCGCCTCACCGAACGATCGATGAGTCACCGCGGCCACCGGGGCGGCACCCGACGGCACCGGGCTCCCCTGCGCCGACGGACCGTCGGCCGTCGCCCCGCCATCCGCCCGTTCCGAGGAACGACGCAGCCGCCGCACCACGGCGGCGACCCCGCGCGCCTCACGCGCGTCGGCCGTCCGGCCCGGCGTCGCGGCCACCGGAGAACGCTGCAGCACGCCCGCATTCGCACCCGCACCGGACGACCGGCCCGGCACCACCGCAGCGCCCGCCGCGCCGGACCGCGCGGGACCTCCCGGCGACGCCGACGGCCCGACGACGGCGCGGCCGCCGTCCCCGGAGCCCGACGCGTGCCGCGCACGCGAGCCCTGCGGGGCAGCCGCAGAGCCGCGCGCCCGGCCGCCGGACGACCCAGGTCCGGCACCCGCTCGGGCACCCGGTTCGTCGTCCGTTCGCGGCTGGAGCGCCCTGGGCCAGACGGCCGGCACCACGGGCGGGGCCGGCGCGGTCGCGCCGGGGCCCGGGCGGGCCCCGGCCGCGGGCGCGGCCGGCGGGGTGCCGAGGGTGAACTTCATCGGGCGCTCGCCGATCAGTCCACGCCTCGGGCCGGTGGGTGCCACGGCGCGTTGCACGCCCCGGATCCCGGTCACCGGTCGCGCGGGAACCACCGGACGGGCACCGCCGCCTGTGGACGCGTCGGCCGTCCGGCCCGGCACCCCGGCGGGGCCGGGGCGGGCCGCGGGAACGCCGGGTACCGGCGCGCCGGTACCGAGCACCGGCCGGGCCACCGGTTCGCTCCCACGACGCTCCGGACCGACCGCGTGCGGACCGGCACCCGTGTCGGCCGGGCCGCTCCGGCCTGCCGGCCGGCTGTCACCGCCGGCCTGGGACGGGGCTGTCGCCCCCGCGGTCGACCCCACCGGGACGTCGTTGCGGCGCCGGGCGGCGCGCTGCACGCGCGGCTCCCGGTCGGCCGCGGACGCGGAGGCACCGGCGGCGCTCCCGGATCCGACGGTCGGCTCTGCCGGGCCGTCACCGGAGGAACGGACGGTCCGTTGCACGGGCAGCCCCTCGCCGACCGGCGGCGCCGGGGCGACGGGCGCGCCCTGCACCGGCGCGCCGCCCCCGGCGCTGCCGGCCGTGGCAGCGCCGGCCGTCGGGCCCACGAGGCGTCGGACCGGTGGCCGCCCGCCGAGCAGCGGGGCGGTGCGGCCCGGCGCGGCCGCCGTCAGGGGCAGCGCGTCGAGCGGCGCGCCCAGGCCTCCGCGGGTGCGGGCCGTGGACGGCGACGGGGTGGAACGTGCCTGTTCGGCACGTTCGGTGTTCGGTGACGAAGGCACCGACGGCACCGACGGCACCGACGGCGTCGACGACGGTTCGGACGGCGACGCGGACGTATGTGCGGATGCGTGCGCGGCCGCGGCGGTGCCGCCCCCGGCCGGGGCCCGCTGGACGCTGGGTGCGGCACCGGCGGCACCGCGCTCGGCGCGGGACGGCGCCCGGCCGCCCTGCTGCGCGACCGTACGGGTGCGGTCCTGGGTGGCCTCGGGCCCGCCCGTTCCGGTCCCGGTGGACCCCGGGCCGGCGGGGACGACCGGCATGGCCGGTCCAGCCGGGGCGGCGTCACCCGGCCGGGGCCCGCCCACGGGCGTGGCGCTCGCGGGCAGCGAGGTCAAGGGCGCGCCGAGGACCGGCCGGGCGGGCACGGCAGCGCCACCGGGCGCGGCAGCACCGGGCACAGCGGAAGCGGGCGCGGCAGCAGCGGGCACAGCGGAAGCGGGCACGGCAGCAGCGGGCACGGCAGCACCGGGTGCGACGGCTCGTTGGACGACCCCTTCGGGCCGCCCGGCCGGCGCGGACGCCACACCGCCGACCGGCCCCGAAACCGAAGCCGCACCCTGAGCCGGACCCGGATCCGGCCGCACGTCAGCCTCCGCCCTCCCGGGCGAACGGGTGCCGTCGGCCGGGTCCGTCCGACGGCTCGACGGTTCGACGGCGGTCCCCGGCGTTCTGCTCGGGGCCGGGACCGCCGCCACCGGGCGCGCGGGCAGTGCCCGGGGGCGCCGCGCCACGGTCAGGGGTGCGCCGACGGAACGGGTCCGCACCGGGCGCACCGGGCCGGCCGCGTCACTGCGGCGCGGGGACGCGACGTCCCCCTCGGGCGCGGGTGCGGTGCCGGCGGTGTCACCGGGGCCGGCGGCGCCTGTGGTGGCGGAAGGACCGGTCGGGCCGGCAGCGCCGCCGCTCCGGCCCGGGGCGGCCGACCGCTGGACCGCCGCGGGGCGCGCGCCCCGCGGCGCCGAGCGCACGGGAAGCCGCCGCACCGCACCGGCCCGCTGGACCGGTGGT
>NZ_JBEZIQ010000106.1:0-13156 GCF_040651155.1 Kitasatospora sp. NPDC048545
CCCGATCCAGTTCGAAAAGCAGACAGCGGCGTCCCGTAGGATCACCCTCGCCGCATGAAACTCCGGTGTCCATGTCCCGGGGGAAGGCTCAGTCGGGAAGTCGACCTGGAAATAGCCGTAGACCTGCGTGCTCTTCGGATCGGCCTTCAGGTAGTCGGTGACCTTCTAGGCCATCCCCCCGACCGGAGTGCCGTGCTGGTCGGTCATCTCCCACTGGTTCGTCTGCGTGTAGCAGGCCTCCGTCCGCTTGACCTTCCATTCATTGGTGCACCACGACGGGATCGCACCTTGACGTGGTCCCGGAGCCGAAGACGCCGTGAGACCGGCCGACATCGGCGCGCCCTCCAGCAGGTCCGGCACAGCGGCCTCGCAGCCTGCCGCCCCGCCACCGCAGAGCGACGTCCCACCGGCACCCGCCTGCGGACTTTCGGCCGCCTGTACGACCGGCCCGGCGCCACCCCTGCCCCCGTACCGGCCGCCTGCGCGCTGCCGGTCACGCTGATCAGCGCGGCAGCGAGGTCGGTGAAGCGGGCCTTGGGCTTCAGAGTCGGCGCGTTGGGCGCCACGGTCATCGTCGTCGGCGAGGTCACTGGGTCTCTCCTGCGAGGTATTCGACGCTGTCGGCGGTCAGGTCCATGAACGCCTCCTCCAGCGAGCCGGTGTGGTTGGTCAACTCGTTCAGCAGAATGCGGTGTTGGAAGGCGATCTCGGCGATCTGGTCCGTGTTGAGCCCGACCACTGTGAGCTGCCCGCGGCCTCGCGCTGGACCGACGCGCCCTCGGCGGCCAGCAGCGGCGACAGGCTGGCGGGGTCCGGTGTGCGGATCGACACGCTCCGGCCTGCCCCGCGGGCCGCGAACTCCGCCAGGCTCTCCGCGGCGATCAGCTCGCCGCGGCCGAGGACGATGAGCTGGTCGGCGGTGTGCTGCATCTCGGACATCAGGTGGCTGGAGACGAAGACTGTGCGCCCCTCGCCGGCCAGCCGGCGGAACAGGCCACGCACCCAGTACACGCCCTCCGGGTCGAGTCCGTTGAGCGGCTCGTCGAAGAGCAGCACCGGCGGGTCGCCGAGCAGCGCGGCGGCGATGCCGAGGCGCTGGCGCATGCCGAGGGAGAAGCCGCCGATCCGCCGGTCCGCCGCGTCCGCGAGACCGACCTCGCGCAGCACCTCGTCCACCCGACTGCGCGGGATCGCGTTGCTGCGGGCCAGCGCGCGGAGGTGGGCCCGCGCGCTGCGCCCGCCGTGCACGGCACCGGCGTCCAGCAGCGCACCGACATGCCGCAGACCCCAAGGCAGCGAGCGGAACGAGCGGCCGTCGATGGTGACGGACCCGCTGGTGGGGGTGTGCAGACCGAGGATCAGCCGCAGTGTGGTGCTCTTGCCGGCTCCGTTGGGGCCGAGGAACCCCGGTGACGTGACCGGGATTCACGGTGAAGCTCAGATTGTTGACCGCCGGCTTCTTGCCGTAGCGCTTCGTCAGCTCGTGGACTTCGATCATGTCCTCAACGGTGCCCGGGTCGGGGCCGGGCGGGCATCGGACCAGAACTGACACTCCGTCGCGGCACCCGTCGACCCTGGTTGTACAACCGTGGTCCGATGCCCGCGGGAGGGCACCTGGTTACGATCACCGCATGTCCGTGACACCGACCCTGCCCCTGCTCAAGCGCGTGCCACCGGGCGCGTGGACCGCCCTGGCCTGGTGTGTGTCGGTCGCGTACCCCGCGGTTGTACTCGGCGGGAAGCCGGACCATCCCGTCTCCCACGCGGGTGGCACCGCCGGGCACCGGGACTGGGCACTCCTCACCGCCGCGTCCCTCGTCGCGTTCAGCGCCGCCGCCCTACTGCGCCGGCGGCCGCTGCTGTCGATCGGCCTGCTGCTCGTCGCCACCCTCGCGGTGACGGACGCGACGCGCGCGAACGTAGAGCTGCCACTGACCGCGCTCTTGGCGGTCGACGTCGCGCTCTGCCTGGTCACGGCCGCCCGGCCGCGCCGGACCTCGCGTGCCGCCCTAGCCCTGGTGCTGGTCGTGCTGATCACCCACCTGGGCATGGTGCCCGACAACACCTTCGGGTTGACGACCGCCACGTACGACGGTGCTCCGGCGCCGGGGACCGTTTTCGTCGTCGATCATTTCCAGCTGACCACCAGCCTGCCGCACATCGGCGTCTCGGACCAGGGTGTCCTGGCCGCCGTCATCGCCTGGCTGGTGGGCCGGTCGATACGCCAATCCCGCGAGCACGCCGCGGTGTTGAGCGCTCAGTTGGCCACGCAGGCGGTCACCGCCGAACGGCTGCGGATCGCCCGGGAGATGCACGACACGGTGGCGCACAGCATCGGCATCGTCGCCCTGCAGGCCGGTGCGGCGCGGCGGGTCATCGACAGCCGGCCGGACCGAGCGCGCGACGCGTTGACCGAGATCGAGACCGCCGGGCGGGAGACGCTGTCGGGGCTGCGACGGATGCTCGGCGCGCTGCGCCAGGCCGAGCAGGACACGGGCGCCGAGACCGCCCCGCTGCACCAGCCGGCGGGCCTGGCCGACCTCGACCGGCTGGCCGCCGCGACGACCGCGGCGGGCGTGCGGGTCGACGTCCGATGGCAGGGCGAGCGGCGCCCGCTGCAGCCAGAGGTCGACCTGGCGACCTTCCGCATCATCCAGGAGTCGATCGCCAACGTGGTACGCCACGCCGAGGCCACCTTCTGCCAGGTGTCCATCGACTGCCGGACGAACGACGAGGTGGCCGTCGAGATCACCGACCGGGGCCGCGGCCACGGCACGACCCCGGGCAGTGGCTACGGCCTCGCAGGACTGCGCGAGCGGGTCACCATGCTGCACGGGGAGTTCCACGCCGGCCCCCGGACCGGCGGCGGCTTCCGAGTCGCAGCCCGGCTGCCCGTTGCGGGCGGAGCGCGATGAGCGTCCGCGTCGTGCTGGTCGACGACCGGCCGCTGGTGCGCGCCGCCCTGGAGGTGGTTATCTCCGGCACACCCGACGTCGAGGTCGTCGGGGAGGCCGGAACCGGTGCGGAGGCGGTCCAGTTGGCCGGGGAGCTGCACCCTGACGTGGTGGTGATGGACATCCGCATGCCCGGCATGGACGGCATCGAAGCAACCCGCCTGGTCACCGCGGGCCCGGGAGAACCGCGCGTGGTCGTGCTGACCACCTTCGACGACGACGATTACGCCTACGCCGCGCTGCGCGCGGGGGCCTCCGGCTTCCTGGTCAAGGACATGGCACTGGACGACATCCTCACCGCGATACGGGTGGTCGCCGCCGGGGACGCCCTGATCGCGCCGAGCATCACCCGCCGGCTGATCGCCGAGTCGCCAGACGGCCCGAGCCCGCCCCATCCGCCCCTGCTCCCGCGTCCCGGAGGGCCAGCGGCATCACCGACCGGGAGCGCGAGATCCTCACCCGCGTCGGGCGCGGCCTGTCCAACACCGAGATTGCCGCCGAGCTGGTCATCAGCGTGGCCACCGTCAAGACGTACGTGACACGGCTGCTCGCCAAGCTCAACGCCCGCAACCGGGTGCAACTCGTCATCCTCGCCTACGAGACGGGCCTGGTGACACTGCCCCGCTGAACACCGCACCAGGTTCCCCACCCCGCACCTAAACGGATCGTCGCCTCCGGGGCCTGGCCCTGTCGCGCGGAGTACGACGGCTGGAAGCCTCAGTGATCTGGATGGTGGATGGGGGCGACGAAAGCACCCCAAGCTTGACAAACCTGATTCCACAGAATCTGCGACTACCTGGCGGACGAGGGACTTCGCCGGGAGATCAACGAGGGGCTGCAGGTGGTGGAGAACTGGAACTCGGCGAACAAGGACCTGTTCTACGGCAAGGACGGCGACCTGACCAGCGAGGACCGGGAGAGCATGGAGGTCAGCATGCTCGCGCTGCACCTGCTGCAGTCCGCGCTGGTGCACGTCAACACCCTGCTGATCCAGCAGGTCCTGGCCGAGTCGAAGTGGGCCGAGAAGCTCACCGACGCCGACCGGCGCGGCCTGTCCCCGCTGTTCTGGACCCACGTGAACCCGTACGGCCGGTTCGAGCTGGACATGAACTCCCGCCTCGACCTGGCCACCGCGCCCGTGGTGACGGTGCCCGGTCAGCGCTCCGGGCAGCCGGCCGCGGGAGCCACGGTGTGACACTCCCTCACCCGGCCGAACCACCCCCTGGCCGATGATCCGACCTCAGCATCCGCCGACGGTCGGATCATCGGCCAGGCGTGCCTGTCCTGTCATCGAAGGCTGGGCAGCCTCGACGAGGTTGAGCGCGGTGGGAGGCGGCCGTGGTGATGTTCATGGAGGCTTCGCCAACTTCGGAGATGCAAGGTGTCAGATTCGGCGCGGTACGACTCCGTCCTGCCAGCGGTAGAGGTCGCGCAGCAGGGAAATCTCGGCGCCGTGATGGATCAGCTCCCTGTTGACGTGCAGGACCCTGTTCTCCATGGGAAACCGCTCGGGACCCACCGCGGGCGGATTCTCCAAGTCGACGTCCGAGAGTTCGCGGACTCCCGCGTTCCATCTCCCATACATCTCATCGAGTTGCTTTAGCGCCTCGTCAGCGGTCCCCGCGTAGGCGAATGTCTCGGAGTCGACGGCCAGGCCGCCGAAGTACCATCCGACCCGATAGCCCAGGCACGAGACGATGATGTGCGCCAGCCGCCAGGCAATCGTGGTCACCGGCGCCGGCACCGGGGCAGAGGACGCGGAATCCATCATCCACTCCCCCGAACCCGCCGATATCGGTGTGGCCGACGTGCCACGTGGGCGGATGCTCCAGCAGCCGTGCACCGGCTCCCAGAAGTACTCCTCGTCGGTAAGAGCCTCCAGCCGCGGCCGCAGGTTCTTGTGCCAGTACCAGTCCAACTGCTCCGCGAGCCGCTCGCCTCTTGTCATTGCCGCACACTACAGACAACGGGGATCTTGCTGCGACCCTCGCGGATTCCGTCGCCAGTCACTCAAGGTTCGGCGAGACGAACCTCGTGGTCATCAAGCTTCGCTGACATGACCAGCGTTCGACGAGGCAGGGCACGTGCCGCCGGATCGGCTTAACGATCTTCAAGAAACCTTCGTTTGTTGACGCTCGCTGATTCAAGATCGAAAATATCCCCAGGGCCTTCAAAAACTCCTTCAACAACCCAGATGGTTCAACAACCCGCGACCACCCTTTTCTGACAGAATTCCGGGCGTGAGCACGCCACTTGAACCCGACCCGCTCGAACTCCTGGCCGCCGAACCGGCTGTGCGGACCGAGATCCGCATCGGCTACGCCCGGGTGTCCACCAGCGGACAAAAGCTCGACCGCCAGCTCGACGCCCTCACCGAGGCCGGCTGCCGCCGCATCTTCGCGGACAAGAAGTCCGGCAAGGACGACCTGCGACCCGAGCTGAAGGCGTGCCACGCCTTCCTCCAGGGCGGCGACACCCTGGTGGTCCCCGCGCTCGACCGGTACGGCCGCTCCCTCAAGGACCTGGTGAACATGGTCGGCGAACTGCGCGCCCGTGGGATCGGCTTCACCTCGCTGCACGAGCGGCTGGACACTACCACCCCGGGTGGCCGGCTGATCTTCCACGTCTTCGCCGCGCTGGCGGAGTTCATCCGCGAGCTGATCGTCTCCGGCACCCGCGAGGGGCTGGCCGCCGCCCGAGCCCGCGGCAACGTCGGCGGCCGGCCCGTCGTCGCCACCCCCGAGATCATCCAGGCCGCCCGCACCCTGTTGCCCAACCCCGAGCAGTCGATCACCTCGATCGCCAAGCTCCTCGGAGTCAGCCCCGGCACTCTCTACAACCACATCCCCGACCTCCAGGAACTACGCGCCGCCAGCCGCGCAGCCGTCCCCGCCCAGACCGAAGGCGTCGCCCTGTGATCGCCTCCGACTGGCGCCGCAAGAGAGAGATGGCGGAAGAAGAGCCCCGGGGTGCCGTAAAGGAGCCGGCGCGCTTGGAGTGGGAGCTGATGCCCCTGGAGGGCGTCGGGCCGTAGCGCCCACCTCTGCCGGACGGGACCCCTTCCAACTCGGACAGACGGTCACCGAGCGCTTCGTTCGTCACTCTGCGCTACTTGTCCCTCTGTCGTAGCTACCCGAGCACAGGGCCCCGACCGTGCGGGGCACGCGGCGGCTCTTCCGTTCGCCGTGCGGACAACGGACAGATTCAAAGCCTCCTCATAACGCCGCCCGCAACCCCTACGGCTTCACCTACACCCCGCTGTTCCTGGCCGCCCTCGAAGCCCCCACCGATTTCACCCTGGAGCGTCTCCTGGAGCTGCCCCACCGCGACCTGGTCGACGACGTCACCGCCCAGCTCCACCTCGCCGCCACCGGCCCCCTTCAGGCGCTGCGCGCCACCACCGACCCGGCCCACTGCAAGGGCGGCGTGATGTTCGCCGGCATCGACATCACCGCCGACGCCGACCTCCTGGCCAGGAGCACGCTGATCGAGATCAAGAGCACCCGCCACCCCCACCGCTTCGAGAAGGCCACCGCCTGGCAGATCCTCGGCTACCTCCTCCTCGACACCCCCGACCACCACCGCATCGACACCGTCGGCCTCTACCTCACCCGCACCGCCACCCTGGCCACCTGGCCCGTCGAGGACTACCTCGCCCTCCTCGGCGCCCGCAGCCGCGACCTCCCCCGGCTCCGCGCCACCTTCGCCGAGCTCCTCACCGACTGCACCGCCGACCAGGAACCCTTCGAAATCGACGAGCAACGTCGCATCCAGCGCCTGCTGGAACGCCTGGCCACCCCCATCCCGCCGGGCCACTGCCCCGTCTGCGCCCAGACGGTGCCGCCGCCCGCCTCCCTGGGCCGGGCCCGCCGATACTGCACCGACTGGTGCGGCCGCCGGGCCCCGGGGCTGCGCCTGCGGGGATGGCTTCCTCCGGACGGCGGCTACGCGGGAGCACGGGACTGCGGCCGCTCCTAGCGTCGGGGTTATGACGACGGAGAACACGGCGGTGGTGGGGGTGCGGTCGGCGGAGGAGGTGTTCGCCGCCCTGGACGGGCTGGACGCGCGGTGCCGGCCGTTCACCGACTACGAGCAGGGACTGCTGGAGGCGTACCGGTGGGCGGTCGGCACGCGCACCGCTGCGCCGGTGACGGCCGCCGCCACGGCGGGCCCCTGGGGGCCCTGTCGGGCGCAGATGCTCGCCGAGTGCCAGGCCGCGGCCGTGGCGATCCGCACAGGAACGGACCGGACGGAAACGGCGCGGGCGGCGGACACGGAGCGGATGCTGGGCCTCTACACGGCGCTGGCCTGGCTGTGCGGCCACCACGACGACCGGCCCTGACCGACACCGCCCGCCGCCGGCCCGGCCCGGTCGTACGCTGGAGAAACCGGGTGGCACAGCCGCCCAGTGCGCCAATCGGAGCCATTCATCCAGACATCGCCCGCACCGCGATCTTGCTCTGCCGGTGCGGGCGGTCGTGTGCCGCGGGTCAGGTGTCCTGGCTGATCCGGGCGAGCATGGCGGCAAGAAGCCGGAATCCGGAACAGCGGCGTCGGCGAGTTCGTCGTCGGCGGGGAGAACGGCGCCGAAGGTGCGGTCGCCGGGGGCGCCCAGAGCGCGCCGATGGAGGACCGGGGCGACTCGGACCTCGCCCGCAAGCCGGTCACCCCCGCGCGTGAGTCGCCGGACTCTCGGCTGGGGCTCGCGTCGGTTGAGGCGGGATGGTCGGAGGGTCCGCGGGTGCGGGGATGGCCTGCGGAGGCCAGGGCCCGTGGGCGAGGTCGTGGCGCAGGGCGTCGAGTCTGCCCTGGCAGGTGTCGAGGGTGGCGATGGCGGCGCTGCACTGTTCGCGGACGCGGCGCTCGATGGCGGCGAGCCGGTCTTCGATGTGCTGCCAGCGCTCCTTGGCGGCGGCGAGGGTGTCAGGTGCGTCGTTGGTCGCTGTCATGGCGCAGGCGGTCGGTGCGGTCGGTGAGGTCGTCGAGGCGGGCGGCGAGGTCCGGATGGGCGGCGACGTGGGGTCGCATCGCGGCGAGGGGCACTATCAGGCCGGCCGGGTCGGGCGCGCCGAGGGCGGTGGTGAGCGCGGTCAGCGCGGGACGGGCCCGGGGGGCGAGGCCGGTCGCGGCGGTGACCTGGGCGGCGAGCACGCGCAGGTCGGCGGCGTGATCGCGGGCCCATGCGGTGACGGCGCGGTCGGCGGCCCGCCGGTCGCGCACCGCTTTGACTCGTTCCGCCCCCGTTTCCCCGGCGGCGGGGGTGCGGTGAGCGGGGCGCAGGCGCAGGTAGCGGTTCTCGGCGGCCTGGCGGCTGGCGACGCCCATGGGGTGGGCGAGGTCGGCCCAGGTGGCGCCGGCCTCCCGGGCGCTCTCCACCAGCGGGGCCTCCCAGTCGGCGAGCTGGCCGCGCAGCTCCCGCAGCAGGACCAGTGCGGCCAGCGCCTGCCCGGGGCCTTCCGGTGCATCAGAGGTGGTCGGAGGCTGGGACGCGGGGTTCCGGACGGCGCGGACGGCGTCGTCGATGGCGGCCAGCGTCGCCGCGGCCGCGAGGAACGAGGCGGGCTCGACCGGCGGGGAGGCGTCGGGGGTGGCTCTGCGGGACTTCTCGCTCATGTAGTCACTCTATAGGCGACGCACCGACTTGTCATCGGATAGATGACGCGCTAGAAAGGAGTCAGGTGAAGCGCACTGGCTCCCACAGCCCAACCACCTGGAGGTGTTTCGCGATGCTGCTGCGCACTGACCCGTTCCGCGAGCTGGACCGGATGACCCAGCAGTTCCTCAACGCGACCGGTACCTGGTCGCGGCCGACGCCGATGCCGCTGGACGCCTACAGGGCCGGCGACGAGTACGTGATCTGCTTCGACCTGCCGGGGGTGGACCCGGAGGCGATCGACATCGACGTCGAGCGGAACATGGTGACGGTCAAGGCCGAGCGACGCCCGCGCCAGGAGGGCGAGGGCATCAAGTGGGAGCTGTCCGAGCGCCCGCTCGGCGTGTTCTCGCGCCAGGTCATGCTCTCCGACACCCTCGACCCCGCCGGGATCACCGCCGACTACGACGCTGGCGTGCTGACCTTGAAGATCCCGGTCGCCGAGAAGGCCAAGCCCCGCAAGATCGCCATCAGCCACAGCGGCGACCGCAAGCAGATCCAGGCCTGACCCGCCCCCCGGACCGCCGTCCCGCACCGCCAACCCCCGGGCCCTGCGGGACGGCCACCCCCGGCCGGCGACCCACCCGGCCTCGCGATCCCTGCCACGCCACGGTTCCGGGCCGGGACGACAGCGAGAAACACCATGCGCGACCAGGGGAACGAACCCTTCGTGGTGCGGGCGAACGGCGAGATCGACCTCGACACCGCCCCCTCGCTGCGCCGTGCTCTGGCCGCCGCGCTCGAGTCGCATCGGGAGGTGGTGCTCGACCTGTCGGAGGTGACGTTCATGGACTGTGCGGGCTTGGGTGCCCTGGTCCGGGCCCGCAACCAGGCCGACCGGTGCGGCGCCCGCCTCATCCTGCGCGGGGCCGGCCGCCGCGTGGTCCGGCTGCTCAAGCTCACCGGTCTGCACCGGCGCCTGGCCGTCGAGCCCTGACCGGGCACCGTTCGCGCCGGCCCTTGGAAGGGAGGGAGAACCGCAATGACGTTTCGATGGGAGGCGTTCCTGGAGGAGGTCCGGGAACGCGGTGAGTACGACACCCCGCAGGAAGCCGAGCGGGCCGCCCGGGTGGTCATGGCCCTGCTGGGCGCCCACCTGGTCGGCGACGTGCGGGCCGAACTGGCCGCCCGCCTGCCGGAGACCATGGCCCTGATCCTGCTCAACCCCCTGCAGGCCGCCGAGCCCCTCAGCCCGGAACGCTTCGTGCGCGCGACCGCGGCCTGGATCGAGGGCGCCACCGAAGCCACCGCCCTGTGGGACATCGGCGCCGTCCTGTCCACGGTGGCCGACGCCGCCGGCGACGACCTCACCGAGCGGGTCCTGCTCCAGCTGCCGCCCGGCCACGACCTCCTGTTCGGCCGGCCCGAGCCCGGCCACCGGCCCTGACCCTGCCCTCGCTCCACCGCTGCCGCCAGCGGTGGCCCATCCCCGGAAGGCCACCACCGTCATGACCCGCCACCGCCACCTTCTCCGGCAGGTCCGCGCCCTCGGACGCTACCCCAGCGACGAGGAAGCCGAACGCGCCCTCCACGCGGTCCTGGCCGTCCTCGGATCCCAGCTCACCGGCGAGGAACGCTGCGACCTCGCCGCCGTCCTGCCCGAACAGGCCCGCGCCGTCTTCGCCAACCAGATCCCCCTCCCGGCACCGGTCGCAGCCCCCGCCTTCGTCGAAGCCGTCGCCGACATCCTGGGCACCAGCCTCACCGCAGCCCGCTGGGACACCTCATCCGTCCTGGCCGCCGTCACCGACCTCGCCGACGACCACCACCTCACCGATCGGCTCCTCACCCGCCTGCCCCGCGGCTACGCCCTGCTGTTCGGCCGCGCTGACCTGACGGTCGCCGCCTGAACGGACGGAAGGGGGAACCCCCGAGCACCGGGGCGTTCCCCCTCCCCCCAGCCGGGTGTCCGTTCCGGTGATGAGGTGCCCTGGATGGCGCCGTCCCGGCCGGAGCAGGCTCACCGGCAGAGAAGACTCCCCCGTCGGAAGGGGGCCCCGCCCATGTCCGCGCGACACGGTTTGCGAGCCGAGAACACCGCCGCCAGCGGATTGCCACTGCGGATCACGACCACGAGATCCGGCAGGGGCGCCCGGGTCGTCCACCTCGCCGGCGAGGTCGACCACGACCGGCGCCGGGCGCTGGAGCACGCACTCGCACGCGCGGTGGCCGATCGCCCCACACGGCTGGTCGTCGACATGTCGGCCCTGGCCTTCTGCGATTCCACCGTCGTGAACGTGTTGCTCGGGATCCGTGGCAGCGCCAAGGCGGCTGGCGTGGAGCTGGCCCTGGCCGCGCCGCCGTCACAGGCCAGACGACTGCTGGAGATCACCGGCGTCGACGAGGTCTTCGCCCTGTTCAACAGGGTCAGTGCCGCCGTGGCCGGCGCGGGCGGGTGAGCGGCCATGGACAGGCCCTCACGCTACGCGGTGACCATGCCCGGGCCGCCCGGCCGGCACGGCCCGCCCGAGGTCGTCGTCGTCCACGCCACCGGCGCGGTGACGGCCGACGGCACACCGGTCTACCAGGACGAGGTCGGCGCCTTCCGGGCCGCGATCGCCGGCAATGTGGCCCGCCCGCTGTCCACCGCGCCGGGTGCCGGCCGGTACACCTGCCTGCACGCCGTACCACTGCCGTGAGCCGGGGCCGTAGCCGATGCTCTCGCCCGCGTGGTGGCGTTCGTGCAGGCGGGTGAACCGGGCGTGCTCGATCGCGGTGTCCAGCAGGCGGGCCCATCGGGTGTCGGAGGCGGCATAGCCCTGGGTGGAGCGATTGGCCAAGGCCCGGACCGCGACGTGCTTGAGCTGGAGTCCCAGAGCGATCTCGGCGCCGGGCTCGGTTCCGACAAGCATGGACATCGTCTTGCGGAACTGGTGCGGTCCGATGTGGTCGTTCGGGATCTCCGGCAGGCCGGTGCCCTGGTGGTGCGGGTTGGCGTGCCGGATGAAGTGGTCGATGAACCTCCGACTCGCGCTGAATCGGTCGGCGGTCGCGGGCAGGCCGGGGTCGGCGAAGACGAGTTCGGGATGGAGCGCGGGCTCTTCGGCGACCACGATCGCGCGGGCGACCGGCTCCGTGATCCACCAGTGTTCCAGTGGCCTGCCGGGGTCCAGCTTGCGCTAGCGGGAGACGACTGCCGGGGCGCCGAAGAACTCCTCGACGAGGCCGCCGCGATTGATCTCCCGGACTGCTGGGGAGGGGGTTATTCCGACCGTGCACTATTCCTCTTGTGACGGGCACAGGAGAGCGCTCGGCTGCGTATAGATGGAGGCCGCTTACCTGGCCGCGGTGCTGCTGACTGCCGTTCGGGCGGTGTGGGTTGCTCGGGCACCTCAGCCGCGGCTCGTACGCATGACGGGACGTCAGGCGTAGTCGGCCGTGGGTTGGGCGATCCTGGGGCCACCCGCGTGGGGGGTCTGGACGTAGTCCTCCGGAGGCGTGGGAAGAGCCTGCACACAGGCTTCGGAGCAGGCGTTGACCAGGAGTGGAAGTACGTCGGTGGCAACCCGCAGGGAGATCCACGCCTGGTGGATCTCGATCCCTTCCAATGACCGGTCGCACACACTGCACGTGCTGACCGAGGTGGCACCCCATTCTCCAGGCTCAACGTCGTCGAGGCCGAGGGCGCCCGTCACCGCCCGGCCGGACAGAAGCGGGGGGAACGGTGGGCGGAGCTTCTCGTTTCCGTACAAGGCGCGCGTGCTCACGGTGCTCCGTTTCATGCTCGGGCACCTGGTCAGCTCGTACGGGTACCAGTGCAGCCGGTACGACGTGTACGGGGTGAACTCCTGCAGGCTGGTCATGGCACCGATCTCTGGGGGAATCCGAACCAGGTTGCTGCCGTAGAGGATGAAGTGCTTGACCGCGGTGAGCTTCGCGATGGTAGGCGGCAGAGTGACGATCTGCCGCCGCTCCTGCGGACTCATGTCAGCCAGTGGTCGAAATACCTCGCGCGCGTCGGCGGCCGCTTCCTCGATCAGCGCCAGGAGGTGCTGCCAGGCCGGCGACGATGTGTCCTGCCGATCGTTGTGGAAGCGCACCCGGCGCTGATTGGTCACCCGGGACTGGACGAAACATGTGCAGATGTCGCGGTAGGACACGCTGCTACCCGGGGCCGGGTCCGACGTGTCGCCCGACCGGTTGGTATACAACTTCGACTCTGCTTCATTCGCCATGGCATACAAGATACGGAGACGCTGGTGAGCCATAGCGGGTGGGCAGGGAATGGTCATCAAGCGACAGATGAGCGGGGGAGACACCGATGAGCCAGTACTACGACTTGGGTGACGAGACGCTGTGGAACACGTCCAACGGGGCATCCCGGCTGTTCCTGCGGCAGGTGGCGGTCTTCGAGGCGGAGATCGGCCTTCCGTCCGGCATCGGCTCCATGGAGGCCGACGAATGCCAGATCGATCCCGCCGTACTCGAAGTCTTCGTGAACGCCCTGCTGCTTGGCACAGCTCGTTGTAAGCCGCACCGCTGTATTCGCTGCCACGGTCCGAGTGGAAGATCACGCCGTCCACCTGGCCACCGCGGGTGGCCGCGGCCA
>NZ_JBEZIQ010000107.1:0-13022 GCF_040651155.1 Kitasatospora sp. NPDC048545
CCTCACAGCACACGACTACCGGGGCCGACCCTCCGCAGGCAGGCGAACGCTACTGATTCACCCATCCGAGCGACATCACGGATTCAACTTCAGTATGCAGGTGTTGTTCCACACACGTAATACGGTGCGGCACTCGGGTACCACGCCGAAGCGCCGGCAGCGTTGTATGCGCGAACCCGGAAGCACTTGTACGTGTTCGGAGTGACGTGCCAGTTGTCTGCTGTCGCATTCGCGCCGGCCAGGCGGAACGAGATGCCGTCGGTGATCTCGAAGCCGGATTCATTGTTCGAGTTGTCTTGCCATGTGAGAAGAAATGTATTGTTCGCCGTCGGAGTGACCCTGAGGTTCGAGGGCGGCGCCGGGACCGATTGCGCCGATGCCGACCCGGCAGGGATGGTGACAGTCGCAATGGCGGCTGCCGCTGTCAACATCAGATAGATTCTTCCACTCTTCTTCGGATACATGATCACAATTCCTCGGCGCTCCGCCGACGCCTCCGCCATCACGCGCAGTATGCAAATCCAGGCCGGTCCGGGGTTCTGACTTCGTGGAGTCACCGCAGCTGCGCGTCCGAGCCGGTTCGCGTAGAACGTGGAGCCCTGATTCTCCACATTCATGTTCGGCTATCTCCAGGACACCACAGAATTGCCGTTTTCGGCAGGGGCCTGGAACCACAGCAATCCCGCCACCCAGGCCTGTTGATCTCCTGGAGGTCCTGACGGAAGCCGCTACCGGCGGGGCCGCTGATCGTCGTGCTCATTGCGCTGACCGGCCGCGGCGTGGGACGGCGCGGCCGGCCGGCTTCCCGTTCCTCTGCAGGAGGGTGCTGCCGGCGCAGCGGACGGAGGTGGTCGGTGCCGGGATCCAGCGGGGTCCACTCAGGACGCCGAGCGCGCGTCACGCGTGCGGCTGCCGCCTGCGCCGCCTCTTGCTCCCGCTGGTCAGGCCCGGGTGCGGACCGCGGCGCCCCGGCGGCGCCCGTGGAGGCGACTCGGCGAGTCTCCCGCACCGCGACCGGCGGGGGACCGGGCCGGTCACGGGTGCCGCTGTCGCCCCCGAGGGGGAGTGACCCGCCGTCAGCAGGGCACGGCTGTCGGCGTCGCGCTGATCGAGGGGTTCGTGAAGGGCATCGGCGCCTGTGTCCGGACGTCGAGGCGGCATCTGCCCTGGTCAGGAATCGAGCAGGGGCGAAGGTGGAGATTGCTGACGCCGGGAAGTCAGGAACCGGCAGCCGGGGACTGGCCGGTGGCTGATGCCACCGGGTGTGCGGGTTCCTGAGCCACCGGACGCGTCCGGTGCCAGTACGAGCGGGCGGCGATGGTCAGCGCGACTCCGTACGCGGCGAACGCGACCATGCCGATCCAGCCCATCTGCAGCGCGTCCTCCGGGGAAGGGGCGTCGCCTTGCCGCATCGTCACCACGCCGGTCGCGGCCAGGGTGCAGTAGCCGAGCCCGAGCAGTCCGTACGGGGTGAGGGTGGCGGCGCCGATCAGGGCCGGAGTCAGTGGGAGCCAGCGGGGAACACGTCGGCGGTGCAGGAGCAGCGTCCAGCGCGGGAAGGCCTGACCCCATGGGCGGACCAGTCCCCACAGCAGGAAGACGCCGAGTACGGCCAGCAGCACGGTGACGTCCAGGCCCCGGGATTCGAGGGTGAGCCAGATCCCCGACGCCCCGTTGCGTTCGGAAACCGCGATGTTCTCCTCGCTGCTGATCCCGGCGAAGGTGCCGCCCGTTGCCCACACCAGTTTCATCCCGGCGTACGGGAGGAAGGCCACGGTGCCGACGACGGCGGCGAGTTGGACCGGCAGAGGTGCGGGGGAGGGTGCGGGCGCGAGGGCGCCGCCGGTCGGGCGGTGGTCGGCCCGGGCGGTCGCCGCCAGCAGGAGTGCGCCGACGGCCGTCAGCGCCTGGTTCGCCGCGGCTGCCGGGCTGTCCACTCCTTCGCCGGTCATCAGCGTGATCACGTTCATCAGCAGACCGAACGCGGCGATCCCGGTCAGCCCGCAGAGCACCCACAGCAGCACCCGCAGGGCCGGCCGCAGCCCGTGGCGCACCACCGCCCCGCAGACCAGGGCCGCCAGTACGGCTACCGCCACGAAGACCGCATCGAGGGCTGCGGCTCCCCGGATGACACCGTAGTGCACCAGCGGAGTCCCGCTCAGGGTGCACGCAAGGCCGAAGGCGCCGTACACCGTTGCCCACAGCACCGTCGCCCGGCCGGCCCACGCGGGCCATGCCTGCCACCACGTCAACGTCCGTTCATCACCAGTCATTCCTCGAAGCTCGCACCGACCGCCACTGTGCGGCATCGACGGCCCGGACGATCCGCCTCCCCCGGCCGGGGGAGCGATCTCCGGACCGTCCGGCCCCTGTGGACGACCGGAGGGCCCGGGGTGTCGGGCGCCGCCCACCGAGGACGCGCTTCAGGTGGCCGGAGCCGACTGTGCTCGGGTGGTGCGGTGACAGCTGCGGAACGCCTGATCTCCCGTTCCTCCCGGTCCCGTCCGGCCTGTCGTCCCGATCGCCACCTGCGGCGATCGGAGCAGTCCGGTGACCCGATGGGGTCGGTTCGACGCGCCAGCCGGGTAGTTCGTTGACAGATGGTCCCTATCCTGTCCGCCATGGCAGACACGCGCAGCGACACGGTCGGCACCGCGGAAGAGGTTCGCCTCGCCCTGGTCCTCAACGGCGGGGTCAGCCTCGCCGTCTGGATGGGCGGCGTGACCCATGAGCTCGACCTGCTGCGGCGGGCCTCCCGCGGCGACCCCGTGGAGTCCGTCGACCTCAAGGACCGGTCGTCGTTCCTCCTCTGGCAGCGGCTCACCGCGGAGAAGGGCAAGCGCGTCCTGATCGACGTCATCGCCGGCACCTCGGCCGGCGGGCTGAACGGCATGCTGCTGGCCGTCTCGATCGGCCGCGGCGCCGGGCAGGCCGACCTCCGCAAGACCTGGCGCGAGGCGGCCGAGCTGGACCGGCTGCTGGCCACCGACGCCTCCGGCAGTCTGATGCGCGGCGAGGTGATCGAGGAGACCCTGGCCAAGGTGGTCCGGGACATGGGACAGGACTCCGGACAGGCCGAGCCGGTCACGCTCTTCCTCACCGCGACCGCGCTGGACGGCCGGCCGCAAACCTACGCCGACGGCTACGGCGGCGAGTTCGACGTCCGGGACCACCGCCGGATCTACCGATTCCAGCACGACCCGCAGTGGCTGACCTACCGGCGCGGGCCCGACCGTGCCTGGCGGATCGAGAAGCGCCCGCGCACGGACTTCGCCGGCGACATCGGCGATCGGAACTCCGCCCTGGTGCAGGCCGCCCGCGCCACCGCCGGGTTCCCGGTCGCCTTCGCCCCCGTCCACGAGTTCCCGATGCGCGAGTACCGCGAGCAGCCCAAGGGCATCCCGACCAGTTGCGTCATGGACGGCGGGGTGCTGACCAACGAGCCGTTCCGGCCCGTGCTCGACGCCATCGGTTCCCGCCGCATGGACGGTCAGGTGGAGCGCATCCTGGTCTACGTCGCCCCCTCCTCCGGACTGGTTCCGCAGGAGAAGATCGGCCAGACGGCGTGTCACGACATCCTGTGGACCGAGGCCGCGACGAACGCGATGGCCTACCCCCGCGAGAGCAACCTCCGCTCCAGCGCGGAGGACCTCTCCAACCGCCTGAGGACCAGCGTCGGTGACGTCCAGGACCGGCTGTTCGAGCGCCTGAGCGGCCAGGGCGCGGGGGAACTCGCCGACCAGCTGCTGTACCACGCCTCCGCGCTCATCGACGAGTACCGCCGCGGCCGGGCCGCAGCCGTGATCTGGGACGCCCGGCAGATGATGGCGAGCTCCCAGCGTGCCACCTCGCTGGTCTCACTGCCCCAGGCCAACCCCGAACGCGTCCTGGACCAGTGCGTCAGCTGGCTCCCGCCCGCCCGCGCCGAACCCGTGGACGCCGTCGCCACGCCCTTCCACGACCACTGGCGGTGGGGGATCAGCCCGGCCGAGCGGGTCATCCGGCTGCTGATGGTCGCCCTGCACGACCGGGTCCGTGCCTGCCCGCAGCGGCAGGACCGGTTCCGCTCCACAGTGGGCGAGATCAGCGAGCAGCTGCGCATCACCCTCGCGGTGATGGATGCCGTCCGGGCCGACCTCTGCGAGCTCGCGCACGCCCAGGACTCCGACGTCGGCGTCGCCGACGAGGTCTGCCGGGTCTTCGAGGAGATGAAGCTCCCGGAGACGCTCGGCGCGGCCGTGCGGACCGCCGCCCGCGCGTACCACGAGGCCCTGCGGCTGCTGGGCGACACCCGCTGGGACACGCCGGAGGAGCTGGTCTCCTGCTGCCTGGCCGTCGAGGTGCTCACCGACGCCTTCGCCCCGGTCTCCCGGGTCGTCGAGCCGCTCACCCCACGGTTCAGGTTCCTGCGGCTCGGCCCGGACGACCTCGGTCCGCTCTTCTGGAAGGACCAGTACGCCGACATCGGCGCGCGCAAGCTGTACGGGCTGCGGCTCAACCACTTCGGCGCCTTCGTCAACGAGGCCTGGCGGGCCTCCGACTTCACCTGGGGACGCCTCGACGCGGCGCACCACCTCCTGCGCGTCCTGATCGAGCACTCCTCGTCCGAGCGCCGACGGTGGGAGAAGGAGCTCCACACCGCCATCCTCGCCGGGGAGATCGACGGCGAGCAGATGGAAGCCAACCTCGACCAGCTCAAGGGGGAGGACTCCGTCCTCCTGGACGACTTCATCAGGACCGAGGAGGGCACGCACGCGCTGAGGAAGACCACCGATTCCGCCCTCCGGCTGGTGCTGAGCGAGCCGCCGGTGACCGAGCGCCAGGGATCCACCCAGCGCGTCCTGCACCGGGTCAGGCCCGCCCTGCGGGCCGCGCTCGACGCCGACCACAGGCCCGCCGGGCTCGCGCAGAAGGTGCTGCGCTTCCTGCTCCGGCGGACCCGCGCCCAGCTCCACACCCGGCCGATGCCGACCGACCTGCGGCAGGCCCTCCGCCGCGACCTCGCCGGGGTACGGCGGGTCGGCATCGGCCTCGCGGTCCTGTGCGCGGTGCTCGGAGCCGGGGTCGCGCTCGCGATCGCGCTTCCGCTGGTGCGGTAGGCGTCGGGCCCGACCGCCCGTCCCACCGCCCGACCGCCCGACCGCCGGGCCGGGGGCGTCAGGCCGCCGGGGCGCGGAGCAGGGTGGCGGGGCCGCACGTGGACGCCCCATGACCGGTGACCGGCGGGCCGGTGACCGGTCACATTACGTCGGGGTGACCGATGCCCGCCGGACGGCCGTCGCCGTAGCGTCGGTGACGTCACCCCGCAGCAGAACGAAAGCAGGACCTTGCACCGGCTCACCTCCTATGTCGGCACCACCCTCGACGGCTACATCGCGGGCCCCGACGGCCAGTTCGACTTGTTCCGGGCCCCCTCCTCCCCACCGGGTTCACCCTGACCGACTCCCGGGTCTTCGACACCGGCGCCACCGTCACCACGTACACCAAGGAGACCCGGATGCTGTTCCGCCCCACCACCGAAGCCGACCTCGACCGGGTCACCGCCGTGACGGTGGACGAGCCCGTCGGCTGGATCGACGCCGACCGCTACCTGGAGGAGCTCGCGGAGGGCATGTACCGCCCGGAGTGGACCTGGATCGCCGAGCAGGACGGCCGGGTGGTGGCCCGCGCCCTGTGGTGGGGACAGGCGAGCAGCGAGCACCCCGTCGCACTGGACTGCCTGTACGTCGATCCCTCGGTCGCCGACCGGGCGGCGGTCGGGGCCGGGCTGATCCGCGCCGGCCTGCGGGCCTTCGCCGAGCAGGGCGCGGCCAAGCCCCCGCTCTACAACCTGACGCTGCCTCCGGGCCGGCGCGAGGACCCGGCCGTGGTCGCGGCCACCGACTGGCGCCGCGACGCCGCGCTGGCCGCCGGGCTCACCGACGTGGTGGAACGGCTGCGCCTGGAGTGGACCCCGGAGGCCGGGCTGCCCACCGCCGGCGGACGGCTGGTCTTCACCGAGGGCACGGACGAGGAGTTCCTCGACGTCTTCCGCCGGATCGCGGTCGGCAGCCTGGACGGCGAGACCCGCCGCACCCTCGCGCTGATGGGCGCCGAGGCCACGGCCCGGGAGGAGATGGACTTCTACCTCGGCTGCCCCGGGGAGCGCTCGTGGTGGCGGCTGGCCCGCACCCTCGACGGCGAGGTCGCCGGGCTGGCGCTCCCGTCGGCGACGCCGTACAACCGCAACGTCGGCTACCTCGGGGTGGTCCCCGAGCTGCGCGGTCAGGGGTACGTCGACGAGGTGCTGGCCGAGATCACCCGGGTGCAGGCGCAGGCGGGGGCGGAGCTGATCACGGCCACCACGGACACCGACAACGCGCCGATGGCGGCTGCCTTCGCCCGGGCCGGCTACCGGATCGCCCAGACCCGGCTGGTCTGGTCGGTGCCGGAGTCGGCCCCCGCCTCCTGAGCCCCGGCCCGGCGTCGGGTCCGGCCCCGCCTTACGAGGCCAGCAGGCCGGCCAGTTCGGTGCGGGAGCCGATGCCCAGCTTGGGGAAGGCCCGGTACAGGTGGTGCCCGACCGTGCGGGGGCTGAGGAACAGCTGCGCGGCGATCTCCCGGTTGCTCGCCCCGGTCGCAGCCAGCCGGACCACCTCGCGCTCCTGCGGGCTGAGCAGGCTGATCGGCCCGTCCTGGCGGGTGGTCAGCGCGGTCTCTCCCCCGGCGGCGCCCAGCTCCGCCCTGGCCCGGTGCGCCCAGGGCCGGGCACCGAGCCGTTCGAAGTCCTCCCGGGCGGCGCGCAGCCGGTCCCGGGCGTCGATCCGGCGGCGCAGGCGACGCAGCCACTCCCCGTGCAGCAGCGCGGTGCGGGCCCGGTCGAACGCGCTGCCGCCCTCGTGCAGGGCCAGTGCCGTGGTGAAGTGCTCCTCGGCCGCGCTGTCGGGGCCGGTCAGCGCCCGGCACCGGGCGGCCAGGGCGGCGAGCGCGGGCCGTCCCAGCGCGGTGGCCCACGCGTCGAGCTGCCGGGCGGCGTCCGCCGCCCGCTCCGGACGGCCCGCCCGGACGGCCGCCTCCACCAGGTCCGGCAGCAGGGGTAGCGAGAGCAGCGGATGGGCCACCTCGCGCCGGGCCGCCTCCAACTCCTCCAGGGCCGCTTCCGCCCGGCCCAGGCCGAGTTCGAGCAGGCCCAGCGCCCACCGGGCGTCCGCCGTGGCCCGGCCCACGCCACGCGGCCGGGCGTAGGCCAGGGCCTCGTCGGTCAGCGCACGGACCTGCTCCTCCTCGCCCCGGAGGGCCGCCGCCATCGCCAGGACGGCGCGCAGGTGGGCGGCCCGGTGAGCGAGGTCGTAGTGTTCGGCCAGCCCGAGCGCCTCGGTGCCCCGGGCCGTCGCCTGGTCGTGGTGGCCGAGCGCCAGCTCCGACCTGACCAGCAGGTCCAGCGCGGTGGGCAGCCAACCGCTGATGCCCTGCTCCCGGCAGTGGGCGACCGCTCCGGCGGCGGCCTGTCGCGCGGCCTGGTGATCCCCCGTCAGCTGACAGTAGATCCCGGTCATCAGCCGGTCCATCACGCCGGTGCCGGCGTCCCGGCTGCGCTCCACGAGCTGCCGCAGCGCGTCGAGCGCGCCGGGCACGTCACCGCCGAACAGCCGGGCGGGCACGGCCAGTACGGGCAGGTCGGGAGCGCGGGAGGCGATCTCCTCGATCAGCGCGGCGTTCCCGCCGGACCAGGCCGCGTGGACCGCGTCGGTCAGCAGTGAGGCCGTCGTGTCCGGGCGGTCGGCACCGGTCGGGTCGACGCGGGTCGGGTCGACGCGGGTCAGGTCGGCACCGGTCGGGTCGGCACCGGTCAGGTCGGCGCTGTCGAGCAGGATCCGGGCGGCCCGGTCCGGGCTGCGGTAGCCCAGCTCGACCACCGCCCGGGCGCGCGCGAAGTCCGCCGCCACACCCGGGTCCGCCAGGGGCAGCCGCACCTGGTCGGCCAGAGCACCGCACCGCTCGTCCTGGCCGGCGTCGGCGGCTTTCCGGGCCGCCTGGACCAGGCGGCGCGCCCGCCGGTCCGGATCCGCGGTGAGCTGCGCCGCGCGTTCGTACGCGGCGGACGCGGACGCCATCGCCTGCCGGTTCCCGGCCCACTCGGCGACCCGCTCCAGTTCCTCGGCGACCTGCTCGTCCGGTCCCGTCGACGCAGCGGCCAGGTGCCAGGCCCGCCGGTGGGTCTGGCCGACCACCCCCAGGGCCTCGGCGAGCGCCCGGTGCGCGGCGATCCGCCGGGCGAGCGGGGCGCTCCGGTAGGCGGCGTAGCGCACCAGCGGATGCCGGAAGCGCAGCAGTTCCCCGGACAGGACCACCAGCCCGGCCCGTTCGGCGGGTTCGAGATGGTCCAGGGCCGTGCCCAGCTCCCGGGCGGCCCGCAGCACCACGGCGAGACTGCCGGTGTCGTCGGCGGCGGCGACCAGCAGCACCTGCTGGGTGGCCTCCGGCAGCCGCCGGATCTGCTCCAGGAAGCCGTCCTGGATGCGGCTCGGCCTCCCGGTGGCCGTCTCCGGCAGCACCAACGGGCCCATCCGACCGGCACGTTGGGCCGGGGTGAGTGAGGCCGACAGCTCGATCAGGGCCAACGGGTTGCCGCCGGCCTCCTCGATCACCCGGTCCACGACGTACGGAGGAAGACCCGGAAGCAGCTCGGCGGCGGCGGTGCGTTCCAGTCCCTCGACGAGCAGCCCGGGGAGTCCCTTCACGGTCGCGCCCGGCGCGCCGTCGCGGACCGCGAACAGCATCACGACGCCTTCCGCCCGAAGTCGGCGGGCGGCGAAGGTCAGCATGTCCACCGAGGGCTGGTCGACCCACTGGGCGTCGTCGACCAGGCAGAGCAGCGGGCCGTCGGCGGCGGCCTCCGACAGCAGCGTGAGGACGGCGAGGCCGACGGTGAAGCCGTCGCGGACGCCGTCGGCCGTCAGCCCGAAGACCGCCCGCAGGGCGGCCGCCTGCGGCCCCGGCAGCGCGTCGACGAGGTCCAGCACGGGCAGGAACAACTGGTGCAACCCGCCGTAGGCCAGCTCCATCTCCGACTCGATGCCCTCGACGCTCAGCACGCGCGCGCCGTCGGCCTGCCCGGTGGCCCAGTCGAGCAGGGCGGTCTTGCCGATCCCGGCCTCGCCGTGGAGCAGCAGCGCGCCGCCGGTCCCCTGCCGGGCGTCCGCCAGCAGTCGCCCGATCCGGTCCCGCTCCGTGTTGCGCCCCCGCACGATGTGCCCTGCTCCCGTGTACCGATCGTCCTCCGCACGGGCCACCCGGCGCCGTACGGGGGCGGCCGGAGACCGCCCCGGTGATCCTCTCATCAGGCCCCGATGCCATCCCGCCGGACTTCTGGGTCCCCGCTCGGACCGCCGAAGTGGCCGTCACCGGAGTGCCGACCCCCCGGTCGCCCCGGGCGCCCCGGGCGAGGGCAACGGCGACGGACAGCCCGACCTGTACGCCGTCACCGCCGACCGGCACCTGCTGACCTTCGACGGCGTCACCACCCCGAAGGACCTCGGCGTCCTGCGCTGATCCCGGTGTCCGGGGCCCGTCCGACCGGACGGGCCCCGGCCTCGACACCCCGCTCGGAGCAGGACCGCCGGGTCCGGACGCCGACCGCCGAGGACGCGCTTCAGGTGGCCGGAGCCGACTGTGCTTGGGTGGTGCGGTGACATCTGCGGAACATCTGATCTCCCGAGCGCGGCACGGCGGACACCGGGAGGTGCTCCCCGAACTGCTCGCGCCGGCCACCGATCCCGCCGCGCGACCCGACCCGGCGTGGAAGGCCGGAGCGGCGGCCGTCCAGATCCTCTGCTGGGAGGACCGCTTCGCGGAGGCCGGCGAGCTGGCGGAGCTGCTGATCGAACGTCAAGGCCCGGGCGGCGGCGCCCTGTGCGACCAGGACATGCCGTTCGACGAGGCGTTCCTGGTCGCCCAGCTGTACGCGGACGTGCCCGCACAGCCCCGGCTGCGCGCCGCGGCCGACCGCGTCCCGGAAGGCCGGATCCTGCGGGACCGGCTGCTCTGGCTGGCCGAGCAGCTCGATCACCGGCCGGTCGAGGAGTTGCTGCCGTGCCACTACGACTGGGGCGGGCCGCTCGTCCCCCGGGAGGGCGTGATCGGCGAGTGGCTGCTGGACCGCGACTTCGCGGCGCTGGAGCCGCGTGAGAAGCGGGTCGCCTGGGAGGCGATCGCCCAAACCAACGACTTCGCCCGCGGCCGCGCGCTGGTCGGGTCGCTCGGTGAACTCCCGGAGCAGTACTACCTCTGCCTGTGGCTCGCCGGCTGGTACGCCGTCGAGGGTGACCTCGCCGGCGGCGAGCGGATGCTGCTGGCTGCGCACGATCGGTGGTGGCCGTACACGAGGTGGGATGCGCTCCCGACCTCCGAGGTGGTGCAGCCGACACTGCGGCGGGTCGTCACCGACCGGGTGCGGCAGCACTTCCTCACCAGGCCGGCCGGTCCCGAGGCGGCCGGCCGGCCGTCGTAGCGGGCCCCGGCACGTCGGACCCGGCGGACCCGGCAGGTCCGGAACGTGGAGCTGACCGCCCTGCACCCGGGAGCCGCGGAGGAAGCGGTACGGACGGACGGGCGCCCCGCGCGCGGGTGTGTGCGGGGCGCCCGTTCGTGTGCGCGGGGTCAGGCAGGGCGGATGTGCTCCGCCTGCAGGCCTCTCTGGCCCTGCACGACGTCGAAGGCCACCTTCTGGCCTTCCTGGAGTTCACGGAAGCCCTGGGCGTCGATGTTCGAGTAGTGAGCGAAGACGTCGGGCCCGCCGCCGTCCTGCTCGATGAAGCCGAAGCCCTTCTCGGCGTTGAACCACTTCACCGTGCCGGTAGCCATGCGCTTCTCCTTCGTGGGCACTGATCGGGTCCACGGGTGCGGGCCCGGAGGTGATCGCCTTGGTCCGGAGACGCGCTGAACAGCAAGAACGCCCACGGCACGTAACCGCGGGCGAGAACTTCGGAACCACGACTGCTTGATCAAAACGTTACACCGCGGTGGATCGAACGGCCAGGGATGAGAACCGGACCCCGCTCCGAGCGGATCCGCCGCCACACCTCCCGGTTCGACGGGCGCTGCCGGCGCGTTTCCGGACGGCGTCAGACCCGCCGCCCGGGGTCTGCCAGTGGTCTGCCCGGGGTGTGCCAGGGGTCTGCCAGCGCTTTGCCAGCGGGGTGCGGAACCGTCGGACGAGCCGGGGGTGCGCCGCGACCGAGGAGCGCGGACGACCGCCCGGCCCGTCGACGAAAGGGCTCTCGCGTGACTCGCACCTCCCCTCCCACCGGCTCCGCCCCCGGTCCGCGCCGTCCCTGGGCGCCCCGCACCGCCGCCCGACGCGCGGCCTCGTGGAGGCTCGGCGCGGGCGCCGCCGCGGCCGCGCTGCTGGCCGCCGTGTGTCCGGCGACCGCCGTGGCCGCGCCCGACACCGCCCCGGTACCGCGGCTCGCGTGGGCGACGTGCGGGGACGGCTTCGAGTGCGCGACCGCCCGGGTGCCGCTCGACCACAACGACCCGCGCGGCGCCGGGATCGACCTCTCCGTCATCCGCCACCCGGCGGACGACCCGGCGCACCGGATCGGCTCGCTGTTCTACAACCCCGGCGGCCCGGCAGTGCCCGGCACCGCGGCCCTGCCCGTGATGCTCGGCCGGTTCCCCAAGGAGGTGCGCAAGCGCTTCGACATCGTCAGCTTCGATCCGCGCGGCACCGGCGGCAGCGCTCCCGTCCGGTGCTTCGACGACCCGGCGGACGAGCAGGCCCTGCTGGCCGGCACCGCCGCCGGCTATCCCGAGGGCGCGGACCAGCAGTCGGCCTGGGCCGCCGCGTACCAGCGCCTCGCCCGGCAGTGCGCGGCCCGCAACCCGGACCTGCTGCCGCACGTCTCCACGGCGAACGTCGCCCGGGACATGGACCTGCTCCGCCGCGCGGTCGGCGACCGTCGCCTCACCTACCTGGGCACCTCGTACGGCAGCTACCTCGGCGCCACCTACGCCGGCCTGTTCCCCGACCGGGTCCGCGCCGTGATCCTCGACAGCGCCCCGGACCCGGTGGCCTGGTCGACCGGCCACGGCGGGCAGGCCGCCACCACGGGCGCCCTGCTGCGCAACGGCAGTGACCTGGCCGCCGGCCGCGTCCTCGGCGCCTTCCTCGACCAGTGCGCCCAGGCCGGCTCCGGGGCCTGCGCGTTCTCCGCCGGGACGGCTGCCGCCACCCGAGCCAGGTACGACGAGTTGCTCCGCCGGCTGCGTGTGCGGCCGGTCGCGGTCGGTGACGCGACCTTCACCGCCGGCGCGGCCGTGGAGGCGACGATCCTCTCGCTGTATGCCGCGAATCCCGTCCCGGGCTTCCTCGGCACCGGCTGGACCGGGCTCGGCGCGACGCTCCAGGCGCTGTGGACCGCGACCGAGGGGCCCGCCGCACCGTCCGCGCCGCTGCCGCCCGTCCTCCGCCGGTCGCCGGACCAGGCGCTCGCGGTGGCGTGCTCGGACAGTGCCGATCCGCCGGCCCGGGCCGACTACCCGGCCCAGGCGGCGTCTGCGCGGGCCCGCTCCGGCGAGGTCGGCCCGTACTTCGCCTGGGCGGACGAGCGCTGCGCCGACTGGCCGGCCCGTGACCGCGACCGGTACGACGGCCCCTGGAACCACCCGACCGCGCGACCGATCCTGGTCGTCGCCAACACCGGCGACCCGGCCATGCCCTACGAAGGGTCCCGCGCGATGGCCCGTTCGCTCGCCCGCGCACAGCTGCTGACCGTCGACGGCTACGGCCACACCGTGCTGGCCAACCCCAGTGACTGTGCCGCCCGGCACGAGGCCCGCTACCTGATCGACGGTGTCCTGCCCGCCCCCGGTACGGTCTGCGCACCCGACCACCGGCCGTTCGGCGGCTGATCGCGCGTCCGCCTGTCGCGGCCCCCCGCCCCGGGGGGGGGCCGCGGGCCCGCCCCGGCCGCACCAAAAGTAAAAATAGGAAGAGCGGGCGGGAGGGGAAAAGGTGGGGGGTTGGGGGGGAGTGATAGGGG
>NZ_JBEZIQ010000108.1:0-12884 GCF_040651155.1 Kitasatospora sp. NPDC048545
GGCAAAGGCCCAGGCAGCCACGGTGAAAGCACGCATGACGTCGACCACGACCGCTACGGACGGTGCTTCAACCAGCTCAGCGATGCCAAGGAAACGAGTGTCCATTCCGATCATGATCGCGCATGCCCGACCCGAAGCACCCAGACAGTGATACGCATCACATCGACGGTCTCGGAATGCAACACCTCCGGCTGCCTGCGTCGCGAAAGCAGTCCGCAACGACACGCCTGCTCAATCGCCACACGGGGTCACCCGCACACAGCCTCTGCGGACACAAGACACACGTGCGCCACCCACAACTACGAGGCAGGGATGCCGTTGTGGGATGTGCAGGTCTTGTTGGGCCACGTTTGGGCGTCGACGACGGTTGGCTATCTCGCGACCGTCAGGAGCGATCCTGAGCGGTCGAGCTTGGAGTCGTCGCGGCGCGCCATCCGGCGGCTGAGTCAGGAGGGTTGAGAGGTTGAAGTGGAATCTGCGGTGGGTGGCGGCACGGCGGGACATCTGGCGTCCGAGTCAGTTGCTGGTCGCGTTCGAGGAGGTGGGGTTCACTCCGTCCTTGAGCAAGGTCGCGGCTCTGTGGTCGGGCAAGCCGATCACCGTGCGGTTGGACGATCTGGACATGATCTGCACGGCCCTCGGCTGCACGGTCGCGGACCTCATGGAGGCTGAGGCGGTGGCCGTGGCGGTGCCGGAGGATGCGCCGCGGCAGGCCGTCGGGGGTGATGCCACCTTGGGAGCGGTGCGGCCGCTACCGCGACCGGCCGGTGGTCGCCGATCGATGCCGCCGAACTGAGCGACCATGTGGACGATGAGCGCCAAGGCGGGAAGCTGTGCGACCTGCGCGTGCTGGGGCGCGGTGACCACGGGTGGTCTGTGCCGGGAGTGTGCTGTGGTTCGGGCCCTGGCGAGGAGCGGAGGCCGCAAGCGCAGAGAGGCAAACTGTCGGCGCTGCGGATGGCCGGAGGTTGTCGGACCGGACGGCACGTGCCGGTCGTGCCTGCTGGCCGTGCGCTTCGGCGAGGACGAGGCATGGCTGCGTTCGGAGATCATGCGAGGCGACCTGGCCGGTGGAAGGCCCCGTCAGCTCGTCCTCAGACTGCCGGAGGTGGCGTTGCCACGGGCTTCGCCTCTCCGCGACCACGAGCGTCCTCTGGCCAGGCCGTGGAGGATCTACCCCTGGGCCAGGCCGATGCTGGCCAAGGGCCAGCGCGATGACGAGGACGTATGCCCGCCTCAAATCCCGGGCCAGCTTGCCTTGTTCAGGGACCACGGGCGACGCTTCTCCTCCAAGCACGGTGGGATGATCCGCGACCGCGAGATTGAGGACCTTCCTCTGGTCCTGGATCAGTTGCGGATCATTGCCGACCAGCGCGGAGTCAGCTCGGCAGGGTGGTTCTACGACACGTGGCAAGGAGCACGGCTCGCTCTGGCGTCCCGCGAACCCGGCGAACGCAGGGTGGGCGCGGAGATGCTCGCCGACCTTCCGAAGATGCATCCGACGATCGCCGAGGCGCTCAAGCGTGCTGGCCTGTTGCGTCCTGCCCGCCCGCGCCTCGTGCTGGCCTCGGCCTTCACACGGGGAAGCTGTGAACACTGCCTCGCCTGGAACGGTGTCGTGCGGCGCGTCTGCGCAGGCTGCCACCACTGGGAACGGAAGCCTCACCACTTCCCGGTGAGCGTATGCGTACGGTGTTGCCGGGAGCTGCCGACTTCGGCCGGACACTGTCGGCGGTGCCGTTTGGTGATGGCCGAGACCGCCTCCGACCTCAGCGGCGCAGGAATGGTCGGTGGCGACCAGCTCTGGTTCGGTGGCGAGTTCGCCCCGCTGTTACGGACCGTGAAGCACAAGGGAACGGAGGTCGGGGTACGCGGCCGATTCGAGGCCAAGGCAAAGGCCGTCCGCGAGGTCGCCCAGCCGCCGCGCGAGGTGTCCGACCACTTGATCGACCCCAGGCAGCAGGGGCTGTTCCGCTGCCCGGAACGCGACTGGACTCGCCTGGACGAGACACGGCGACCGGCGCTGACCGAGCACGCGATGCAGGTGGTCGCCGGGTTTACCAGCCACCTGCGGTCGCTGGGGGCCGACCCCAAGCAGGTCGCCTCTAGCTTCCGCACCCTTCGGATTGTGGCCGGCCACCTCGGTGTCGAAGTTCCACTGCTCGAAGCGGACATCCGGGCGGTCGCTGCCCTGAGCGACAGCCATCACCATGCCCGGCTGCCTCACTATCTGCAGCAACTCGGTCTGCTGGAGCCCCTGAACCTTGACAGCGCTGATGTCCGCCATGCGCGCGAACTCGCCGACGCACTGCCCACCGCTTTCGCGACGGCCGTGCACACCTGGATCCGCGTCATGGCCGGCGTCGGCACGCGACCCAGCCGAGCGTTGAAGGACAGAACCATCCACGCCTACGTCAGCCGAGCCCATCCTGTCCTGTCGGACTGGGCGAGCGTCGGCCTCGAGGACCCACGCGCGATCACCAGCAGCGACATCGACCGGGCAGTCTCCGCCCAACGCGGCGCGAACACGCGGGCCACCTTGTGCTCGCTGAGGTCTATGTTCCGCGCGCTCAAGCGTGAGCGCCTGGTCTTCCGAGACCCAGCCCGGGCGGTGAGCCTTCCGGGCCCCAATACCCTGCCCCGCCCGCTCGCAACCGACCAGCTACGAGGGCTGCTCGGCCAGGCTGACACAGCCCGCGACCGCCTGACGGTCGGGCTCGTCGCCGTTCACGCCCTGACCCGATTCGAAGTCCGCCACCTTCTCCTCACGGACATCGACCTGACTCGTGGCCGGTTGACGATCCGCCGACCTGGATGCCTCGACCACACCGTCTACCTTGACGAACTCACCTGGGACCTGCTGAGAACGTGGCTCGCCGAGCGATCCACCCGATGGCCCTCCACGACCAACCCTCACCTCTTGCTCAGTCGCCAGACCGCCGTGAACGACAGCAACGCCGCGCTATCAGACCTGTCAACTAAGAAGCCATTCATGGCAATTGGCGTACGAGCATCTGCCCTGCGGGCTGACCGGATCCTCGACGAGGCGAAGCACACCGCCGACCCGATCCACCTCATCAGAGTCTTCGGCATCGCGCCGAATACCGCGATGCACTACCTCCGCGCCGCTCACCCCGCCCAGTTCCGTCCCGATCCCATCGCACCATGAGCTGTACACCCGGGCTGAGTCAAGGCTGTGGCGGCTTCGGGCCCTGCCTTCGCCGCGGATTGATGACGCTGCCTGAACTTGGCTCTGACCCAAGTTCCCCGAACGATCTTGCGCCTGGTGTAATGCCACGGTGATGTCGAGTGCCGGGGATCGAGGTGCCCCGGTGCGAGCGGGGACGGGTGAGCAGATGGCGGAAGCAGAGCCTCGGAGCGTTGTCACGGAGCCGGCGCCGGCGGACTGGGAACTGATGCCCCTCGAAGGCGTCGGGCCGTTGTGCTTCGGCATGGGTGTCACGGAGGTCGCAGCAGTACTGCTGGGCATGACCGAGGTACGTCGGTTCCAGGCTGACCCATCGTTTCCGGAGACCCTGGGCGTGGAGTTCGGCACAGGCCCCGCAGAGCCGGCCGTATACGCCTACTTCGTTGGCGGTCAGCTCTTCTGCGTCGCGGTCGACGCAGTCCACGGACCTCAGGTGACGCTTTGGGGACGGGAGTTGACCGCCTGCGTTCCAGCCGACCTTGAGCGGTTCCTCGCGCACGCTCATGACTGCGGGGTGATCAACGTGTCCTACGGTCCGCGAGGGAACCCCGGAGCCAACGGGCTCGGTCTGGTCGTGCGGGTCCAGGAGGTCGCTGGCGGCGACGCGGTGACCCGGCCAGTCATGGTAGGTCGGGCCTGGGCCGGCCGGTGCACCGACGACTGGGAAGGCGCGATCCCGGAATGCGAGTGGGTGGGCCGTCAGTGGACCTACCCAGGCTATTCAGAGCACTGGCCCCCACCTGGCTACACGCCGAACTGGCCCCGGTGTCCTATCCCTGACCCACGGTGCAAAGTAGCTGAGACTGATCATGGCTCCGGGGTGGCCGACGACGTCGCCCGCCTAGGCAGTGTCTCTCCGATCATCTGCTCGTTAGCTTTGTATGACTGGTCGCGGTGATCTGACGGACGCTGAGTGGGCTCGCCTGGAGCCGCTTCTACCGGTGAGCAATGGACGTTGTGGCAGGTGGCGGGATCACCGGCAGGTGATCAACGGGGTTCTACACCGGGTGCGAACCGGAGTGCAGTGGCGTGACCTGCCCGAGAGGTTCGGTCCGTGGAAGACCGTGCACAAGAGGCACCTGCAATGGTCGGCAGACGGCACCTGGGAGCGACCCTTGCAGCAGGTCCAGGCCGTCGCAGACGCCGAGGGATCCATCGACTGGGATGTCTCGGTTGACTCCACGGTGATGCGCGCCCATCAGCACGCCGCCGGCGCCCGCAAGGCTGCCCCGCCGCAGGTCGCCTCAAAGGGGGCGACCGTGACGGAACATCAGATCGATCCGGCGTGGACAGGCCTGGCAGGCCATCTGGAGGAGGTGGTGCTCCAGGTGAGGGCCTGGGCCGCTCGCGCGGCGGCTTCACCACCAAGGTCCACCTGAGCGCGGATGGCCGTTGCCGCCCGCTGTCGCTGCTGGTCACACCCGGACAGCGGGCGGACTGCACCCAGTTCGAGCCGGTCATGGAGAAGATCCGCGTGGGTGCCGGCGCGGTCGCCGGTGCCCGGCAGGTCCTTGGCGAGCCGGCCTGCGAGTGCGCTCACCGGGCATCGACCGGGTGAGGACGCCGAGTGTGAGCAGAGCGAGCGCCGGCAGCACGGCGACGATGATTCCCATCGGCAAGGCGTCGGTGGCGCCACCCGCGCCGGCCAGCGGAGCAAGTGCCCCGCCGATCATGAACTGGCTGAAGCCGAGCAGAGCGGCGGCCGACCCGGCGTGTCCGCCGTGGTGGGCCAGGGCCTGGGCCGCGGCGTTCGGCATGACCAGGCCCACGCTGGAGACCAGGACGAACAGGCCGATCAGGAGCACGGGCAGGGGTGCCCGTGTCAGCACCGCGCCCAGGACCGTGGTGCCACCGGCTGTCGCGCCCAGCAGACCGGCGAGCAGCAGCACGCGGGCGCCGGCCCGGGCCACCAGCCGGCCGCTGATCTGGGCGGCCGCAATGAGTCCGGCGGCGTTGACGGCGAACACGGCGCTGTACTGCTGCGGTGACAGGCCGTGGATTTCCTGCAGGACGAACGGCGAGCCGGAGATGTAGGCGAACATCGCCGCGAAGACCAGGCCGTTGGCCAGGACGTACCCGGTGAAGACCCGGTCGCTGAGCAGCTGCCCGACGACAGCCAGCAGCGGCTGGCGTGACGCGGAGGGCCGGGTCTCCGGCAGTCCTGCGGCGGAGGCCGCCAGCATCACGGCGCCGAGTACGGCCAAGGCCACGAAGATTCCAGGCCAGGCCGTGACGCGCAGTAGCTGGCCGCCGAGGACCGGCGCGAACACCGGCGCCAGGCCGGTGATCAAGGTCAGTGCGGAGAAGAGACGTGCGGTGCGGGTTCCGGAGGTGCGGTCGCGGACCATGGCGTTGGCGATGACGATGCCGAACCCCCCGCCGATGCCCTGGACCAGGCGTAGGCCGACGAAGGTCCGGACGTCGGGTGCCACCGCGCAGAGCGCGCTGGCGATCGTGTAGAGGGCGAGGCCTGCCAGCAACGGACGCCGCCGGCCGTAGGTGTCGCTCAGCGGCCCGGCGATCAGCTGCCCGATGGCCAGCCCGGCCAGACAGGCGGTGATGGTGAGCTGGGTGGCCGCGGCGCTGGCGCGCAGGTCGCCGGCGAGGTCCGGCAGTCCGGGCAGGTAGCCGTCGATGGACAGTGGTCCCAGGGCCACGAGCGCTGCGAGCAGGACGATGAATCGGGTGTGCCGGCCGGCGGCGTCGTTGCTCATGGCTCAGTAGGCCACGGTGATGCGGCGGCGGATCGCGGTGCCGCTCTCGATCGTGTCGGCCAAGGCGATCGCGTAGTCGGCGTACGAGATGCGGCTGTTGCCGTCGTGGTCGGTGAGCAGGGTGTCGCCGGCGCTGCGGTAGGCCCCGGTCCGCTCGCCCGCTGCGATGACCGCGGCGGGCGACACGTACGTCCAGTCGAGGTCGTGCACGCCGCGGTAGAGGTCGAGCGCTTCGGACTGGGCCTCGGCGTTGGCCTTCCACGGCGCGGGGAAGTCCGGGTCGTCCATGACGCGGGCGCCGGTCTGCGTGCGCAGGCTGCCGGCGCCGCCGATGGTGACCAGGCGGGTGACGCCGGCTCGGCGGAGTCCGTCGATCAGCGCACGGGCGGCACCGACGATCGTGGCGTGGTCGTTCTCCTGGCCGATCCGGGGGCCGACGGCCGACAGTACGGCGTCGTGGGAGGCGGCGAGGCCGGCGACCGCGGCGGCGTCTGTGACGTCACCGGTGGTCACGGTCAGGGCCTTGTGCTTGAGTCCGTCGACGTGGCCGGCTCGGGTGGCCGCGGTGACGGTGTGGCCGCGGCGCAGTAGTTCCTCGGTGGTGGGCCGGCCGATGTTTCCGCTGGCACCGAACAGGACGATCTTCATGTGTTGCTCCTTGTTTCTGATGGTCAGAGGACGGGCTGGCCGTCGGCGATGATGGCCGCGGTGATGCCGCGCTCGGCGGCGGCGTGCTGGAAGCGCTGCGCGATGTCGGGTTGTTCGGTGTAGAACGGCGGGTTGTGGAACAGGCCGTAGTGCATGGCGCAGACGGTGGCGGCGCCGAGTGCGACGGCGGCCTCGACGCCCTGCTCGGGGGTCATGGTCGCCGGGACGTTGGCCGCGTAGCCCTCGAAGTGGGCGATGACGCCGTTGACCGGGACGAACGCGACGTCGAAGGGGCCGTGGTCGCGGGCGATCTGCCACCAGCTGCCGTGCCACTGGGTGTCGCCGCAGTGGATGACCCGCTGGCCGGCGCCTTCGACGACCCAGGCGACCTGGTCGCAGTCGTTGCCGCGCCAGTCCAGCGAGGTCACCGGGGTGACGGTCAGCTTTCCGATGCGGCGTGGCTGGCCCAGGTCCTGGGCAACGGGGGTGATGCCCGCCTCGTGCAGCGCCGCCGCGCTCGGGGTGTGGCAGCCGATCGTGCCGGTGGCCGCGATCCGGGCGATCAGGTCGTGGTCGTAGTGGTCGGGGTGCAGGTGGGTGATGAGGGCGTGGGTGCCGGGCGGGGTGTCGACCGGGTCGACCGGCCGGTGCGGCGGTCCCATCACCGGTGCCAGCGGAGCGACGTTCTCGAGCGGGTCGATCAGCAGGCGGGTGTCGCCGAGACGGATCTCGACGCCGGCCCAGGCCAGCCGACGCACGGAAAGGGTGGGGGTCATGGGCAGCGACGCTAGACCGACGTTGTTGAGAAAGTCAACAAGGGAGTTTTGAATCTCAACACCACGATGTAGGGTGGTGGCATGCGCACCTACGGGCAGTACTGCGGCATCGCGAAAGCACTGGACACCATCGGCGACCGATGGACCCTGCTGATCGTCCGTGAACTGCTCGCCCTGGGTCCGTGCCGGCACACCGACCTGCGCAATGGGCTGCCCGGGATCGCCAGCAACCTGCTGGTCGACCGGCTCCGCGAACTCGAGGAAGCCGGCCTGATCCACCGCGAGGCCGCCCCGCCGCCGGTGGCCACCACCCTGTTCTCCCTCACCGAGCGTGGCCGCGCGCTGGAGCCGGTGCTGCAGGAGCTGAGCCGGTGGGGCGTGCCGCTGTTGCGTGAGCCGGGCGGCAGCGACACCTTCCGCACCCACTGGCTGGACATGCCCGCCCGGGCACTGACCGACCACCGCCCCGACCAGCCGGCAATCGCCCTGCAACTGCACGCCGACGGCAACGAAGACCTGGTCATCGAAGTCAAGGACGGCTCGGTGCACACCCACGCCGGCCGGGTCGACCACCCCACCGCGTCCCTGACCGGACCGCCGCACCTGCTGGCCGCGACCCTGCTCGGCGACCTCGATCTGAGCGCCGCAGTACAGCAAGGCCTGCGGCTCAGCGGCGAACACGAGGCAGTACTGCGCATCCTGCCCCGCTGATCCGGGTGTGAGTAGTTGCCGTACAGAAAGTGCCGCTGAGATTGATCTTGCTCGTGCTGGGCTACTTCGCGGGGGCTTCGAGCTGGCGGGGGCCGGCGCCCGCGCGCAGTTCGCGTAGGTCGGGGATGTGGTTGTACAGGGTGCCCGGGGAGACGCCGAGCAGCTTGGCGATCGAGGTGATGGAGCGGCCGGGGTCGGGCAGCAGGTCGCGTTCGGCCCGGATGACTTCCTCGGTGGCGACTGTGGGGCGTCCGCCGACGCGGCCCCGGGCGCGGGCTGCGGCCAGGCCCTCGTTGGTGCCGATGACGATGAGTTCGCGGATGAACTCCGCGAGGGCGGCGAAGACGTGGAAGACGAGCCGGCCGCCGGGGGTGGTGGTGTCCAGGTTCTCGTGCAGCGAGGTGAAGCCGATCCCGCGCTCGCGCAGCTCGGCGACCATGTTGATGAGGTCCTGGAGGCTGCGGCCATAGCGGTCAAGCGAGGGGACCACGAGGGTGTCGCCGGGGTCGAGGAAGGCGTGGCACGCCTTCAGCTCGGGGCGCAGCGGGACGACAGGTCGTACTTCGCCAGGTCCCCTCCCGGCACCTTGACCACGTCGGCGACGTAGTCGACCGCGGCCGGGGGGAACTCCTCCAGGAACTGGGGGAACCGGCCCTCCAGCTCGAAATACTTCAGCATCAGCACGAAGCCGAGCCGGGTCGGGCCCGACTTGTTCGCGACCAGGTCCCAGTCACTCCCCACCGGCGTCCAACACGCCACCACGTCCTCGGGCGACCACTCCCGGCGCATGAACCCCTACCCTCCACCGACTACTCGTTCGGCCTAACGAACAGGCGGGGCCCGAAGCAACGGGAGGTCGGAGGTCAGCGGCAGCTACTTTGCACCGTGGGTCACGGATAGGACACCGGGGCCGAACTGGAATGGTTGGCAACCTCCCCTACGAATGTCTTCTGCGGACGCCAGATCCTCGAGTACCGGGCGAACCCGCTGGTAACTGGCAGTTGCTGCCGCGAAGGCCAGCGTCGTCTCAGCCCTCCGGGATTCAGCGAACTGGTCGGATTTTGGGTTGGGTCGTCTCCCAGACACCACGGGCAGCGTTCCACGTCGCCAGCGGAGGTGGCGACGGCGGGGGAGGTGAGCAGTCCTCGTACGTTCTCGACCACCAGGAGGTGCGGGCGCAGGGCCTCGACGGCGCGGGCCACGTGCAGCCAAAGTCCGGATCGGGTTTCGGGGTTGAGTCCGGCGCGGCGACCGGCTACCGAGACGTCTTTGACAGGGGAAGCCCGCCGTGAGGACACACACCCGCGGAACGTTGGCCCAGTTGACCATCGTCATGTCGCCCAGGTTCGGCACACCGGGCCAGTGGCGGGACAGGATCGCGGACGGTCCGGGCTCGGTCTCGGCGTGCCAGGTGGCGGAGCCGCCGAACGTGGCCAGCACCCCCAGGTCGAGACCGCCGTACCCGCTGCACAGGCTCCCGACCAGCGGGCTGGGGCCGGGGGGGCAGGGGCGTCTGCGTCATCGCAGGCGCTGGTCGGTGTGAGCGGCGGTTGCGGCGGGGGCTGGTGCGGGGCCGGCCAGGTCCGCTGGGACAGGCGCGGCGGCGGTTGTCGATCGGCTCAGTGCGGCTTGCCCGCGAAGGTCGTCAGGCGGTGGCGAGAGGTGCAGGGCGGCCTGGTTCAAGGGCCGAGTGCCGTGGACTTCGTCGCGGGCCGTCTCGACGGCGTCCTCGATCACCCGGACGGCGTCCTTGCGGCCCTCCCGGACCCAGGGGAGGTGACGGTTTTCGGCGGTCTGGCAGAGGAAGCCGAGCTGGTGGGCGACCGTCCCGAGAGCGGCGGAGGCTTCGCCGAGACTGCCGATGGCTTCGGCGTACGCCATGGCGGCGGGGATCGCGTGGCCGGGCGCTGGCTGCTTGGCGGCGCGGTCGGAGAACTCCTCTCCCAGTTCCCGGATGAGGGTGCCGAGTTCGGATATCTGTCGGCCGATCCGTACGGCGTCGGGAATCTGGGTCGGTCCGGTGGCAGGGAGCAGCGCTTCGTGCTGCTGCAGGGCGTTCGCTCGGGTGCGCAGGGCGAGCGATTCGTCGAATGGAGTGTTCACGGGCGGTTCCTCGAGGAGTGGTTGGCGGTGGTGGAGGGGGCGGAGGGATCGGTTCAGCGCGAGCGGGCGGGGGTTCGAAGGGTCGCTGCGGCGACGGGCGGGGCGGTCCTCGGGGCGGAGGGCGGCTGGGGGCTTCGGGACAGTGCCGCGCGTACCCGGGCCTCAGGGTCCGAGCGCCCTGCCGGGGCGGCCTTCTCTGCTGCGGGGGAGAGGAGTTGGTTGGCCGTGTGCCAGCGGGCGCGTACCTCGTCGAGCGGGCCGAGGGCGTGCAGCGCCTGGCCGATGAGGCGGCCGGGCGCCATGGCCGAGCCCTCAGCGAGTGCTTTGATCGCGGCAGCGGCTCCGGCGGCGGTGCGAACGACGGAGGTGCGGATGACCTGGTCGCCCAGCCAATCGGCCGAACCCGCCCCCGGTCCGCCGAAGAGAGCGTCGAGGTGGTCGCGCGAGATCGTGCCATCGGCCAGCAGGCCACGTCGCTGGACCTCCCACAGGGCGGTCACCTCGTCGATCGGCTCGCCCCGGTGGTGGAGGGCGCCGAGGCAGCGGTAGACCTGGCCGTGGCCGGCGTCGGCGAAGTCGCCGGGCCGCAGCCAGTGGTAGACCTCGGCCATCGCCGCAGGCTGGCTGACGAGGACGGCGAGGAGGAACCGCTCGTCCTCGGCCTCCTCGGGCCCGACCGGAGAGGGAGGAACGGTCGGGCCCGTTGCGGGCGGCGGGATGGGCCGGGGCTCGGCGCCCCAGCGCCGGGCGAGGTCGCCGAGCACGCCGGTGAGGATGTCGGCGTGGTGCAGGACTCCCTCGACCTCTTGTGCTTTGGCGTTGATCCGGGCGACGTGCTCCAGGCGGACGGCGTGCTCCAGAACCGTGCGGTGGATGGATCCTTCGAGGACCATCCGGCCGTACACCGGGGCGTTTTGCGGGCGCGGGCACGCGGCGATCAGGGTGTGCGCGTACGAGGCGCTCAGCCCGTGCACCTCGCGGCCGGCCTCGGCGAGGGAGTCGGTTACCCACGACAGCGGCACCGTGCCAGCTTCCCGGACGGGCCGCCGCTCGGTGCTCAGGTTCCGCATCGCGGTGAACAGGGCGCGGTGGGCCGGGCGGTAGAAGTCGGCGGGCGTCAGCCAGGCCAGCGTGTCGAGCTGGGCCGGGTCGAGCAGGACCGCGCCGAGAAGGGCTTGCTCGCCCTTGAACAGCGCGTCCATCACCGCTTCCCCCTCCGCTTCTTCGGGGCGGCTCCCTGGTCGTCCCGCAGCCGGGCGACCTCGCGGTCGGCGGCGGCCATCGCGGTGGCGAAGCGGTCCAGCTCACCGGTGAAGACCGGGTCGGTGGCCAGGATCGAGCCGGTGTCGGTGATCAGCCACCACTGGCCGTCCCGCCGGACGACCGGCGCTCCGGCCAGCAGAAGCGAACGGCGGCGGTCTGCAGGGGAGTTGGTGTCGAACATGAAGACCTTCCAGGAATCGATCGGTGGTTCAGCGGCTGCGGCGGGCGGTTACCGGGCCAGCCACCGTGACGGCATCGGCCGGAACCGGCGGCGCGGCGCTCGGCGGCCAGGAGCAGCGGTGCGCTGCTCTGAACCCCCTGCGCCAGGGAGATAACTCTCAGGGCGGTGGTGGTCGTTGTGGTTGCGGACGGGTCCTTGGCATGGGCGGGTGGGCGTGGCATACCCGGTTGGAGCAGAGGAGGGGAGTGGCCGTGGCGGCGTTGGCCGAGGAAGGGCGGACTCCTGGTCGGCGCCGCCGGGTGGGGCGGTCAGGCGGAGAGGGTGAAGTCGTCGCGACCGGTGGTGCTCTTGGCGAGGGCGCGCTCGGTGATGGCCTGGGTGGCGCGGGCGGAGGCCGGGCCGATCTCCTCGGCGGAGCGCTCCTTGTACCAGGGTTTGATGTTGAGCATCGCCACGCGCATGCCGGTGGCGAAGAGCAGGATTTTGCCCTTGGGCAGGGCGCGGATCTCGTCGGGCGGCAGGATGCGCTCGGTGCGCATCGACACCGACGTCGACTTGCCGCTGCCGGAGTCGGATACGGAGACGGTTTGCACGTCGTGCTCGCCGATCTGCCGCGACAGCTTGTCCGCGAAGTCGGCGTCGTCGATACCCGAGCCGATGACCTTGACGGTCGCCGCGGACCACAGGGCGTCCATGCCGGCTTCTCCCCAGCAGCGCTGGCCCTGCCGGTAGCTCTGCAGGATGGTGATCGGGATGACGCCACGGCTGCCCAAGTGGCTGTACAGGTCCGGGAGATCGGAGATGCGGCACACGTTCGCGGCCTCATCCAGGACGCACAGGGCGGGCGGGTCGAGCCGTCCGCCGGAGCGCTCGGCGACGATGACGGCCGCGCGCATCACAGCGTCCGCCGCAGCGGCGATGATCGCCGATGCGCTGCCGCCGCCGTCCTTGCTGAGCAGGAACAGCGTGTCGTGGGAGGAGGCGAAGTCGAAGGGCTTGAACTCCGCACGGTCGGGCATGGGGGTGACCCAGGCGGCGATGTCCGGGTCGAGCAGGCAACTGGAGTACTGCCGCGCGGTCTCAAAAATGCCATCCCTGGTCTCGGTGGCGCCGGTGACGGTGCCCTGGAGCTGGGCGGCGACCGCGTGGCGGCCGGCGTCGGTGAGCAGGTCGATGGGGGTGCGGTCGGAGGGGGAGGCGAGCCAGGCCAGCACGTCGGTGATCGGGCGGCGGTGGCTCGCCGCCGCCAGGAAGAGAGACCCGAGGGTGTTGCTCGCCGC
>NZ_JBEZIQ010000109.1:0-12578 GCF_040651155.1 Kitasatospora sp. NPDC048545
TGGCCGCGGCCACCCGCGGTGGCCAGGTGGACGGCGTGATCTTCCACTCGGACCGTGGCAGCGAATACAGCGGTGCGGCTTACAACGAGCTGTGCGATCGACTCGGCGTCGTCCAGTCCATGGGGCGGGTCGGGTCAGCGCTGGACAACGCTGCAGCCGAGAGCTTCCACTCCACGATCAAGGTCGAGTACCTCCACCGGCGCCGCTTCGCGACCCGGGCCGAGGCCCGAATCAAGATCGCGACCTGGATCACCGGCTTCTACAACACCCGACGCCGGCACAGCGCGGCCGGCGCCCTACCGCCCGTGGAGTTCGAACGGATCATCAGCAAGGCACGAGCCAAGGCCCATCAGGAGGCCAAGGCCGCATAGCGGAAGACTCCACGATTACAGGGGATGGACAGTTCCAGCCGCTACCGTGTCACCGCGGATCGGTCGGACGTGCTGCGCTGAGCAGGGGACGAGCCTCCGCCCGGCCCGTGGGCGGCGGTGCTGCCAGGCGGCTGCCTTGGTGGGGTCTGCGCGGCCGGGCAGCATTGCAGGCGGGCGCGGTCAAGGGATACGAGCGGGGCCCAGGTGTCCGCCGCCCGAGGCTGGGCCGGTAGTTGGCTTCGTCCGGCCTGTCGGTGGGCGGCCGGTCGGCCCGGCCAGCGGGGCGGCGAGTAAGTGGAAGGCGGGGCCCGGGAGAACTCTCTGTCCGCGGCTCGGACGGTCTGCGCGGCCATGGCGTACAGCTCACGGCCGACCGGGGTGCCGCGCGGCGGCATCGGGGGGGAAGCCCGTTGTTCCGCGCGGCACCCGCCCCTTTCCTCGGGTTCCAGGCCCGAGGGCCAAGGTCGGGCCTGGAGTTCGGGGCCTGCGCAGCTGGCGCAGGTTCTCGGTCGGGTACCACGCGGGCGGCCGGGGACTGTTCCGCCCGTGCGGCACCGTTTCCTCTGGGGCACCGGGCCCGGAGGGGGTTAGGCCCGGAGTTCCGTGCGGTCGTTGCCGCCGCTGATCTGGATCTTGCGGGGCTTGGCAGTCTCGGCGACCGGGATGGTGAGGGTGAGCACGCCGGCCTCGTAGGCGGCGGTGATGCGGTCGGTGTCGAGGGCATCGCCGAGGAACAGCTGCCGGGAGAAGACCCCGAGCGGGCGTTCGGAGAGCTGGATCTCGGCGTTGTCGCCGCGTTCCGTGGGTCGGCGCTCGGCCTTGACGGTCAGCACGTTCTGCTCGACGTCCAGGTCGATCGCGTCCGGGCTGATGCCCGGCAGGTCGAACTGGACGTAGAACGTGTCGCCGTCGCGCCAGGCGTCCATCGGCATCGCGGACGGGCGCGACCACGTGCCGGTTGTTCCGAACACCTGCTGGGTGATCCGGTCCAGCTCGCGGATGGGGTCGGTGCGCATCAACATCGTCGAGCATCTCCTCGTCGAATCAACGGGCAACTTCGAGACACATCCGTCTGGGCATGTCACCTTCTCAGGGAGTGCTGGCGCATGTCGCTGAACGGCTGAGAGGACGGATGATCAGGCGTACTGGTGAACAGGTGACCTTCAGAGGTCGGGCCATCGGCACCAGGTGCCCCGCGCGAACGGGCGGTGGGCCCAGCGGCGCGGTTGCGGGTGGCGGTCGGTGCGCCGATCGCCCGGCAGTCCGTGGGTTGGCGGCCGGATCGGGTCCTGCCGACGCCATGGCCTGCGGCCGGTGCGGAACCCTTGGTGGTGGGGTGCCGGCCTCGCCGGGCTCACCCCGCCGCGGGAACGGCCTGGCCGATCGTGTCGGGCGACTGGTCGGCCGCGCCGGTCTGGACGGTGATCTTGCGGCGCCGGGAGGCCGAGGCGATGGGGACGGTGATGGTCAGGACGCCGTCCTGCAGGTGGGCCGCGATGCGGCCCGGGTCGAGGCTGTCGGCCAGCCGGATGCGGCGCTCGAAGACCCCGTGGGCCCGTTCGGCGTGCTGGGTGCGCACGCCCTCGCCGCGCGGGGTGGACCGGCGTTCGGCCTTCACGGTGACCATCCGGCCCAGTGCTTGGACCTCGATCCCCTCCAGCGGGATGCCGGGCAGGTCGAGCGCGATCACGAAGCGGTCGTCCTCGCGCCAGGCGTCCATCGGGATCGGGGCCGGCTGGGCCCAGGGCCTGGGGGGCGCCTGGTGGGTCACCGCAGTGCGCACGGACATCGTCGGACACCTCCGGTCCAGAAGGGCTTCGGGTGGTTCGCACCGGTGCGGCGCGACACGACCCGTTGTAGCATGTCATCCAGACGATGACAAACACCCAGTCAGCGAAAGAGTGACGACATGGAGACGCAGGACACCGGCGCACCCGGGGTGGGGCCGGCCTCGTTCCTGGCCGCCGCCGCCGCGCTGGGCATGATGGACGCCGTCGCCCGCACCGCCCGCCACGCACCCCAGGACGACGCAGGCCAGGCCGATCCGCAACAGGCCCTTTCCGCACTCCTGCTGCTGCGCCACCTGCGCGAGGAACTCGCCGGCTGGGAGACCGGCCTGATCGAGACCGCACGCGATGCCGGCGCCACCTGGGCCGACCTCGCAGAACCGCTGGGAGTCCAGAGCCGCCAGGCCGCCGAGCGCCGCTATCTGCGTCTGCGTCCCAACGCGGACGCAGGCACCGGGGCGGGCAGCACCGGCGAGCAACGCGTCCAGGCCACGCGCGACCAGCGCGCCGCCGACCGCGCGGTGACCACCTGGGCCCGCGACAACGCCGCCGACCTGCGCCGCCTCGCCGGCCAGATCGGCGCCCTGGACGGCCTCAGCACGCAAGCGGCCCCCGCCATAGAACGCCTCCTGGACGCGCTCGGCAACAACGACCCCGCCCGTCTACTCGCCCCGCTCGCCGAGACCCGGCCCCTCCTGGAGTCGGACCACCCGAAGATCGCAGACCGCCTCGATCAGCTCACCGCCCGGGCCGACCAACTGCGCGCCGACAGCGACCGGCAGCGCCGCACACCCCCAGCCGGCCCGTGACCAACCCGAGTCACGCCCCTGCCGGTCCGCGACCCGCACGCTGTGGACCGGTTTACCGCCGTAAGCCTGCACGAGGCGCCTGCCCCGGCACGCGGGGCGCGAGTTGACGCCTGACGGTTCTCGGCGTGCAGACCGCCCGTATCTTCCGGACCGTGACGGCCGCGCCGTCCCCGACCCCAGCCGACTCCCATGACTCCAGCCGACCTGCAGCAGCTGCTCATCGAGCGTGCCCTGGACATACCGGGCATTGCCGGTGCCGGCAAGCATGACGACGACAGCCCCTACGGACTGACCGTGGCCCTGGAGGGCGGCGGACAGGTGTGGTGGACCATCACCGGCACCAGCAGTCCCGCCCCCACCATCACCACCGGCGACGGTGACGGCGCCGAGAGTGTGGAGGCGCCGGACCTGACGGGCTCGTCGGTTCCGGTGGCCCTCGTCGAGCAGGCCCTGGTCGCCGCCGCCATCGCGGCCGACGCCCCGGCCGGCGGGATCGTGCGCGTCGACCGGCGGGATCGTGCCCGTCGACCGGTACAGCACGCTCCCGGACCCGCCCGCCGTCCGGTACGGCGCGACGCTGGAGTGCCGCGACGGCTGGAAGCTCTTCCTGTCCTGCTACGGCACCACCCGCCCCGGCCGCACCCGCCCCGAGCAGCCCTACCAGCCCCTCAGCCACATCTGAACACCCCCGGGGCCGGCCACGCAGCACACCGGCCGGCCCCGGCAGCTCGACCCCATCCGAACCCTTTCCACCACTCGAAGGAGACGCCTCCCGTGGCCAGTCCGACCCAGACGCTGGAGTTCCAGGCGGAGACCCGCCAGCTGCTGCAGCTGGTGATCCACTCGATCTACTCGAACAAGGACATCTTCCTGCGCGAGCTGATCTCCAACGCCTCCGACGCCCTCGACAAGCTCCGCCTGGAATCCCTCACCGACACCGACCTCGCGGCCGACACCTCCGACCTGCACATCACCCTGGAAGTCGACCGGCAGGCCCGCACCCTGACGGTGCGGGACAACGGCATCGGCATGACCCGCGAGGACGTCGTCGACCTGATCGGCACCATCGCCAAGTCCGGCACCGCCGGCCTGCTGGCCAAGATCAAGGAGGCCAAGGACGCGGACGCGGCGCAGAGCCTGATCGGTCAGTTCGGGGTCGGCTTCTACTCGGCGTTCATGGTCGCCGACAAGGTCACCCTGCGCACCCGCCGCGCCGGCACCGAGCAGGGCACCGTGTGGGAGTCCGACGGTGAGGGCACCTACACCATCGCGCAGGCCGACGACCTGCCGATGGGCACCTCGGTCACGCTGCACCTCAAGCCGGCGGACGGCGAGGACGGGCTCGGCGACTACCTCGCCGGGTGGAAGATCCGCCAGATCGTCAAGCAGTACTCGGACTTCATCCGCTGGCCCATCCGCATGGCCGCCGAACCCGTCAGCGCGGACGCCGAATCCGGTGCCGCGGACGAGGCCGCGGACGAGGCCGTGGACGGGGCCGCAGGCGCTCCGGAGACGCTGAACTCGATGAAGGCGCTGTGGGCCCGCCCGCGCAGTGAGGTGACCGAGGCCGAGTACAACGAGTTCTACCGGCAGATCAGCCACGACTGGCAGGACCCGGCCGAGACGATCCACATGCGCGCCGAGGGCACCTTCGAGTACGAGGCGCTGCTGTTCATCCCCGCCCAGGCCCCGTTCGACCTGTTCTCCCGCGACACCAAGCGGGGTGTGCAGCTGTACGTCAAGCGTGTGTTCATCATGGACGACTGCGACGCGCTGATGCCGAACTACCTGCGGTTCGTCAAGGGTGTCGTGGACGCCCACGACCTGTCGTTGAACGTCTCCCGCGAGATCCTGCAGCACGACCGCCAGATCACCGCGGTACGCCGGCGCCTCGTCAAGAAGGTCCTCGCCGCCCTCAAGAGCACGCAGGCCACCAACACCGAGACCTACCTCAAGCTGTGGGAGCAGTTCGGCCGGGTCCTCAAGGAGGGCCTGATCGAGGACCGCGACAACACCGAGGCGCTGTTGGAACTGGTCAGCGCCGCCTCGACCAACGATGCGGAGAAGCCGACCACGCTGCGCGAGTACGTCGCGCGGATGAAGGACGGCCAGGACACCATCTACTACCTGACTGGCGAGAACCGCCAGATGGTGGAGAACTCCCCGCACATGGAGGCCTTCACCGCCAAGGGCTACGAGGTCCTGATCCTCACCGACCCCGTCGACGAGGTCTGGACCGACCAGATCCCCACCTTCGACGGCCACCGCTTCCAGTCCATCGCCAAGGGCCAGGTCGACCTCGACCTCGACCACGACGCCGACGTCAGCGACGAGGCGAAGGCGGAGAAGGCCCGGCGCGAACAGGACTTCGCCGCCCTCCTCGCCTGGCTTGAGACCACCCTGGCCGAGCACGTCAAGCAGGTCCGCCTCTCCACCCGCCTGACCACCTCCGCGGCGTGCCTGGTCGGCGACGCCCACGACCTGACCCCCACCCTGGAGAAGATGTACCGGGCCATGGGCCAGGACCTCCCCCCGGTCAAGCGCATCCTCGAACTCAACCCCACCCACCCGCTCATCAGCGCCCTCCACCAGGCCCACCAGACAAAGCCCGACGACCCGGCCCTCACCGACATCGCCGAACTCGTCCACGGCAGCGCCCTGCTCGCCGAAGGCGGCGACCTGCCCGACCCGGCCCGCTTCACCCGCCTCCTGACCGACCACCTCACCCACACCCTGTAACCCCCGCCGGGGTGCGGCCCGCCGGACGCCCGACGAGCCGGCCGGCCGCACCCCGCATCGTGTTCGGCCGTCCCTGCCCGGCGCACGCCGCAGGGAAGGGTCTGAGGCGCTGCACACGAGTCGCATCGAACCGGGCGTCCCGCCGGAGCCGAGCCCGGCCCCGGCGGGACGCGCGCAGAGCCCGCCTCGGCATCCACGCCCCTGTTGCACCGCCGCCATCACCCGCTTCGGCTGCCAGACACGGAAGCCGGCCACCCGACCGACCAAGGAGACAGAAGCGTGTACCAGTACACCGACCGTAAGAACCGCACCCTGGCCGACCGCGTCAATGCCGTCGCCGAGCGCCGCCTCGACGAGGGCACCGAGCAGGACCGCGCCGCCGCGACCACCCTGCTGGCCGACATGCTCCACGCCGCCGCCCAGCACGGCATCACCCTCGATGTCTTCGACTGGGTCACCGACTTGCCCAGCACGTGCTACCGCGCCATGGCCAGGCGCCGTGACCTGGCCGACCGCGTCAACGCCGTCGCCGAGCGCCGCCCGGACGAGGGCACCGAGCAGGACCGCGCTGCCGCGACCGCGCTGCTCGCCGACATCCTCCATGCCGCGGCGAAGCACGGCATCACCCTCGACACCTTCGACTGGGTCACCGACCTGCCCAGAAACTGCTACGCCTCCGTCGTCTCCCCTCTGCACGCGCGAACCACCCACTGGGCCACGGCCAGCTGAACCCGACGAGCCGGGCTACGCCTCACCGTCCCCTTTCACCGACGCTTCGGGCGCGATCCTTACTCGGTGCGGACGGTGCGGACGGTGCGGACGGTGCGCCCCGGGGCCCGCCTATCTGCGTGCGCCTCGCCCGCGGCCCAGGCGCACGCCGCCGAGCACCAGGGCTGCGACGAACAGCACGGCACCGATGACGAGCAGCCACAGCAGGCCCTTCACGAGGGCGCCGAGGAAGCCGAACACCACGGCGATGAGCAGGATGAACAGGAACAGGGCCATGCCGCTGCCTCCCTTGGTCAGTCGTTGCGCTTCAGGGCGCCTTTCACCCGGTCCGCGGCGCCTTGTGCGGCGTCCCTGACGTCGTCCGCGGTCTGCCTGAGCTTCGACTCGACCTGGTCGGCCTGGCCCTCGCCCTTGAGTTCCTCGTCACCGGTCAGGTCACCGGACTTCTCCTCCGCCTTGCCGGCCACTTCCTGCGCCGTGTCCGGCAGATCGCTCATCGGTTCCTCCAGTCGTCCCCCAGGCGGCGCAGCCCCTTCGCCACCCGTTTTACCGATATTCGCCCTTTCATGCGCGCGGAACGGGATCAGTGGCCGTCCTGGCCGTTGCGGGCAGGCTCTCAGGCGGGCTCGCGCCGGTTGCGGCGGGATGGCCGGAGGGCCTGCGGGCGCGGGGAAGGCCTGCGGGGGCCAGGTCGTGGCGGAGGGCGTCGACTCTGGCCACAGGCAGGTGTCGATGGTGGCGATGGCGTCGCTGCTGTGCTCGCGGATGCGGCATTCGATGGCGGCGAGCCGGTCTTCGATGTGCTGCCGGCGCTCCTCGGCGGTGGCGTCAGGTGTGTCGTTGGTCGCTGTCATGGCGGATGCGGTCGGTGTGGTGGGTGAGGTCGTCGAGGCGGGCGGCGAGGTCGGGGTGGGCGGCGCCGGGGTGGGGGTCGCATCGCCGCCAGGGGCGCTATCAGATCGGCCGGGTCGGGGGCGCCGAGGGCGGTGGTGAGCGCGGTCAGCGCGGGACGGGCCCGGGGTGAGGCCGGGCGCGGCGGTGACCTGGGAGGCCAGCACGCGCAGGTCGGCCGCGTGGTCAGGGGCCCAGGCGGTGACGGCGCGCTCGGCGGCCCGCCGGTCGCGCACCGCTTTGACCCGCTCGGCTCCGGTCTCCGCCTCGGTGCTGTCGGTGGGGCGCAGGCGCAGGTAGCGGTTCTCGGCGGCCTGGCGGCTGGCGACGCCCATGGGCTGGGCGAGTTCGGCCCAGGTGGCGCCGCCGGCGCGGGCGGCATCGACCAGGCCCGCTTCCCAGCCGGCGAGCGCGGTGCGCAGCTCGCGCAGCAGCACCGGCGCGGCCAGCGCGGGCTCCGCTCCCTCGTCCGGTGTACCGGCACCGGGCCGGGCGGCCGGGCTGGTGTTCTGGGCGGTGCGGACGGCGTCGTCGATGGCGGCGAGCGCGGCGGCGGCGAGGAAGGACGCCGGTCCTGTGGGCGGGCTGCCTCCGGTGGCCGGCGGGTCGGGCCGTCTGCCCATTGATGTCACTTCTTTGATGACTCATGGGTTTGTCATCGGATAGATGACATGCTAGAACGGTTTTAGGTGAAGCGCACTGGCTCCCCATCGATCAGTGGAGGTGTTTCGCGATGCTGATGCGCACTGACCCGTTCCGCGAGCTGGACCGGTTGACCCAGCAGTTCCTGGGCACGAACGGCACCTGGTCCCGGCCGGCCCCGATGCCGCTGGACGCCTGCCGTGTCGGCGACGAGTACGTGATCTGCTTCGACCTGCCCGGGGTGGACCCGCAGGCGATCGACATCGACGTCGAACGGAACATGCTGACCGTCAAGGCCGAACGCCGCCCCCGCCACGAGGGCGACAATGTGAAGTGGGAGCTGTCCGAGCGCCCGCTCGGCGTGTTCTCGCGCCAGGTCATGCTCTCCGACACCCTCGACCCCGCCGGGATCACCGCCGACTACGACGCCGGCGTGCTGACCCTGAAGATCCCGGTCGCCGAAAGGGCCAAGCCCCGCAAGATCGCCATCAGCCACAGCGGCGACCGCAAGCAGATCCAGGCCTGACCCGCCCCCCGGACCGCCGTCCCGCACCGCCAACCCCCGGGCCCTACGGGACGGCCACCCCCGGCCGGACCCACCCGGCCCCGCGGTTCGTACACCACGGGCCGACAGCGAGAGACCATCATGCGCAATCAGGTCCAGGTGCCCTTCGTGGTGAGGGCCGGCGGCGAGATCGACCTCGACACCGCCCCCTACCTGCGCCGTGCTCTGGCCGCCGCGCTCGAGTCGCACCGCGAGGTCGTGCTCGACCTGTCGGAGGTGACGTTCATGGACTGCGCGGGCCTGAGCGCCCTCGTCCGGGCCCGCAACCAGGCCGACCGGTGCGGTGGACGCCTCATCCTGCGAGGGGCCGGCCGCTCCGTGGTCCGGCTGCTCAAACTCACCGGCCTGTACCGGCGCCTGGCCGTCGAACTCTGACCGGGCACCGTTCGCACCGGCTCCTCGGGATGGAGGGAGAACCGCGGTGACTCTTCGATGGGAGGCGTTCCTGGAGGAGGTCCGGGAGCGCGGCGAATACGACACGCCCCAGGAGGCCGAGCGGGTGGCGCGTGTCGTCCTGGCCCTGCTCGGCGCCCACCTGGTCGGCCATGTGCGGGCCGAACTGGCGGCCCACCTGCCCGAGACCCTCGCCCTGATCCTGCTCAACCCGCAGCAGGCTGCCGAGCCACTCAGCCCCGAGCGGTTCGCGCGCGCGACCGCGGCCTGGATCGAGGGCGCCACCGAGACCACCGCCCTGTGGGACATCGGTGCCGTCCTGTCCACCGTGGCCGACGCCGCCGGAGACGACCTCACCGAGCGCGTCCTGCTCCAGCTGCCGCCCGGCCACGACCTCCTGTTCGGTCGGCCCGAGCCCGGCCACCGCCCCTGAACCCGTCCGCGCCGCCGCCCCCGCCTGGCCGGCCCCGCCCCGGAAGGCCACCGCCATGACCCGGTACCGGCTCACCGACCGAATCCTCGCCCACCTGCCCCGCGGCTACGCGCTCCTGTTCGGCCGCGCCGACCTCACCGCCGCGGCTTGACCAGGGCGGCACCACCGTCGTCGGCCTCTGCGCGCAGGCCGACGACGCAGGACCGCTACCGCCCCGCCGAGTACCCGGTTCAAGTCCGGCGCCACAGTGGTGCGCCGCGACATCAGCCTCGGAAGGTGCGCTCCGTCCAGCCGTACGGGGCACTGGCGGGCACCGGCACGGTGCTGGAGCTCGCCTACTGGACGGGCATCGGCTCCCCTGGCCCCGACCACTCAGGGCGAGTGCGCTGCGCACCACGACGCCAGGCGCAAGATCGATCTGAACGCCCTGGTCGGGCAGGTCCGCTGGTGCGTTCCGGCAGGAGTCACCGCTACCCGTGGGCACCAGATGGGCGGGCGGTGTCGAGGGCGTCGCGCAAGGCGTACAGGTCGGTGATGGTGGCCAGTTCGGCGAAGCGGGCCAGCAGCCGGCGGACGGTTCGGTTGTCGCCGTCGCGCACGGCCTCGGTGATCGCTTCGATCAGGTCCGCCTGTCCGTTGCGGGCTGTCTCTGGTGCTGTGGGCACCAGGTGTTCCACTGCCGCCTCCATGCGGGGTGTCACTCGTTTCTTCGGGCGCGCGGCGGCGGCTCGGGGGTTGCCGCCGCCGCGCAGCGGAAGGCTACCTCACTCGCGGGCGCCGCAAAATCTGTGAGCGCCAGAGTAGACATTGCCCGTGGGTGGGTCTAACGTTTCTCTCGTAGGCAGCAGTCGGCGATACCGGCCAGACACTGACCGGCCGGGGTTGTTGGACAGAAGTTCGCGGTTCGGTCCGGCAGTGGAGTTCCGAAGCCAGGCAGGTGCAGGACGGCGACGGGGCTGGCTGTCGGACCGGGCGGCCCGCAGGTATCAGGGGCCGCCACCAGCGGTATCCAGCAGTACGCAGTTCAGTGAGTGCGGTACCAGCAGTACGAAAGTGACAGTTCAGTACAGAGGATGAACGGAGGGCGCAAGCGCCATCAGGATCGCCCGGCCCGTGAACACTCGCCCGGGCGGACACCGCAGACCCCAACGCAAGGACGGTGGTTTCCGGTCACGCATACGCGATCCCCGCACACCCCTCTCCCGGGGCAGTGCGGAACGAGAAGGACCGGCCCAGGCCGGTAGATGGTGTTGTTCCCCTTCGGGGCCCCGGAGCCGACACGGCCCCGGGGCCCCTCGACGCGTTCTCCTCGAGAACCAGAGAGGTGCAGTGACTACAACGGCCAGCCCCGACACACCCGACAAGCTCGACGACGACGACTACCCCGCCTACACCATGGGCCGCGCCGCCGAGATGACCGGCACCACCCCCGGCTTCCTCCGGGCCCTCGGCGAACACCGCCTCATCACCCCCCTACGCTCCGAAGGCGGCCACCGCCGCTACTCCCGCTACCAACTGCGCATCGCCATGCGCGCCCGCGACCTCGTCGACCAGGGCACCCCCATCGAAGCCGCCTGCCGCATCGTCATCCTCGAAGACCAACTCGAAGAAGCCCTGCGCATCAACGAACAACTCCGCCGCACCCAACACCGCCAGGAGCCCACCACGGACACCTGACCGGACCGGCAACCTGGCCCACAGCTCCTTCCAGCCGCACGGCTGCGCCGCAGGGGCCGGACCGGGGGACGGCCTCGCGCCGCACGCTCCGGCCGTCGCCCCGTACGGCAGCACCGCGGCGCGGCACAAGACGTGGCGGCCGGAGGGCGCGGCCGGGCTGGACGCCGCCGGCCGGGTGCTCGGGATGGTCCGCTCGGAGATGGGCGGCACCGCCCGGGACGCCGGTGCCTTCCGCCCGCTGTGCCCTTCGCCTCTGCGGCCAGCGCCGTCAGCGGTCCACCCCGACACCCGGACCAGCCGTCACGACACCCCACTCAAGGCTCGGCGACTCCTTGTTGCGGGGACGTGGGGCGCCAAGCCAGGCGGCCACTTGGGCCTGCGGTGGTTCTCAGGAATCGGAGTAGCTGAGGTCCCCGACCGTCCAGCTGCTGACGTCCTCGATGGCGATGCGGTACATGCCGCCGGTGTGGGGGAGCCCGAAGTCGCCCTGCAGGATCTTCGCCCGGTGGAGATGCAGGTGGGTGGGCTGTGCGGGCGGGCCGTCGGCGGGCGGGGCGAAGAGAGCGGCGAAGGGCTTCAGGTGCTCCGAGGCCTGGAGGACCTCCGCCACCCGATCCAACCACAGGGTCACCGGCGCGAGCCTGCCGGTGATCACGGCGCCGGGGACCACCACGGTCAGGGACATTTGATTGCTGTGCTCGGACTCGACCATCGCGGCGATGTCGACGAGCAGCCCGTCAGGGTTCGACATGCCCACCAGAATAGGACACGGTCTCCGCGGCGCCCACGGGCCCGGGGCAGCGGCCATGGCGGCCACGAGCCTTGCGCCTGCTGCACGGCCGGGCGCTACGCGACGGCGACCTGACACGCCGATCGGCTGCGCCGCGGTGCAGGGCAGGTGGCGGCGGCCGTGAGGGCCGGGGCATCGCCAGGATCATGCGGGCCGGCGGTGACGAGCAGGTCGGCTCCGAGGGCGGTGACGGTGAAGCCCGCGGAGCCGAGGACCTCCGCCAGGGCCAGCATCAGCGCACCGCGGATGCCGCGGAACTCGGTGCGCCCGGCGGCGTCGGCGGGATGCGGGCAGGCGTGGAGGGTCGGTCCGATCAAGTCCTGGCCCGGGCGCCACCCCAGCACCAGGCCGCCCCCCGGACGCAGCCGGGCGAAGAGCCCGGCCGCCTGCGACGGTGCCGGCTCGAACCCCCGGTGGGAGAGCACCGCACAGACGGACTCAAACAGATGTTTGTCATCCACGCGCAGAGTCTATCGCCTGCCCACCCCGCACCCGCCCATCAGTGACGACTCGTCACATGCCCTTCCGGCCATTGCCGGTGAGGCTACAGGGCCGGAGTGTCGGGTTCCCGTCCGCCCCCGGTCGGGGTGGTGCGTACTCTCAGGACGGCGCGCCGACGCCACGGGCCACGGGCGTACCGCAGGGCTCGCACCATGTGCGGCGCACGCGGCGGAGAACCGCGTGCGTCCTGGGTCAGAGTTTGAACATCGCGGTGTAGGGCTGGGTGATGCGTTCCCGCCGCGATCCGAAGT
>NZ_JBEZIQ010000110.1:0-12004 GCF_040651155.1 Kitasatospora sp. NPDC048545
GCCGGCGACGAGGACCTGACCCGCATCACCGGCGCCCGCGTGCCCACCGGTATCCCCACGGTGATCGCCGCCCCCGTCGTCGAACGCCCCCGCCGCAGCCCGTCCACGAGCCGCGGCCGCCGCAGCCGCCCCGCCCACGCGGCCGGTGACACCCGCGCGACTGTCGCGGGCCGCGACAACCAGGGCTCCTCCGGCCGCCGCCGGGCACCGAGGCGCGTCGCCCTCGCCGCCTAGTGGGCAGCAGCTGTGGGCCTGGACCGCTGCTGCGGTCCAGGCCCACACGACTCACCAGCGCGAAACACGAGTCCCGGCCCGCTCCGGCGGACCCCCGCCGGCCATCCCACCGCCGATGCCCCGACCACCGCCGGCCCCGGCGGAACCGACATCAAGGAGTCCGCCCATGACCCTCACCCTCGAACACCCCGCGACCACCGCCACGGTCGGCGACCTCATGAGACACCCCGAGCTGCAGATCAGCGACGACGTCATGGTCGACATGGCGATCGACATCCTGCACAGCTCCGGCGCCGACCACCTCCTGGTCCGCGACGACGACGGCCGCTGCGCCGGCCTGCTGACCCGCCTGCACCTCGCACCGTTCCAGACCCGCACCTGGTCCACCGAGCGCACCCCGGTGCGCGACATCGTCCTCGACCAGGCCCCGTTCGCCACCGCTGACATGCTCGCCGCCACCGCAGCCGCCGCCATGCGCGCCCGCGGCCTGGACACATGGCCGGTGGTCGACCCCGACGGCCACGCCATCGGCCTGCTCAGCTTCTAGGCCAGCTCTGCCGGCGCCGACGCGCCGACAGTCGCGCGTCCAGGGCGCTGTCCACGGCGGCGTTCAGCATTGGGCCGCTGTCCTGGTCCGGGTCGCCCATCGGGTCGAGCACCAGGCCGCCGGTTCCCGATCGCAGGCGGATGTCGAGGGCAGGGGGCGGACTGCGCGGGGACGGCCACCGAGTACTCCTCGCGGCCCCGGTCTCGGGCGGGCCGTAGTGCGCCCGCAAAACGGGCGACTTGCCTGACGACCCGCGTGCGGCGGCGCAACCCCACCGTAGCGGCCGGGCGACCGCGCGGACCGCCCGCTCAGCGCAGGCGAACCGTCAGCGGCAGGCGCGGCCAAGGACCAGGCAAGGAAGCACAGTTGTGCACTGAGCGTGGCCTGAACGATCCGGTCCCGAGGGGGCCGGTGCATCCGACGAGCGGGCCGTGCGGAAGTAGCGTCGGCGTCCCTTCCTCGGTCACCATTCGCGCGGCGCGGGCGGTCGCGGAGTGGTCATCGGGGATGCGACCGAGGCAGTGGGAGCGCGGGCTCGGTCCGGTCGACGGGAAGCAGACCGGGCCCGGGCTCACGCTGCGGGGCACGCGTCATGACCCGGGCGGAACGGTAGTGGACGAACGCCCCGGGTGTGTACTTCAACGGGCGGCGTGCCGTCGTACCGGGCGGCCTGGAACCGGTCCGCGCCAATGAGGCAGGGTGTCGGGCGGCCTGGCCGGTGGAGAACGGTCGGCCGGCGACCGGGGGCTGAGGGGTAATCGTGTCCGGGGCGGCCTGCGGTGAGCGCCCGTCGCTCACCGCGGACCGGTCTCGTCGGCCTGGCAGGCGGGTCAGGTGTCGGCGGCGGACTCCTGGCCGCGCGGGGAACCGCGGAGTTCTTCGTTGATACGCAGGGCTTCTTCGAGTTGGTCTTCGAGGATGACGATGCGGCAGGCGGCCTCGATGGCGGTGCCCTGGTCGACGAGGTCACGGGCGCGCATGGCGATGCGCAGTTGGTAGCGGGAGTAGCGGCGGTGGCCGCCGTCGGAACGCAGGGGGGTGATGAGGCCCTGTTCGCCGAGGGCCCGCAGGAAGCCGGGGGTGGTGCCGGTCATCTCGGCGGCGCGGCCCATGGTGTAGGCGGGGTAGTCGTCGTCGTCGAGGGAGTCGGGGGTATGCGGTCGAATGGTTGCCGTGGTCACTGCACCTCTTCTTGTTGTTGTGTCCGGGGACGCGCTGAGGGGCCCCGGGGCCATTGCGGCTCCCGGGGCCCCGAAGGGTTCTACACCATCTGCCGGCCTTGTGGCCGGCTTCCTTATATCCGCACTGCCCCGGGGGAGGGGGCGTGCAGGGATCGCGTATGCGTGACCGGAAACCACCGTCCTTGCCTTGGGGTCTTCGGATTCCGCCCGGGCGACTTCCTCACGGGCCGGGCGATCCTGATGGCGCTCTGTCCCCTCCGTTTCCTCTGTACTGGCCTGGTACTTCGAACTGCCTGGTACTGCTCACACGGGTACTGCTCGGTACTGCGGAACTGCTTGTACTTCGAACTGCGTGGTAGTGCCAACCACTCGGTACTGCTGTGGCGGTCCTTGCGGTCCACCGGGTCCGGCAGCCAGCCCCGTCGCCCGTCCTGCTCGACCACTCGGCTTGGAACCCCACTGCCGGACTCCCAGCGCGCGCACCCGCAGTCTGGGCGCCTTCACCGGGATACCGCGTACTTCGACTGCTGGTACTGCCCAACTCAACTTCACACTGCTGGTACTGCGCCTACCGAACTGCGGTACCGCTCGGTGGCGACCCCTGATCCTGCGGGCCGCCCGGCCCGGCCGCCAGTCCCGTTGCCGTCCTGCACCTGCCGTGGCTCCGGGACTCCGCTACCGCGCCGCTGTTGCGCCACTACTTCACGCCCACCTGCCCGGCGTGTCCTGCATCCTGCTCACCTACGGGTACTGCTCCTGCTGCACTGCGGTACCGCTGTGCGACGGCCCCTGATACCTGCGGGCCGCCCGGTCCGGCCGCCGGTCCTGTCGCCTTACTGCTACATCCCTGGCTTCAGGACCCTGCAACCGTACCGACCTGCGAACTCCTGTACTGCTGCCCGCCAGTTCGTGTCTGGCGGGTACCGCTGATCTCATCTACGAGAGAAACACTAACCACGGTGCGCGGCAATGTCTACTTCGGCGGGAATAGATTTTTCGGTGCTGGTTGGGGAGGTAGTCTTCGCCCCGCACGGGGTGGGGCGGCCGGTCGCCGCAGCCAGATCCCGGGTCCGCCACCGGAGCCCTGTCGTGCCGCGCACCCGTCCGACCCCCGCGGCCCGCCCCCAGGGGGCCCGGTGCCCACCTCCGTGCCCTGGTCGGGCCGGGCCGCCGTCCGGTGCGCCCGACCGCACCCGAGCGGAGCGCTGCGGATGCGTCGGTGCCGGTGCGGGCATTGGCCGGGTCGGGCGCCGCGGTCATCAGCCACTCGGCGGCGGCCGAGGCCTCGGCCTCGGGGGAATTGCCAGGAGCTCCAGGCGGAGCGGGACGAAGGAGCACACCATCGCCTCGTCCGCGTCCTGCTCCTGCTCGAACCATCCGACGTGGATGCGTGGCCTTCGACGGGACCCGCCGGGGGATGGCCGGCCGATGTGTCGGATTCACGGTGACAGGTGTGATCTTCCCCCATGTGGGGCCAGTGCCGCCGCCAGCGGGGGGAGTCCGTGCAGGAGGTCGTGCGAGCGGGGCCGCCGGGCGCCGTCCAGTCGTCCCGGGGTGGCTCCTTCCGGTGTCAGTGAGAGGTGCACCGGCTGTTCCGGCCCCGGTGGCTGGGCAGCGGTGGGATCGGAGGCCGCCCGGTCATATCGAACACCCGTCCTGGACTCGTTGTTGTGGGCGGCCTGGTGCGGGCGCTTGGCACCGCAGGAATCCCGCAGGTCGTTGACAGTGAGTCCGTCCACCGTACTTCGGCCGGCCCCGGTCTCCGGGGCGAGCAGGGAGCGGCCGGTGTTTGCTCCGCGCCGCACTTCGTCGCCGGGAAGGCCGGGTCCGCGATCTGCGGCGCATCTCGTGAGCCCGGTCCAGGATCCGCCCCAGCAGCCGATCACCGAATCCTCTTGACCGGTCCGCGGCGCTCCGCGGGTTCTCCCGTGCGAAATCCGCCATGAGCACCACGGTTCCCTGCAGCAGTCCTCTTCCACCGTCGGCTTCCTGCCTTGCCCCGAGATGGACCGGCGAACGTCTCACCAGCACCTCCCCTGTCCCGGCATGGCGCCGGCCCTGGCCCGCGGCACTTCGGCCAGGCAGGATCTCGCCGCTGTCGGGTGCGGCCCAAGGTATTTATCGGATGACGGCCAAACATGAGCGTGCGGTAATTTTCGAAAAAGAATTCATGTGCAAGAGGTGCTCGGATTCCAGCGGTGCGGAGTATTCTGGAAAGTGCCGGGAGAAGTTGCCGGTGACACGATCGCGAGGAGGCGAATATGTGGATCAATGAGGCAGGATTCCTGGATCCGCGACTCGTGATCTCGCGAGTGTCTGCCCTTTCGGCGGGAAGATCATAGGGTTGCGGGGGCGTGGATTCAGATCCTGTTGCCCCGGTCGGTGTTACGTTTGCGCAGGCCGGTAAGGTCACCTCCGCAGCAATGCGGGGGCGACCTTTTGTGGGGCGGTCGTGTGTAATGGTCTCCATGGGAGGCCTGTGGCTCCCGTCACTACTGCCTGTCGGTGGACGATGAAGAATTCCTTGACCTGGAGGCCGACCGTCGCGGCCGCGCTGTTCCGAGGAGCGACATCGGGGGCTCTGGAGCGGAGGAAGTCTCATTGTCCTGGGTGAGCGGATCACTTTCGATCTCCCGCTCGCATGCTGGCTCTCACGCGCTTCTCACGTATTGGGTGTCCTGGGGTGGCATCAGGCGTCATGGAGGTCGGAGTCGGACGTGAAGGGCCCTGACCTGCGAGGCTTGGACTGGTGGACATTGGCCGGATCGTTCCATGGCGGGACCCTCCTGCCTCATGGCGCACCATCCAGCATCATCCGGCCGGTCGGGACCGCGAAGCAGCCGACGGCGGAGGTGCTCCGGCATCGCCGTCCCCTACGCGATCGTCGGCGCCTGCTGCTCGGCCCCACGCCGCCCCGGGAGTCGGTGCCGCCGGCGGGGATCCGGGTCAGGGCTCGAGCGGTGCCACGACGATCTCACGCTTGAGGATCTTGCCGGCCGGCCCCTTGGGGGAGGGCGTCGGTGAGCGTTACCACCCGGGGGGTACTTGTAGGCGGCCACCCGGGCCTTCACGTGGTCGCGGAGCTCCTCGGCGGTGGCGCGCGCTGCGGGCTTGAGGACGACCGCTGCGGCGACCTCCTGCCCGAGCAGTCGGTCCGGCACGCCGACGACGGCAGCCTCGGCGACCGCCGGGTGCCGGTAGAGGACCTCCTCGACCTCGCGCGGGTAGACGTTGTAGCCGCCGCGGATGATCAGGTCCTTCGTGCGGTCGACGATGAAGTGGTAGCCGTCCTCGTCGACCCGGGCGAGCCCGGTCGATGGCCTCGATGGCCCGATCTTCCGGCCCGGCGGGCCAGGCCGGGGTCAGCCGGCTCGGGCGCCCCCTCCCGGTACGGCGGGCGGGGTGCGCAGGGCGAGGACGGCGAGGTCGTCGTGGCCGTCGCCGAGATGGGCATCGGCCAGGATCCGGCACAGGTCGTCCAGGGGCAGGTCGGCGTGGGCGGCGGCGACCTGGGCGAGGGCGCTGAGGCCGGCATCCAGGGGCTGGTCGGGGTGCTCGACCAGGCCGTCCGTGAAGAGCACGAGGGTGGCGTTACGGGGCAGGGGGTGCTTGTGGTCTGGGCGGGGCACGTCGGGGTCTACGCCGAGGGGCAGGCCGGGGTCGGGGTGCAGGTAGTGGGCGGTGCCGTCGGGGCTGATCAGGAGCGGTGGCGGGTGTCCGGCGTTGCTCCAGTGGAGCGTCCAGCCGTCCTCGGAGGGTTCGATGCGGGCGAGGCAGGTGGTGGTGATCGGGTTGTCGGTGATCGCCTCCAGAGTGCGGTCGAGCTGTGTCAGGACGGCGCTGGGCGGGGTGCGGCGGTCGTAGAGGAGGGCGCGCAGCATGTTGCGGGTCTGGGCCATGGTGGCGGCGGACTTCAGGTCGTGTCCGGCGACGTCGCCGATGACCAGGGCGCAGGCGCCGTCGGGGAGCATCAGGGCGTCGTACCAGTCGCCGCCGACGTGGTCCGGGGTGGCGGCGGGCCGGTAGATGGCCGCGGCGGAGAAGGGTGCCACATCGGGCAGGCCGGGAAGGAGGAGGCGCTGGAAGTACTCGGCGTTGGTGCGGACCTGCCGGTAGAGGCGGGCGTTCTCGATGGCGAGGCCGGCCGCGCCGGCGAGCGCCACGAGGATGTCCTGGTCGTGGTCGTCGAAGGGTTGCCCGTCGCGCCGCTCGCAGAGGTAGAGGTTGCCGAAGACGCGTCCGCGGCCGGTGAGCGCCACCCCGAGCAGTGTCCGCATCGGCGGGTGGCCCGGTGGGAAGCCGACCGCGTCCGGGTGGGCGCCGATGTCCGCGACACGCAGCGGTTCGGGGTGTTCGATGAGGTGGCCCAGGAGTCCGCGCCCGTGTGGAAGGGCGACTGCGGCCAGCGCTGCGACCTGCTGCTCGCTCAGCCCGACGGGGATGAACTCCTCCAGGTGTTCGCCGTCCTCGCTGAGCACGCCGAGTGCGCCGTAGCGGGCGTCGACCAGGCTCATCGCGGTGGTGATCACCCGGCGGAGCACGACCGGCAGGTCCAGTTCCCGGCCGACCGCCATGACCGCGTCCAGCAGGTCCTGGAATCGGCGCTGGGTGTGGGCCAGGTCCCGTAGACGTCCGACGATCCGGTCCATCTCGTCGTCGATGCGGTGGCTGCGGTCGGGAACGTCCGCCCGCCCGGATCCATTCTCCGGATCCACCGGCCCACCTTCGATTCCCATGCTGGACGACCGTACATTCGACGCGTGGCACCACCGGGAGCCGGCTGCATCGGCGCGTCCTGCTCTCAACCGTAGGCAGGCCCGTCGCCGACCGCGACCGCGACGAGCACCGCCCGCACCCTCAGCTGCCGCGACATCACTTGGACGGTCTCCCACCGTGGCGTTGCCCGCAGTTCCGGGCCCGGGGGGACCTGGCGGGGTGATCGGGAGGGGGTGCGGACTCCGTGACGCCCCGGCGGGAGACCCCCGGGACCGTACGCCATGCCCCCGCGCGCCCGCGTCGTCAGCGGTGCCACCGTCGTTCCTCCGCCATCCGACGCCGGATGACGACCAGGTCGATCACCGCGACGACAGTGGACACCGCGCACAGCACGGCGAGGCCCGTGAAGAACGCACGATCGGCACGCGGTGCGGGGAGGGCGTTCGCCGCGAGCAACGTGAAGACGATGGTCCCGAGCAGGAAGAACGGGACGAAGATCCGTCCGAGCAGCCGCCGGGCCGGCAGATCACTGCGTGCCCAGCGCGGCTCGGTGCCGACGTGCCGCCACCGCCGGCCGGCGGCCCGCGCGCGGCGGTCGGCGGCCGCGGCTTTCCAGTACTCCACGAGGCGGTGCACCCCGTGGAGCGGTGTGTGGGACGGCTGCGTCATCTTCTCGATGGCCTTCCGTGCGATGCGCTCCACCCGTCGCCGGCGAACGCCGTGCGCCCTCGGCCGGAAGGGGACGGCGACGTCTACGGGGTCCCGGTTGCTGCCCCGTTGGGTGCCGGTGCATGAACGGGCTTGGTCATCAGCGGGGTGACCAGAGGCGGCTGCGGTGCGGGAGCGGCGGCGGCGGTTGCCTCGCGGGAGAGGAAGGAGCCGAGTTCGCCGATGGTGCTCATCAGGGGAGCGGGGAAGACGACGGTGCTGTTCTTGTCGACGGCGATCTCCACGAGGCTCTGCAGGTTGCGCAGTTGGAGGGCGAGCGGGTGGGCCATCATCGTGTCGGAGGCGTCGCCGAGTGCGGAGGCGGCCAGGGCCTCTCCCTGCGCGCTGATGATCTTTGCGCGCTTCTCCCGCTCGGCTTCGGCCTGCTTGGCCATCGCGCGCTTCATGGTGTCGGGCAGCTGGATGTCCTTGAGTTCGACCAGGGTGACTTCCACGCCCCATTCGGTCGTGGTGATGTCCAGGATCTGGCGGATGTCCAGATTGATGCGGTCGGTCTCGGACAGGGTCTCGTCCAGCGTGTGCCGGCCGACGACCTTGCGCAGGGTCGTCTGGGCGATCTGGTTGATCGCGGAGCTCACGTTCTCGATGGCGACGACCGACTTGATCGCGTCCACGACGCGGAAGTAGGCGACGGCGGAGACGTCGACGCTGACGTTGTCGCGGGTGATGATCCCCTGGGACTGGATCGGCATGGTGACGATCCGCAGCGAGATGTGGTGCATGACGTCGGCGAACGGGACGATCAGGCGCAGTCCGGGATCGCGCGCTCCGGTGATCCGGCCGAACCGGAAGACGACCCCCTTCTCGTACTGGCGGACGATGCGGATCGACATCGCGAGCCCGATCAGGACCAGGATGACGAGCACCACCAGGACCGCGATCACGGCGGTCATGTCGGCTCCCTTCGATTGCGGACCGGCGTCGACAGGCAGGTCCGGGAACGCGTCGCCACGAGCAGAGCGACCGGGAGGCGCGGGACCGCTTTGCGGCCCTACCGTGAGCCTGCCCCGCATCCGGCGCGTGCGACAGGGCCGAACGGGCCTGCTCCCGTCCCGACCGGTCCGCCCGAGCGCAGAACCTCCTGCGCCGGCGGTTGAGCGCGGCATCTCCGGGAAGACCCGCTGCTCGAACGCCGACCCCGGAGCGGGGCGGCCGGCAACGCAGGTAGCACGCCGAGTCCGCGCAGGCGGGCCGCGTCGCCGATTCCGTCGGTTGGCCCGGGCAGGCCCATGGCGCGGCGGGCCTGTGCCGCCGGATCCTCCGAGGGGAGGAGCAGCGAGGCGAGCCGGTAGCGGAAGATTTCAAGTCCAGTGAGACAGTTGGGACGCTATGAGGTTTGTGGCGCGGGTTCCCTGTGCATGGCGGGGTCGTTGATCCACGCTGTCTTCGGGATCTCGGGTGGTCTGGGGCGGCGGCCGAAGCGTTCGGGGTGCCGTGCGTAGGCCTCGGCGAGGGTGACGGCCCGCTGGTCGCGGATCTCCTCCGCGGTGCCGAAGCGGACGGTGGCGGGCGTGTGAAGTCCGATGCCCGAGTGGGTGACGCCGATGCCTTCCACGAGGCGTGGAAGCGCCATCGGGCAGGGCAGGATCCGGATGCGGAGCTGGAGCCGACATGGGCGAGGACTTCGACTTCGACGACGCTGACGAGATGCACCGTCGCCTTCCCCGGCTGGCTGCCCTCTACCTCGGCGCAGCCGCCGGCTGAGACGCGTCAGTGCCTCGAATGGTGTCGCTACCCGGGATAGGGCTGCTGTCGTGGTGGTTCTGCCGACGTCCCTTGTGCGGCGGTTTGGCGGCGACCGTGCGGGTTGTCACCGGGGTCCGCTTGGATGGTCGGCATGACCGTCAACGATGTCGCCCGTTCTCTGCCCGATCCCGACGTCCTGCGGGACCACTGCCGGGCTTTGGCGATGCTGGATGCGATCCTCAGTCCCGATTGGTCCTCGCGCTACTACTCCTTCGACGCGCGGTGGTCGCCGACGGAGGAGTTGGCCTCGATGCGCAACGGTTCGGGGGATGAGTACTCGATCGTCTTCGCTCCGGCCGGTGTGTACATCCGGGGCTTTGACCACGAGTCGCCGATGAGCCCCTATGCCGAGGAGGGAGTGTGGCAGGGCGTGGTGGACTCCGTTCCCGAAGAGTTCCGGTCGTGCGTCGAGGAACCCGCGTTCAGCGACGACGGCGTTCCGACGGTGACGGCCTGCCTGTGGCGTAGGACGACTGACGAGAGTTGGCAGACGGGAGAGATCGACTTCCCGGAGGGCCATGTCGATCCCGACGGGGCCGACTGGTTGTTCCGGCTCCTCGCCGACCGATCTCCGGAGGCGTACGCGAGCTTCGCCGTCGACTACTACGAGATACCAGTCGACCTGGATACCGTCCGGCACATCTGTGCTCTGCGGCCACTCACCGATGACGTGGTCCGGGCCCTCAACGCCGAGCTGACCCTAGCGGACCTTGCCGAGGACATCGCCGAGATCGGCTACCCCACAACGTAGGGAAATCGGCCGGACGAGTATTCCGCCGCGCAGCGGCGCGCGCCCGGATCTCTGCCGTCCCGCGCGACCGGGAGCATCGTTGCGGGGTGCGAGTCGTGGCCGTCGACTTCGCCGCTCTGCGTCTGGGCATCCCCGCTCCTTCTGCCGCCTTGCCGGCAGGGATGCGTGGTGGCTGAAGAGCACCTCGCGTTCTGCGTTGGATTACGTCGACGGTTCGGTCCATGAGCTGGCGGAATATGCCGAACGGTTGATCGGTGCGCACTCCTGGACCTTCTGGTGCTGAGGGTCGTTTTCCAGGCGCTTGATATCGGGTTGGTGAATGCAATTCAAGTGCAGGCCAATGGTTTTGTCAGGCCGTGTGTCACATTGATGCCAGGTCCGGTTCGTGACGACCCTTCGAGGGCGAATGGGTAGATCGAACGTGGCTTCCTGGCTCCTCGGCGTAGTTGTCACGCGACGAGGGTTGACGGGTGGAGCTGGATTGGTTCTGCGTCTTGATCGGCTTGGGTCAAGCGCGCCAGCGTTGCTGGGTGCCGCGCTGGGGCGTGGCGGCAACGCGGGTATCGATTAATCATCCGACCCGGTCATGCGGCGCGTCGGCAAACCGCAGGCCGGGTGGCCCCGTGGTCAGCCACGCAGCGCGGAGGTGAAGATCCCCCGATGGCGCGGACCAGCGAGGCTTGACGGCAAAGCCGGCCAGGCGACGGCCCGTGGTGGCTGTGGGCGGTTGGTGACGAACCACGGGGGCCCGAGGGGCATCGCCATCGCGCTGTTCGGGATTGATCGGGGCGCTGGGCAGAACGGACCTCGGGCGACGGTGCGTTCCGGCCCTTCCAGAGATGCGGCGTTGTGCACGACGCCGATGCCACTCTGTGCGTTGTACAGAGTGTGGACGGGGAAGGCACCCCAGGTGGCGGCCGCGGGGGCGGGGGGCGTTGCGCTCGGCCGGGTGCCGGTCAAGCCCGAGTCGCTTCCGTCGGCCTCGACCGCACGTGCCATCGCGGCCAGGGCCGCCTCCCGGCTCGCCCGCGGGGCCAGGTGCCCGCGCGCTCTTCCACGTCCTGAAGGAGAAGCGGGCGGGCACACGAGCGACGACGCCACCCTGTTCCTGATCGAGTGGCGCAAGCCGGTCGGAAAGCGCGGGCGCCCGGGCCTCGCCGACCCGGTCCGGGGATCAGGGAAGCGCGACGGCCCGCAGGCATTGTCCCCGGTGCCGTGCCGCGGGCCCCCGCCAACGGGACTCCCGTCAGCCCTTGACACCGGGCAACTCAAGCTTTACGAGTGAGGGAGAGGGGGTTTGCCCAGGGATCCGCTCGTGCGGGAGGAGGCCCCGCGATGGCTCGCTCCGTCGGTGTCGATCTGGGCACCACGAACTCCGTCGTCTGTGTCCTGGAGGGCGGCGAGCCCACCGTCATCCCCAACGCGGAAGGGGCGCGCACCACCCCGTCGGTCGTGGCGTTCGCCAAGGGCGGCGACGTACTGGTCGGCGAGGTCGCCAAACGCCAGGCCGTCACGAACGTGGACCGCACCGCCCGCTCCGTCAAACGCCACATGGGTGACCCGCACTGGCGCTTCCCCGACACCGGCGGCGTCGAGGGAAAGCGGTACACCGCGCAGGAGATCTCCGCCCGTGTACTGCAGAAGCTCAAGCGCGACGCCGAGGCCTACCTCGGCGAGGACGTCACCGACGCTGTCGTCACCGTCCCCGCCTACTTCAACGACTCCCAGCGCACCGCCACCAAGGAGGCCGGGGAGATCGCCGGCCTGAATGTGCTGCGCATCGTCAACGAGCCGACCGCCGCAGCCCTCGCGTACGGGCTGGACAAGGAGAGTGACCAGACGATCCTGGTCTTCGACCTCGGCGGCGGCACCTTCGACGTCTCCCTGCTGGAGATCGGCGAGGGCGTGGTGGAGGTGAAGGCCACCAATGGCGACACCCACCTCGGCGGCGACGACTGGGACCAGCGCGTCGTCGACCATCTCGTCAAGCAGTTCAGGAACGGCTACGGCGTCGACCTGTCCAAGGACAAGATGGCCCTGCAGCGTCTGCGCGAGGCCGCCGAGAAGGCCAAGATCGAGCTGTCCTCGTCCTCCGAGACC